>JAPLCU010000118.1 GCA_026392045.1 Armatimonadota bacterium
ACAATGACCAAAGACGGATCATCCAATTAGTGAGATTCCCTTGAGGAATGCCACGTATAGCAGATAGCCTTGGTCTTGATGTGTATATGGTGCAGCGGGTGTACGGCAAAGCCAGAAGACATGAAAAAAATAGCGCGCTAGTCAGGTTGTGTTCCTGTGGAGCCAGCCAATAATATGTTACGCAAAAAATACGTCAGCAAGGGTAGATATTGATTGACTCTTACATAGCAGGCTCTCGAAGGATGAGCAGTATGATAAGCTTTCAGATCATGTCATTCCGGCGAAGGCGGGAATCCAGGGACTCGCGACCTGCGGTCGCGGCTTCGGCATCAGGATACCGAAGCAACTAGAAATAATGCCGGGCGGGTCTGTGATGGACCCGCCCGGTTTTAGTTTTACATTTGAGAGAGTTCAGTCTTGTGGGATTGGAAAAAAAGCGAGAAATTCAACTGGTGCAAAATACCCCAAAAATATGTTCAATAGTTGTTGACACAAACTAGTTTGTGTGGTAAACTATAGATAATGGTCGGGGAAGATATCAATATACCCCGACAGGAGGTATGGATCATGGCAAGACATCAGAACTCAGCGGATGAGCCACGCAGTGAGCTCCCGCTATGGGCCGAGCGTTACGCGCGCAACAGGACATTACACATTGTTCTCTGGATTGTTGGTTTGCAAATCGTCATTATGGCGCTTTGCGGCCTCACTTTGCTCTTAACGGAGTCTCACAACCCTCTCATGGTCATCTTGTCCATCGTTATCAACGGCAGCATCGGGGCGGCGATGCTGTGGATGATCGTTACGGGCCGCGTTTCTCGGGCATTTCAGAGTTTCACTGAAAGACTCTATCGGCAAGAAGGGAATGCAGTTCCCACACACCCGAGCCAGAGAGCTTCACATGGGCGCCTAACAGGTTATGCGATTATGGTTTCCATGGGTGCCGGGCCGTGGTTACTGATGTTTGTTTATCTGCATGTGCTTAAGGTGTCCCCCGCATATACTCAGCCTGCCATGGCCGCGGTCATCGTTCCTGCCCTCATCGTGCTGATTCTTGTGGGCCCGGGCAATCCGAAGTGGCTGGGGCTGCTCTTACCTGTGCTCTATGCGATGCATGCGGTATTGGCGCTGGCTGGTGCGCGCATTCCGGTGTTTGGTGTTAGCTACCTTGACGTCTTTGTGCCGCTTTTCGTCTATGCGATGCTGACGGTGATAGCCATGCACATTTACAGCAGATACGCACTTCTCAGGCTCAGGATTGCCGCGCTTGAAACAGCAGCCCAATTCACGGAAGCTGATGAAAAAGGTGAAGACAATGGAGATGCTTGACGATGTCATTCACCAGCCAACGCGGCTCAGGATATTGATGTTGCTGTCAGGTCTGGAAGAGGCCGACTTCACGTTCCTGGTGAATACACTCAAATTGAGCAAAGGTAACCTGTCGGTGCATACATCCAAGCTCGAAGCGGCAGGTTATATAACAATTGAGAAGAGCTTCCTGAACAAGATGCCGCACACTGCTTATCGGATAACCGATCTGGGGCGAGTCCGGCTTGTAGAATACTGGAAGACCATTGACCGGATTCGGATGGGAAGCGGTTAATGAGAATCAGACAACCGTCCAGACCAGTTAAGCAAGCCTTGTAACTGCGAAGGAAAATGCATGATAGACAGAGTTGCAGAAGCTTGATTGGTGGGTTGAAAATAATTCTCAAATTAGATGTCACATTTTGGCTGCTGGTGTAGTCTAATTATATGAGGGTATGCAGGAATTAGCTGACGCATAGCGAAAACTGATATCAGAGGAACAATATGAAAAATAATTTTTGGCTTTTATTGGTTGTTGTATTATCGATGTTTGCGGTATCGCATGCGCTTGCTGTAGGCAAGGTGACTGTCGATCCGAACGCTGCGCCGAAGGTGGTAGCGCCTGCGCCTGTTGCGGTTGGGGCGGCTGATAAGCGGTTTGACCAGAAAATTACATTCGATGCGCCTAATGCTCGGCTGCATGACGTGGTGGCAACTATCGCCGAAAAGAGCGGCATTACCATATTCTGCGGCAGCAGCCCGGATGATTGGCGCGTGCGGGATATTCCGGTTACTGTGGCTGCCCGAGAGATCACGCTCAGAAAACTGCTTGAGTATCTGCTTTTCAGCACCCACACTTATCTCAAGGAAACAAAGACCGATAAAGGGATTATATACAGAATCAAACGGGATGCCAGGCTGCAGAAGATGCTTGATGACTACGAGAAAGCGCTTGAAGATTATAAAACGGCGCGGTTGAAGTGGTCGCTTGAGGCGGCGTGCAAGCTAAAAGATATTCCAGTCTCGGAGATCAAACCGCCGCAGGGCGTTTCTCCGGATTGGGGATTTTCTATGGCAACTCAAAGAGAGGCGTCCAAGTTGTTGGCAGCTTTGGATTCTGATACCAAAGCTCGGATATTAGCCGGAGAGGCGCTCATTCTCTCACCTCGGACAGCCCCTGCCGGATTGCGGGAGATTATTCTGGGCTATCTCAGAGTTGCTGATGCCAAAAGCATAAATGACATAAAGGACATGAGCTACATTAGCTACAGCAGCGACAGTTCTCTTGACCTCCGCACTAGCATTAGAATACGTAACGGGAAGCCCGCTACATCCGGTGAGCTTGAGGATGCGCGCCTCAGGCTTATTATGAACAACAAGGACATCACCATAAACGGCATGATTCGCGTGCAGGAAGACGAATACTATAGTAATCGATCATCGTATGATTCCGTAAGCCAGATCGCTTACACAACTTCATCAAACAACAAAGGGCGTTTGAGTTTACCCAAAGAGCCGACTTACCCAAAAGACCCAAAAATGGAGCCATCCAATAAGGATTTGAAATCGCTTTGGGAAGGGGAGGACCTTCAAAAGAAGGTGACTCTGAAGTTTGAAGAGACTAAAGATAAAAAGCCTGTGTATTCTGCGGAGGCTTTGATTGCTCTCTCTAAAGAGACCGGAATGAGCATCGTTTGCGAGGATTTCCAGACACATCGAGAGGATAATGACCTTAGAAGCTCTTTTACCAGCGAGTCGACCATTGTAAATGCACTGCAGCGGGCTTTAAGTGTAAACTGGTTGGCGGACGGCAAAGAAAAAGCGCTGGTTGGTTATGAATATTCATGGCCAACTCAACACAGGAATTTGATGCCGGAGCGTATTATTGATAATCTGACCAACAAAGGAAATGGCGATGGCATTGATTTGGATGACCTTGCTTCTCTATCTGTTTTCACATCAGAAGCGGTGTCTTCCTGGGTCAACCACAAGAATTTTCCAAATCTTCAGTATTACCCATTTACTCAGCCGGAAAACAGGCAGATTTGGATGTTTTATGATTCTCTATCGGCAAGCAATAAAGCGCTTGCAAAGAGCAAGGACGGCATCGCGATCGGAAACTATGATCTTAAGCCCATATTGGAATGGCTCAAAGAAAGAGCAAGGACTGATAGCGCCGCTATGTATCAGCCGGATTCACCCGAACCCTCGTGGAAACGGTTGGCTGATCCGTCCGTGCTCCCAAGCCTGGTATTGCGTATTGAAATCAATGAAGCGTCAAGCGGACTTTTCCTGTCGGCTGAGAGCTCGATTTCAGACAAACGGAGCGAGATGAATATTCTTGTGGGGTTTGCCAAACGGCATAACTGCACTTTGATGATTGAGGGTTTTGTTGGCAAAGAGAAAATTTCCTTGAGGGTCGATGGCGGCTACAATCTGCCATACTTCTTGCCCGAAAGAGAGAAACAGCTTGCCGAAGCTTTGAAAAAGCAGAGCGAGGCGGCGAACAAGTAGGCGCAGGCAAAATCTATATCAGAGGAACAATATGAAAAATAATCTATTGGTTTTATTGGTTGTTGTAATATCGATGTTTGCGGTATCGCATGCGCTTGCTGTCGGCAAGGTGACTGTCGATCCGAACGTTGTTAAGAAGGTCGTCACGCCCCAGCCGCCGGTCGCCGCGGCGGACGCGAGACTTGACGTGAAGATCACTTACGACGCGTCCGGTGTGAGGCTGCATCAAGTCATAGCTGAGATCGCTCGCGTGACCGGAGCGACGATCTATTGCGGCAAGAGCTCGGAGGACTGGCGTGCAAGGGACATACCCGTAACTGTCGCGGCTAGAGACATCCCCGCAAGAAAGCTGCTGAAATTCGTCACTTATGCCACGCAGACATCTCTTGTCGAGGTAAAGACCGAGAAGCGTAAGTTCTACAGGGTTGTGCGCAACGCGAAGCTCCAGAAGGCGTCCGACGACTACCAGGCGGCAGTGGACAACTTCGAAAAAGCGCATGCTAAGTGGTCACTGGACGCGGCCTGCCGCCTCAAGGACATCCCGCCGTCCGACATCAAGGCGCCGAAGGACGCCGACCTGGATTGGTCGGACATAACGGCAACCCAGATCGAGATTTCCAAGCTGCTGTCGGCGATGGACGCCGACACGAGAAATTCGATCCTATCGGGGGACCAGTTGATACTGACTCCGCGCACGGCCCCGGCGGGTCTGCGTCCAGCCCTGCTCGCCTTTTTCAGGTCGGCGGATAAGCTCTACGTCAACCGCCAAAACTCTGGCAGGATGTTCTTGAGCTCGGATTCGAGAATGATAGAACCCGCTACGACCGATGAACTACAGGATGCGCGATTGGGTTTGAATCTCGAGGGCAGGGGCATAATGATGACCGGCGTGGTCCCCGCTTCCGGACCAGCCGGCAGGCTCATGATGCGGATATCACGCGACACTACATCCAGTCTGGCCGATATTGTGCTAGCCAACATGGATCCCTCCACGCTTCCGAAGCAGCCCACTTATCCCTCTCTGCCCGAAATGGACCAGTTGAGCGGCGCGAAGGGGATGTGGGATTCGCCGGAGGCTGCCCAGAAGGTAACTGTCAAGTTAGAAGCCGACGGCAAGCCCAAGTTCAGCGGCGATGCCCTGATCGCTCTTTCGAAAGCCTTGAACCTGACCATCGTCTGCGAGGACTTCGAGACTGTTTGCAGGGAGCGCGATATAGCTGCGTCTTTTGGCAAGGAATCGACTGTTCAAGAGGCTTTGCGAGTGGTGGGGCTCAGCGCGCGCTGGTGGGTGCACGGCGAGTCGAAGGCCCTGATAGGTGTCAATTCCAATTGGATGCAGGAGCTGCGAAACCTGATACCTCAGCGCCTGATCGACGGTCTGACCGCGAAGGCTAATGGAGATGGGGTCGATCTTGACGATGCGACCGAGCTTGCGGGGTTCCCGGAGATGGCCGTGTTGAAGTGGTGCAGCGGCGAGACGTTACAGGGACTCGCATCTCAGGCGCCATGTCAATCCAGGTGCAAGGCGATATGGTCTTTCTACAGTTCGCTCTCGCCGTGGGAAAAGGGGCTGGCAAGAAGCAATGCCGGCCTGCCGCTGAATCGTTACGACCCTAAGGTCATCGCCGGGATGCTCAAAGACAACATAAAGAAGAACCTTGATTCCGACGCCCTTTTCCACTTAGGAGTATTTAACTCTGATGAGCCCGCAGGTGGCGCTGCCTCCGACTGGAATCGGGTATTGGACCCCGCCGTGTTGCCCACCCTGGTAATGCGCCTCAAGACAAGCGAGCCCTGGGCGCCCCCCAATCCGTCGCCCTCAATCTCCAAGAGCAGCACCGATGAGTTGAGAACCGAAAGGGATAAGCCGATAAAGATTCCGGCGGGGTTTGCCAAGCGTCTCAATTACTACATTCTGATTGAGGGCGGGGATGCGCGAAGCAAAATATCTTTGCCAATCGATGGCCCGAACGCCCTGCCGTTCTTCTCGCCCAAACGCACAAAGGAACTGTCGCAGGCGCTCGCCGATCAGAAGGCAGCCGCAGCCCAACCCGTAAAGAATTGACCGATTATTGGAGGAACATCATATACTAAGCATACAACCAACTCTTTTCTATTCAAATTTCCTTGACCGTGCTCTGAGGCTAGTGTTATACTAAGTGTAATAAAACCGGCGCATATTTATTGGTCTCAGGCGCCTCGGAAAAGAGAAATTGGACTTCTTATCGACTTGGCAAAAGGATTTCGCCAGTGCAGAATGGATGAACATTCTGTCCTCGGCTTTTGACGTCATCCTTGTGGCCGTTGTCATCTACCAGCTCATTCTGCTTTCAAAGCGAACACGAGCCTGGCAGATTATCATCGGTCTGGTGGTGTTTTTACTCCTCGTCTTTGTGACTGAACGCTTACACCTTTACACTCTCAATTTGCTTCTGCAATGGGTGCTGCCCTTAGGCCCTGTGGCTATTGTCATACTGTTTTATCCCGAACTGCGGCATATGTTGGAGAATATGGGCAGAGGCGCAGGTTGGGTGACTATGTTCGCAGGGACACCCAAAGATGACGTCACCACCGTGATTCATTCCATAGTGAAAGCCACCTGCAAGATGTCTGAGAGAAAAATCGGCGCGCTGATTGTGATCCAGCGGGAAGGCGCGCTCGATGATATCGCAGCGACCGGCACCAGGCTGGATTCCAGCGTGAGCGAGGAGCTTCTCGGCTCGATATTCAATCCCGGCAGTCCGCTCCATGATGGCGCGGTGATTGTGAGAGGCACGCGGTTGATGGCGGCAGGCTGCACTTTGCCGCTCAGCGAGAGAGCGCATGTGGGCACTATGATACACACCAGGCACAAGGCGGCTTTGGGTGTGGCCGAGGAAAGCGACGCGGCGGTGGTTGTGGTTTCAGAGGAAACCGGAACGATATCGCTGGCGTTGGAAGGTAAGCTGTATCGCGGTCTTGGAGAAGAATCGCTTACCAGGTGGCTTTATAAAGTAACAGGAGTTTCAGATAAAAACGAAGATAAATCCGATCTGGCGAAAAAGGTCAACGGCACCATCAGAAAGGCCAGGTTCAAACTGAGATGATCAGACATAATCTTGGCTATAAACTGATGGCGTTGGTTGTGGCGCTGGCGCTGTGGTCATTTGTCAATGCTGAGCGCAATCCTCAGATATCTAAGCCCATCCCAGTGCCCATCATGGTGAATAACGAAGCTGAGAACTATGTGGCGGAGCTGGATGTAAGGGATGCGATTGTCACGGTGCAAGGCTCGAAATCTGCTGTGGACGAAATAGGCAGCGAGGACCTTTCGGTGACGGCCGATCTGACCGGAATCGGAGAATGGCGAGAGGGCACGCAGGCTGTGAGCGTGCAAGCGCGATTGAAGAAGCCCAACGCTTCTCTGGATATCATCGTGAATCCCAAGACGGTCAATGTTAAGCTCGAAATGAAAGATAACAAGCGCTTACCGGTGGAGTTTGCCTCGGTGCCGCCGTTGGGGTATGCCTATAACAATCTTGCTATTACACCCGCAAACGTGACCATAAGGGGAAGAATGTCTGAGGTTTCCAGAGTAAAGAAAGTGGTCTTCATTGGGCCAATTCCCACGGGTTCCATTGATGGCAGCTTCTCAATTCAGCCGGTTGATTTGCGGGGTGTGCCGGTGACGGGCGTAGAGTTAATCCCCCAAAAGGTCCATGTTAAGGTAGATCTTGTCGAGGTTCCGGCTTCCAAGAAAGTGATTGTGAGTCCGGATATCAGCGGGATGCCGCAATTTCCGGCTAAGATAACAAAGGTGACTGTGACGCCGTTAATGGTGACGCTGCAAGGCAGACCGGCGGCGCTTGTCAACGTGACTACCATCGATACCGAGCGGATATATGTCAACGACGCAACTGGGACGATTACGCAGGATGTTGATCTCAGGTTACCTTATGGAGTGACGACAGCTGAGCGCGGTAAGGTGAGGGTGACGGTGTATATTACGTCACCTGCGCCATAGGGAACAGGGAAGGTGTTTCGGGATTTGAGTGGAGCGTCAGCGGAACGGAAATCCCGAAACAAACCGTACGCGTGGTAGGCTTCGGCATCAGGATACCGAAGCAACAAAACAAACAAACCGCACGTGCGGAAGGCTTCGGCATCAGGATACCGAAGCAACTAATTATATAAGACCGTCCTAGCAGGGGCGGTCGCTTTCTTGGGAGGGAAGGATGAAAAAGCTTTTTGGCACGGACGGGGTTCGTGGTCTTGCTAATGTTGAGCTTTCGCCGCTATTGGCTTTGAAGCTGGGGACGACGGCTGCTCATGTAATAATCGAACACAAGCAAAACAGGACGGTGCTGGTGGGTCGAGACCCGAGAATATCGGGCGACATACTCGAAAGCGCGCTAGTGGCGGGAATTTGCTCGCAGGGCGTTGATGCGATTGTGGCGGGAGTCATACCCACTCCGGGCGTTGCCTATTTAACGATGAAGTCGCAGAGGGCGGCGGCGGGTGCGGTAATTTCGGCTTCGCACAACCCTGTCAAGGACAATGGAATCAAGTTCTTCGGCCCCGATGGTTTTAAGCTCGATGATTCGGTGGAAGCTGAGATGGAAAGTATGCTCGATGATTTTGACAGCTTTCCGAGGCCGCAGGGTATTGAAGTTGGGAACGTATACCGCAAGCATGAGCTGATTTGGGAATACGCTGAGCATGTTAAGAGCGCGGCTTTAGCATCGTTGCAGGGCTTGAATCTGGTTATAGATTGCGCCAACGGCGCGGCCAGCGAGCTTGCTCCCCGCATTTTCCACGAACTTGGCGCGCGCACCACATGCGTCAACTGCACCCCCAATGGCATCAACATCAATGAAGGCGCGGGCTCGCAGCATCCTGGGCAGATGGCGCTGCTGGTTAAACAGAGCGGCGCGGACGCTGGTATGTCCTTTGATGGCGATGCTGACCGCGTGATAATGGCTGATGAGAAGGGCGGTATAGTTGACGGCGATCATATCATGGCTATTTATGCGCTGAACAAAGCTCGAACCGGCGGTTTGCCGGTAAACACGGTGGTCGGGACGGTGATGAGTAATATCGGCCTTGAGATGGCGCTGAAGAAGGAAAAAGTGAAGCTTTTCCGGGCGGCTGTGGGCGACCGTTATGTCTCGGATGAGATGCGCAGGTCCGGCGCTGTTATCGGAGGAGAAAAGTCCGGTCATATTATTCTTTCAGACTATACCACCACCGGCGACGGTATGATCACCGCGCTGCAGGTGCTTTCTATTATGATGCAGACCGGCAAGAAGCTTTCTGAGCTGGCGGGTGAGATGCAGGAGTTCCCGCAGCTCTTGGTGAACATTAGAGTTCTCGAGCGCGACGGTTGGGAGAGCAAGCCAGGAATTATGGCCTCAATCAAGAATGCCGAGCAGAAGCTTGGCGACGGCGGTCGTGTGGTCGTAAGGCCGTCAGGCACCGAAAAGCTCATTAGAGTTATGGCTGAAGGTCCAGACCAGGATCAGCTCGATTTGTTAGTTGACGACATTTGCGAAGCCGTTAGAACCGAGATGGGCGAGGCAAAATAGATTGCCCATTGTTTCGGGGTTTTGATTGTGCATCATCTCAGGCTCAGCAATGCGGGCGGATCAGAGATTTCGCCCGAACAACCGTTAGTTAATCAGCCCTAAGTATCAAATTCGCTCCAAAGGAACGATTCCGATTGAATCCAGACAGTTGGCAATCGTCTGCCTGAACGTGTTCACCAGCGCCAATCGATAATTGCGCAGTATGGGATCCTCTATCTTTATGAACGGCACCTGCTTTTCGGCGTCAGGATCCGGTGTTTCGTAGAAATCCGTGAATACCGTTGCCAGTTCGAAAGCATAATGTGCGAGCGGCGCTGGGCTGAGTTCCTGGCCCGCGCGTTTCAGCACATTCGACAGCTCGGCGATCTTTTTGATGAGATTTTCCTCGGGAATGGTGATATTTTCTGGCATTTGCACACCAGTTTTTTGTGCTTTCAACGAAGAAACGCCGGTCTTGACGGCCTTGGTAAGGATGCTGCAGGCTCGAGCATGCGCATATTCGCAGTAGACGCCGGTGTCTCCGGTGGTTCGCAGAGCTTCGTCGAAATCGAAAACTATGATCTTGCCCGTGGAGAATCGGCTCATGAAATATCTTATAGCTGCTGCGGCCAGATGGTTAGCATTCTCTTCTTTGTTCACCTTTTCAGATAGGCGCTTGACCAGTGTGTTGAGCAGATCATCGCCTTTGACCCCCACGCCCTTGCGCCCGGACATCGCCTGATTACCTGACTCCTCGGCATCGACTGCAACTCCCAACTCCGCAGCGGCGCTGTTCGATAGAACGACCACTTCATAGTCCAGGTGAATAGAGTTTTTGGCTTCTTTCTTGAAACCGAGCTTCTTGAGGCAATCATACACGATATGCTGGGTGTAGCTTTGCCTGACATCTATGACGTTGATGACCCTATCGGCATTGCCGAAACTATTAGCGTCTTCGCCCGAGGGTGATGTGGTCCAAAGATAGTCGCCGTTCGCCTGCACTTCCCAGAGCTTATAAAGGAAATCTACGCCTAGCACGCCGAATTTCCACATTTGGTAGGCGATGTCCTTGCCTGTGTAGGTGACGGTGCCATTGGAGCGAACCAGCACTTTGTCCTCGCTCTTGAGACCTTCGTCCGTCTTAAAAACGCCCCTGCCGAACCTTACAACCCAGCAGCCCTTATTCGGGCCTTCGATCTCGAACACAATCGCGCCTGCAGCTTTGAGTTTCTCGAAAGCGGTCCGCCAAAAGCCGCGCAGGAAGATATCGGATTCCCAGTTGAGCAAATCGTAATAGACATTGAGCCGGGCGACGGTGGCCAGGTGCGCATGCACGATTCGGGTTGCGACCTCTTTGGCAAAGCCAGCAACTGCGCTGTCCTGGGCTTCCACGGCGTGCAATACTTCGGCGCGCTTGGCCTTGAGGGCCGCGTCCGAGTCATAAGCCTGCGCGATTCGCGAGTAAACATCCCAGCACCAATAATCAAACGGCTGGCTGCCGTCGTATTTGGCCCACATCGCGCTCAGATCAGTCGATTTGCCATCATATACAGGTGCGTCCATATATAGCATCGCCACCACCACATCCGCAACCTGCGCGCCGGTGTCGTCGATATAGTTGCAGGCTTCCACATGATAGCCAAGCTTTCTCATCATTCGCACAACGGAATCGCCGATGATCGCATTTCTGAGGTGGCCGATGTGCATGGCTTTGTTAGGATTGACGTTGGTATGCTCAATAAGAACCTTGCGGCCCCGTCCTACATTGGTGTTGCCGAACTTATCACCTTCTTTGTTGACGCGGTCGATTATCGACTTCACGTAGCTGGGGTGGTCGATCTTAAAATTGAGGTAACCGGGCGGGGTAACGCTGATTTCACTTACGTAAGGCAGCTTCACCTTTTCCAGCTCGGTTTTCAAATCTTCTGCAATTTGCAGCGGAGCGCGTTTCTGCACTTTTGCCTGCGATAGGCAGACCGCTGTGGAGAAATCTCCGAACTCCCGCTTGGGAGGTATGTTAAACGCGATCTCTTTGGTCCCCAGTATTTTGTTAATAGCTTTTTCTACGTAGTCTTGAATCAACGTGCAAATCCCTTTCAGCGCAGTCTGATGCCATAACATTATACCAGCGCTGGCAAGGGATAGGGAATACAGCTAGATAGTATAGGGGAGGGCGAGGCTCCCGCCGAGCCAGATATCTCAAGATCGTCGGGGAAATCCAAGATCGTCCCGAAGCACCATTCCCGACCAAGATCGTCGGGGAAATCTGTTCCCCGACGCACGTTTCTCCCGATTAAATCGGGACGCCTCACCAGCCAAGGCTATACTGGCGGAATGGATTTCCGCAATACCCGCGCCCTGGAACAGATTTCCAGGGCGATCCCACGAAATGGCAAGGGAGGGCCTTCTTAGCAGCCCTCCCCCATGAACGAAGAATCGTTACACCGCGGCGCAAGGATCAGCGTGGCCGACTTGCCAGTTGAGATCCAAGTTACATTACCAACCGCCCCGAACAAGGCCGTGATATCGCTTGCGCTTATAAAATCCTCGATTTTGCTCCAGAGTCGCGAGAGCGCGGCACGGATCGAGAATTTCTGCCCGTCCTTGCCAGGAGGCTGAGAATCACTGTCGAAGAAGAAGCGCAGGTCGCGATATAATCTTATCCTGGCGTCCTCCGGCAGGTCCTTTGCCCTGTTTACGTGATGTATTCTCAGGTGCTTCTCAATGATCCTCGCGGCGCGGTTTGCTACGCTTGGAGAAACATCCGGCGCCTCGGGAATTAGCTTTTTCACCGTGCACCTACCATCTGCAAGTGGGCAAGCCCACCTGTTTATTAGCGTTAGAACCGCCATCATTATTCAATAGCCAGCGGTTCTTGCGTATCAGACGACCCCAAGATCGCTGACCAGGCTGATCTTTTGCTCAGGGCAGAGAGTATTTGGTCTCAGTTCTCTTCCCTGAAGCTTTGACTCGAAATCCAGATGTCTGTCTATAACATCTGCTGCCTTATCGGCTTTGCGTAATATGTTGTCCCAATCTTCTGCTAGCGGCAATGGAAACTCAGTGGTTTCCTGGGTCGGTATTTCTTTTTCTATCATCGACAGCAAAGAGCGGTCAAGTTCCCACATGGTAATCACCTCTTTGGGCAATGAAGGTGCCTATGAAATGGTTACCCAGGCGATTCACAATGCTAAACGGCGATTAGGCAGGCCGCCAATCCAACCAGGGCGCATATTTTTTGCTGTCGGTATTTTGTGCCAAAACAGCTCAATTGAGGCCGAAATTTGGCCTCATGGGACTATTTTGGGCCAAAAACAGATAAAATCAAAAAAATATTATTTTTTTGAGGCTTAGCAAGAAGGAATAGTTGAGATGGGCGTGGAAGATGCTTCCATAGGGGGCAGCCATAGATGCATGCTCCCACGGAAATGAAAGGAAGGTGAAGTTGGATGGAGGCATATTGCGTTAAGTGCAAAGCCAAAAGAGAAATGAAGGCTGCTACGCCTGTTACTATGAAGAATGGTAAGCCAGCAACCCAGGGCATCTGCCCGACCTGCGGAACCAAGATGTTCAAGATTGGCAAGGCCAGCTAAGGTCAAATTTCTCATTACAGTTTGAAATGGCGGCGCCCTTTTGGGTACCGCCATTTTCATTGGTCTAGTGACTGGTAATGAGTGAATCAAGATTGGCATTTATGTTAACAACAACGGCCTGCATCAATGATCGCAACAGAAAGTGTAAGTCCGCCCAATACTAAGCGAGCGTACGTAACCGATTACTGGGGTATGTAATAGAAAGAAAAGGTAATTAATGAAAAGAAACAGGATCATTATCGCTTGTGCCACATTGGCCGCCTCACTGGGCGCATTGACTTGCGGGTTGGTCGCAGTTCCATCCGTTCTAGAGGCCAACTTTGCCACACCGCCTGCTTCGGCCAGGCCGTGGGTTTACTGGTTCTGGCTGAACGGCAACATCACTCGTGAAGGTATTACCGCGGACCTGCAAGCAATGAAACGTGTAGGTATCGGCGGTGTGCTGATAATGGAAGTTGACCAGGGCGCTCCCGTCGGACCGGTGGATTTCATGGGACCGAAGTGGCGTGAGCTCTTCAAGTATGTGGTCAGCGAGGCAAATAGGCTGGGGCTGGAAGTCAATATGAACAACGACGCTGGCTGGAACGGCAGCGGCGGCCCGTGGATCAAACCTGAGGAGTCCATGCAGAAAGTAGTGTGCAATGAGACCGAGGTCGAAGGCCCTCAGCATTTCGAGAGTAACCTGCCTCAGCCGGAGACGATCGCCGGATTCTATCGGGATATTGAAGTCCTTGCCTTACCTGTGGCAGGCAGCTATCGCATCCCGGATATAGGGATGAAGGCGTGCTATGGCGTCGGTTTCCCCGGCGGGGCCGAGTCCACGAAGCTGCCTGCGGAAATGCTGATTGATTCCAGCCGGATCGTGGACCTGACGGCTAAATTAGACAAGGACGGCAAGCTGGTCTGGGATGTCCCCGCAGGCAAGTGGACGATTTTGCGCTTCGGCCACACCAGCACAGGCGCTCAAAATGGCCCTGCTCCGGCGACGGGTCGCGGTCTGGAGTGCGACAAGCTCAGCAGAGAGGGCAGCGAGGCGGCGTTCAACGGAATGATGGCCAAACTGATCAGCGACGTCGGCCCGTTGGCGGGCAAGTCGTTGGTTTCGACTCATATCGACAGCTGGGAAATCGGCGCGCAGAACTGGACCGCGAAGATGCGCGAGGAGTTTACAAAGCGCCGTGGTTACGACCCGTTGCCGTGGCTTCCGGTGATGACCGGCAGGGCTATGGGCAGCCTGGAGATGTCCGAGCGGTTTCTGTGGGACCTGCGGCAGATGATCTCCGAACTGGTCGTCGAGAACTACGCTGGCCACACACGCAATCTCGCCAACAAATACGGCGTCCGGCTGTCCATAGAAGCTTATGGCGGCCCGTGCGCCGACCTGCCTTACGCGGGCCGAGCAGATGAGCCCATGTGCGAGTTCTGGATGGAACCCTACAGGACCATGATGGAAACCGCCAAAGAGATGTCCTCGGCCGCGCATACCTACGGCAAGCGCGTCGTGGGTGCGGAGGCGTTTACGTCCACCGATGCAGAGCGCTGGCGGCAGTATCCTGCAACCATCAAGGCGCTTGGGGACGAGGCTATGTGCGATGGCGTGAACCGCTTCGTTTTCCACCGTTACGCCATGCAGCCGTGGACGAATCCTGACCGCGTGCCGGGAATGAGTATGGGGCCGTGGGGGGTGCATTACGAGCACACGCAAACCTGGTGGGAGATGTCCGGGCCGTGGCATGAGTACCTCTCCAGATGCCATTATATGCTGCGGCAGGGGCTATTTGTGGCCGATATCTGTTATCTGCATCCGGAGGAAGCTCCCCAAGGCCCCCGTGGACACGAAAGACGCGGGTATGATTTCGACAACATCTCTGCAGAGGCTCTTTTGACGCGGGTGCAGGTGAAAGATGGACGACTGGCGCTGCCTGACGGTATGAGCTACCGCGTTCTGGCGCTCCCAGATACCCGTTCGATGACCCCAAAGACGCTGAGCAAGATAAGAGACCTGGTGAACCAGGGCGCGACAGTAGTAGGCAAACTGCCTGCCAAATCACCCAGCTTGTCGGGTTACCCGCAGTGCGATAGCGAAGTCAAAAAGCTGGCTGATGAGATTGCGGCGACGGGGAAAGTCACCGAGCAGAGCCCTGAAGAGGCTCTCGCGAAGATGGGTGTTTCGCCCGATTTTGCGAGCGATTCTGCGTTGCATTACATCCACCGGACCTGTGGCGATTCTGAAGTCTACTTCGTGGCAAACCCGCATTCTTACCCGGTGAGCGCCGTCGGGACATTTCGCGTTTCGGGCATGGAACCGGAAATCTGGGACCCTGAAACCGGCCATATCGAACAGGTTGCGCAGTTCAGTGAAAAGGGTGGCTGCACGAGCGTGCCGCTGACGCTGAACCAGAGCGGTTCTGTGTTTGTCGTTTTTCGAAAGCATACGGGAGTTGCGGACAGGGTTGTGGGGATATCTCGCAACGGGAAGGCCTTAACGCAGGCCGGCGGCGCCAAGATAACTGTTGTTAAAGCCGTATATGGTGTGCTGGACGACCCGAAGCGCACGCGTGATGTCCGAGCCAGGGTGCAGGTCATGTTGGACAGAGGTCAATACGAATTTGATGGCGCCAGGCTTGCAGATGGCGATGACCCGGCATTTGGAATAGTGAAGACGGCCATCATAGACTACACTGTGGACGGCAAGCAATTCACTGCTACCGGCAAGGACACCGATATGATTGCTTTGACGTCGTCGAAGGGTCTGATTGTTCGCGCAGCCGATATTCACCGAGACCTCAGCGGCACGCTGGCGCTTGAGGCATGGCAGCCGGGCAGATACACCGTAAAGATGGCGTCCGGCAAAACGATGTCTGTGGATGTTTCGAGCATACCGCGCCCCAAGGAGATAGCCGGGCCCTGGCAGGTCGCTTTTGATTCCAGGTGGGGTGGGCCGGGCAAGACTGGGTTTGCCAGGCTGGATGATTGGAGCAAGCGCTCTGAGGAAGGCATCAAGTATTATTCCGGCACGGCGGTCTACAGAACCACATTCAAATATTCCGGGTCTGCAAAGTCGAGAGTGTTTTTGGATTTGGGCAAAGTGGCAGTGATGGCCGAGGTGAGACTCAACGGCAAGAGCGCGGGTATTGCCTGGAAGTCACCTTACAGGGTGGAGATATCGGGCATCATAAAGGCTGGCGCGAATGACTTGGAAGTGAAAGTGGCCAATCTTCCAATCAATCGAATGATAGGTGATGAGCAACTGCCAGAAGACAGTGAGCGCAATGGCGACGGCACTCTGAGATCATGGCCCAAATGGCTAGAAGAAGGCAAACCCAGCCCGTCCGGCCGGTTTACATTCGCTGAATGGCGGCTCTATCGAAAAGGCGATCCGCTGCAGGAGTCTGGGCTTTTAGGCCCGGTCACGATCCAGACTGCGGTGCAGGTTATCGTGAACTGAGCGCCCTGGCCGACTCGCTCAAATCGGCGTGCCCATCTTGCATGCATGCCGTTTTGGGCCTTGCACAGGAACTAGCCTGGTTATTATGGGAGACTTCCTTGGTACACTCAAGCATGCTCAAGCTATGCTAATAGCAGTTTGGAGAAATGAATGATCACTAAGTTATACATCATCACAATGCTATGCACGTGTTTGACGGTGTCAGCAGCCTATCCTAACGGAAAAGCTGAAGCGCCAAAAGTGAACACAACTTTTTTAAGCGTTGGGAGAGGGAAAACGATGAGCACAAACAAGTTCTCGGGTGCGGATACCAAGAAAGCGTATGCTATCAAGGTTGGCACCTACTTCGCGCATGCGCCTTACGGCATTGCCATCATAGTCAATGACGCGACAGGTTTTCTGATAGACCCGGATTGGGAATGCCGAGGCGGCAAGACCCCGTATAATGAGCGGGACGTTGCGCTTGTTACGCCCGCTGAGACAGCCCCTGACTACTCGTTTGTTCAGGCTGAGCTGAAGCACGAAGGCGCTGCAATCCGGTTCACCTGGGGGCGCGTGGGTGAAGGAGCAGTGGTTGGCACATTCGAAACGGACAAGGCCGTGCGGCTTACACTGCGGCTGCCAGCCACCTGGCCGCACTTTCACGCCATATATAAAAGCGCGCCGGACGGCATTACAGGTCAGGGTATCACGCCTGGCGGCTTGTATGTGCCTTTCGCGCTGCGGGTGTTACCTCAGCCAACGGAGATCGCTGCGCGCGGCGCGGGAGATGCGAGTGTTACGCTTGCGTTGACGCCTGATGCGCCGACAAAGTTTGTTGCCGGTGTCGGCGCTCTGCCGGACATTGAGGCGTCGCTGAAGGTGTTGAAGGCTTCCTCAGATGCCTATCAAGCGCACCGCACGCGAGCCGAGGGCGACTGGGGCGATTTCACAGGCGCTATCGCGCAGAACATGAATGCATCGCGTATATACAGCAGTGACAACGCCCGAGTCGCCCATGTGGTGGGCCGCGGCTGGTGGATTTACTATCAGAGCCCAATCGATGGCAATCCGGATCTCGGCCCATATTTTTGCTGGGACAGTTTTTTCAATGGCGCGCTCGCATGCCTTGAGGATCCAACTGGCGCTCGCGACACTGTGCGCGCTGTGCTTTCTTTGCAGACGCCCGAGGGCATGATAGGCAATTTTTCTCACTGGCTGTTTGATAATCAGTATGTCTCGACCGGTCGGTCGCAGCCGCCGGTTGCAGCTATGTGTGTATGGAAGATGCATGAGCGCTGGCCTGATAAGAAATTTCTTGCCGAGGTCTACACGCGCCTGGTCAAATGGCACGACTGGTGGCCGAAATACCGCGATGGCAACCATAACGGGCTCCTTGAGTGGGGCTCAGCTAATGGCGAGTTTTGGGCTGCGTTGCTCGAGACCGGCTGGGACGATACAGTGCATTTCGACGGCGCCGCTATGCGAGGCACGGCGATGATGGCCGATGCGGTTGACCTTAATGCCTTGTGGTCGACCGATGCCGAAAATCTGGCGCTGATTGCCGATGCTCTTGGCAAGAAGGTCGATGCCAAACGGTTCCGCGACGAGCATGCCGCTATGAATAAGAGGATCAACGACCTTTTATGGAACGACGACCTCGGTATTTATTGCAGCCGAAAATGGAACGAAGATGGAAGAATGGGTGAATTTCTGACGCGGCTGACCCCGATGAATTTCTATCCGCTGATGTGCGGGGCAGCGCAGGGAGAACGCGTCACGCGCACACTGCAATGGCTTGACCGTGAAGATAAGTTCAAGGGCGAATGGATTCTGCCGACCGTCGCGTTTGACGATCCAGTTTGGCATGGGCAGAATTACTGGCGCGGACATGTATGGCCGCCAGCAAACTATCTTGTGTGGCAGGGCGTGATGCGCTGCGCCCCCGCTGCGCTCCGCGCCGAGTTTGCGCGAAAAAGTGTGTTGCTGTTCATGCGCAACTGGAACACGAAGAGGCAATGCGGAGAGAATTACCGCAGCGACACAGGCGATACGGGAAACCATCCGCATTACACCTGGGGCGCGCTGCTGCCGCTCATAGGCGTCGAAGCGCTGGTGGGCACAGCCAAGGATTTCACGCCCTTGCCTTGCGCTAACACAGGTCTTGCCGAGCGGCTTGTGTTGCGCAATATTCCTTTTGGTGGAAAACTATACAGCATCGAGGCGCGCAACGGAAAAGTGACTGTCGAGGCGGAGAAACCGGACTAGCCCGATCTGTTCACGAACATCTTGTAGAGGTGGACCCGCGTGTCCACCCAGGGCTCAATACGAATAATACGGCCAGTGTTCGCACCAAGTAATGTTTCAGGTTTCTTTGCCGATTGGGGTGAATTAAATCTCGTGCCAGCCGATAATATTTGATAGAGGAACTATCTTTGGGCGTGTATCAGGTCACGTGGACAAACGCGCAGATATTTCCATAATACGATCTGCAAAGGTCTGACATGGGAGCGATTGGCGGCATGATAGGAGTACGAGAACTGAGCACAAATTACTCAAAAGGTCTGGAATATTATGATCAGGGACTGCTGCTTGATGCAGTGAGGGCGTTCGAGGCTGTTTTGGAAGAAGCCGAGTCGAATAGTCCCGAGGCGAGACTCGCCAGATTTTATATCGGTCAATCACATGCGCAGCTTGCTGAAGAAAACGTAAGCAAAGGCGCATTGGAAAATGCTGAGCGTCACCTCAGGGAAGCTATTGTTCAGAACCCGAATTTTCCGGACTTGCACTTTGCGCTTGCGCAATTGCTGGCTGACTGCGGCAGCATCAATGAGTCTATGGTGGAGCTGGAGACCTCGATTGAGCTAAACCCGAAATACGCCAAAGCGATTCTGATGCTCGGTGTGTTGGCATACCAGAGCGGTGAGTATAAGGCGGGCGCAGGGCATATTGCGCACGCTGTGGAGATTGAGCCGCGCTATGACATCGAGGATTGCGCTGAGGGTATGGCTGCTCACAAGAGTGGAGATTTCCGTCGGGCGCTGCAGCTTTTCCAGGAAATGCCCACTGCCAACATTGAAGATATTTCATTCCATCTGAATGTCGGCAAGAAGCTGTATCGGTCCGGCGATTACGATAGCGCTGTGGAGTCTTTCGAACAGGCTTTGAGCCTGGGCTACAATTATCCTGACATTAGCAACTGGTTGGGGCTCTCGCTGATGGCGATAAAGCAGCCTAAGAAAGCCTATAATGAGTTTATAAAGGCGTTGGATGTGAACCCGAACTACATCGGCGCGATCATAAACGCCGGAGTTGCTTGCGAAATGATGGGAGTCAGCGATGAGGCGGCAGCATTCTATAGACGCGCGCTAGAGATCGACCCGGGTAATATCGAAGCCCGCGAGAGACTCAATCGCAGCTGAGATCAAATCTTCGCAATCTTTGGTTGCATGACCTGCGCCCTGGAACAGATTTCCAGGGCGATCCCACAGGGCTTCGGTTGCATGCATCCGAAGCAACTTGAAATAAAGAGCAGGGAGGCTTAGGCTTCCCTGCTCTTTTTGGCAATTCTTTGCCGAATGACTTTACCTATTTGACGTCAAATTCGAACGTTCGCCCGCCACCTGCCGCGGTGGCGGTGAATGTCTTGATATCGGTGTCTTCAGTGACCTTGAATATGTAGCGGAGCGTTAACTCCTGGCCGGTGGAAATATTGCTGCTGAATGATTTATCCTTGCTGGACTGGAATAAATCGGAGGCGCCTCCGAGCGCAATGCCATCGCTATCAACAAGATTCGTTTCGATCACATCCCATCGGAAGAACTGCTCAACCGCGCTGATGTTTTTCAAGCTAATCGTAACCACGTAGAACTTCTCGCCCTCAGAGAGTTCGCTGTCTCCCATTTTGGTCGCAGAGCTCAACTCAGCCTTGTCGAACTTAAAGCTGAACATTCCGACCGGATAGCTGGTTCCCGCTGCGCCTTTAATCTTCTCAAGAGCCGTATACCCGCTGGGGTCTGCCGGATCCGCATAAGCCACAGGTAAGGGCTTAACTTTGTTGATACCCTCTTTGTCTTTAAGGTCATAGCGCAACACGAAGTCATCGCTGCTCTTGATCATCAACTTGGGCATTTCGGCCTTGGCAGGAACTGTCATAACGCCGTAGAAATCCACTTTCTGGGCGGGTTTCATGTTCATTGCAGCAGTTTCTTTGCTCTGTTCAGACCCAAGGGCCATAAGGCCATCATGATTCTGGCTTTGCGGGTCTACCACTGTGAAAACGAAAGTATCCCAACGCACAAACCGCTCCGCCTTTTGCGGGTTATGATAGGTCAAATGCAATACCAGCAGCTTTTCTTCTGCGTTTGGCAAGTATGTATCTTCACCAATCTTCACGGGGTCAATAGTATACTCGGCGCTCCTAATGATAACATTCAGGGGGTCGCTTTTGCCGAGCGTGTAAGTTAGGCCAAACTTGGCGTTTTCGCCCGAAAGCTGCGTGGTGCCCAGCACGATATGCGGAGCTGGTTTCACCGGGACTTTTACCGCTGGCTTTTTGACGGGTTTCTTTGCCTTAGCGGCAAACCCTGCAGGCGCAAATGCAAACGATGCGGCGAGTGCAAGCGCCGCAATTTTCATCCACTTACTCATTTTCTTCCTCCTGGCTAATTGCTGAGATAAAGAATCATAACCCCAAAATGCTCGTTAGTCAACATATAATGGCAGATTATTAAAACTTACCGCCCAAAATTTGATATACGAGGAGAATATTGAGAAAAACAATCAGCAAGCCTGAGAGCGCCATAAGACTACTTTCAAGCCAGCCATTTGCGAACTTGCCCATAACCCGTTTGCTCCGTGTGAGCAAATAAAGCGGCAGCATTGTGAGGGGAAGCTGAATACTCAGGCACACCTGGCTGATAATAAGCGCCTGGAACGTGTCTTTGATAAATAGAATCAACAGCATCGCGGGGATCAGCGTCAGCAGCATTCCCCACCTGAACCATGGGCTTTCCAGTTCGGTTTCTTTGCCCAAATACCCGCTGAAGGTGCCGCCGCCCGCGACCCCGGCTGTGGTTGATGACGATACACCTGCAAACAGCAGAGCCACTCCAAAAAGCACCATTGCGAGGTTTCCGGCGAGCGGTTTCAGAGTGGCAGATGCCTGCGTGAGTTCAGTTACCACAATTCCATTCTTATGAAATACCGCTGCTGCCACAATTACCATAGCAGCGTTGATCAGCAGGCCGACGAGCATCGCTGCAAGCGTGTCGATAAACTCGAAACGCAGCAATCGGCGGGTGTCGGCTTTGGTTTCCCCGTTCCATTCGCGATTCTGTATGACCTCTGAGTGTAGATACATGTTATGCGGCATCACCACAGCGCCCAATATGGCCATCGCGATCAGAATGCTGCTGGAACTTAGCTCAGGCGCCACGCTGTGTAGCGCGGCAGCGCCCCAGTCTGGCTTCACGATATAAAGTTCGGCCAAATAGCAGAAACCAATCGCGCTCACAAACGCAATTATGATCTTTTCAAGGGAATTGTATTTCTGAAACCAGATCAGAGCTATCACGAACACGGCCGAGAAGCACGCTGCAATTTTGATGGGCACATAGGGGAATAGAATGTTGATTCCGATCGCGGCGCCCAATATTTCTGCCAATGCAGTCGCGATGCATGCGGCCATTGCGCTTACGCCATAAATTGCCGTTGGAACGGGTTTTATATACTCCCGAACACCCTCAGCGAGGCACTTGCCGGTGATTATCCCGAGGTGGGCGGACATATGCTGCCATAAGATCAGCATTAGCGTGCTCAACGTGACAACCCAAAGCAGGCTGTAGCCGAACTGCGAGCCTGCGGCGATGTTGGTTGCCCAGTTGCCGGGGTCAATAAAGCCGACCGTTACGAAAAAACCCGGCCCAATGTAACCAACGAGCGTGGCGAGCTTATTCACACTCCGGCGAGCAGGTATGCCATGCTTATCTAAGATTGATGGACAGCGGGTTTTCATGATAGGTTTTAGGTTTTAGGTCTTAGTAGAGATTGCATTACTATCGCGGCGCCGCCCAGCACTCCGGCATCATCGCCAAGCTTGGCTGGGAGTATTTCGCACGCTTCCAGCGCAGCGGGGAGTGCATTGATTGCTACCGTGCGCTTTATCGGGCCAAATAGCAGATCCCCTGCCTGGGCGATTCCACCGCCGATGACTACTTTGTCCGGGTTCAGAATATTTATCGCATTCGACACGCCTATGCCGATGTAATAGCCTGTCTCCTCAAATGTTTCGATGGAAACCAGATCACCTTCGTATGCGGCCTCGGCTATTATTGCCGGCGTAAGGCAGAGCAAGTCATTGCCAACTTTCTTCGTAAGCAATGTCTTTCTTCCGGCGCTCACCTTGCGGGCCGCACGGTCAATAATAGCATCGCGCTTGGCAAGAGCTTCGAGACATCCATACCTGCCGCAACCGCATATTGGGCCGTTTGCCACAATTATGTGATGGCCGATTTCCGGCGCCGCCTCGCTGACGCCCGTGTATATCTTGCCGTCTATTATTAGCCCGCTGCCTATACCCGTGCCCAGGGTCAGCATAACCATGCATTTCGAGCCGCGCCCTGCGCCAAAGGTATATTCTCCGAACGCGGCTGTATTTGCGTCATTCCCCATAAATACCGGCAGGCCCAGATGCTCTTTTATCGGCGCGAGGAGCTGGATGTTATTCCAATCTTTGAAATTTGGCGACCACAGCACAATGCCCTCGGAGCTCTTATGCGTCCCAGGCACTCCCATGCCGACTCCGGCGATATCTTCAATATTTACGCCTGTTTGCGCAATCGCAGCCTGAATCGCGATCAAAATCTGACCGATTGTGGATTGCACGCCGTCCATCGCCTTGGAATCTGTCCTGGACTCGCCGATTATCGTTCCCTGAAGATCGACCACTGCTGCACGGACGTTCGTTCCTCCGAGGTCAACTCCTATTACGCAGCTTGCGCTCTTATTTGGTTGCATTCAAAGCTCCTCGTTCACTAGCCTTTAGAATTGTATCGGCAAAAACTCCGCGCCATAGTAGGTTTCATCATGAAGCGTGTATGCCTTTACTCTGAACATCGATACAGGCTGCCAGCCGACCGCGCCGTTGAAGTCATGGCTATCATATTCGGCCTGCATGAAAAGTCCCGCAGGAAAATGAGCTTCCACGCTGCCGAATGGTCCTTTGATGCCGCCAGCGCCGATTCCCACTGTGATGGACAGGTCTTTAACGATGAGCGGAAGCCGACTCATAGGCAAGCGCTTGGTGACTGCGACATAAAAACCACTGCCATTGCTGGAATCATTGGTAACATCGGTCACGCCAAAGCCGACCGCCGGTGTGATCATTGTTTCAGGCAAAAAGTTCCACTGAGCGCCGAGCCTGTTTTGCACATCGCCTTCGGTCGGCTGGAAGCGCAGCACATTGAGCTCAACCTGCATGAGGCCTGTCGCGAGCCAGTAATACTGGCCATTGTCTCCGCTCGGGCTGAGAGCCGCTTCGGCTCGCACCTGCGCGGTGGTGAGAGTGGTTCCGGTCGGAGCCAAAAGCAAATAGTTGGCCGAAGCCGGAATGCATGCGCAAATAATAAGCGCCGCAGTGAGTAAAAGTGTTCTTTTCATTTTGGTTCTTCTCCTTGTAGGGTTGTAGGTTGTAGGTTTTAGGTTATAAGTTATAAGTTATAAGTAGCTGTCAGCTGTCAGCTTTCAGCAATGTTCGCAATGTTCGGGCGCAATCCAATGTTTGGGCGCAATCTCTGATGCGCCCGCAAGCTCTAGCTTAGATCGTCCGGATTGCCATCCCCGCTATCCGGCTATCGGACCATCAGACTATCGGACTATCAAGCCGCTTTCCACTACTGTACTGACGGCATCCGCCACCTGAGATGGCCGCGTTTCCGCCTGGGTGTTTACTATCGCCACAAATTCCGTGGTGTGTTGCTTCGGCGATGGGCGTTGGCTGCTTACGCGGTAGCGTTTGTAGTTTTTTACCACCACGCTCAGCTCGCCTCGCTCGCCCAATATGCTCAGCAAGTCATCCACTGGCATTATACCCTCCGTGGAATAGCTCACGAGAATCCAATTTGCGCGCAGGCGATTTATCAGCCCG
>JAPLCU010000031.1 GCA_026392045.1 Armatimonadota bacterium
ACGCACGTTTGCAAACTTTTCTTGTGTACATCAATTCCAACGTATATCATGTTCATGGCCTCCTTTGGGTCTTAACTAACTCCATTGTAGCGCATGCTACGCAAGGAGGCCACTACATTTTCATTACATCAGCATACGAAAAACATCGAAAGGTACGGATGACGCTAATGTCTGATGTAGTGCTTGCCAAAGTAGAGGATATACCAGCTTGGTTGGATCTAGCTAGAGAAGTTGAGTATTTGTTCGGACCTATGGCTGAAGTCCCGGCTTTTTATGCGGCTCTTCGGAAGAATATAGACCGCGGAACTGCGTTTTGTATTCGAGAGGCGCAAGGACCCACGGGTGCTGCATTGCTTGGCGGCATGCTTTATTCACCGCGGCCGCCTATTTATAGCATTGGTTGGCTGGCTGTTACCCAGAAATGCCGTCGACAGGGCATCGGCCAAAGACTGATGGATTATGCTCTTAGTCTTGTAGAGGCACCTGCTGAGATGGTTGTGACGACATTTGGAGCGGACAATCCTGATGGTGAACCAGCTCGACACTTCTATGAGCAATGCGGCTTCTACCCTGCAGAAGCTGCACCGGAAGGATCTGAGGGTGGTAGCAGGCAGATTTTTCGGCGTATTATCAGCTGAGCAGAAGAAAGAACGATCACCGCACCAAGAATCGGAACCAAGCACACAGAAAGCTGTCGAAAGAGCAATGACAACCATCCGAGAACAATACGAACAACTAGAAAACCAAATCCTATCCCCGTTAGCGGCGCGGGCGGCTGATTCTAAAGGACGCCTTAGGGACGAGCCGCATGACCCTGTGCGTACGGATTACCAGCGAGACCGCGACCGCATTATCCATTGTAAATCTTTTCGACGGCTGAAGCATAAGACGCAGGTCTTTATCGACCCTGAGGAAGACCACTACCGCACGCGCCTTACCCACACGCTGGAGGTTGCGCAGATTGCCCGCACCATCGCCCGCGCGCTTCGATTGAACGAAGACCTTACGGAGGCTATTGCGCTTGGCCATGATCTTGGTCATACGCCGTTTGGGCATGCAGGTGAGGCGGCTTTGGATGAGATTTACCGCGAATTTGTGCCGGAGGCGAGTTTTCGGCACAGCGAGCAGAGCTTGAGGGTTGTGGATGTTCTCGAAAAACGCGGGCTTGGCTTGAATCTGACTTTTGAGGTGCGCGATGGCATTTTGCATCATTCAAAGGGCCGCGCCGACCTTTCGAACGATTCAGAGGGACCGGCGACCCTTGAGGGCAAGGTCGTAAAAATCAGCGATCGTGTTGCGTATATCAACCATGATATAGACGATGCCATTCGAGCGGGGATTATCACTGAAGATGACTTGCCGTTGGAAGCTGTTGATGTGCTGGGGAGGTCTCACTCGGCTCGCATCGGCGCGATGGTCACTAATATAATCGAGTGCAGCCGCGAACTCGACAATATCGAGATGACGGACAAATTCCGAATAGCGACCGACCATCTCAAAGAATATCTCTTCGCCGAAATCTACGGCCGCGACATCACCGGCATCATCGAACTGCGGCAAGCCGGCGAAATGCTCAAGGAACTTTTTCGCTATTATATGGATCACCCAGAGGAAATCCCTGATATTGCCTCAGACATTCCTGTCGAAGGCAATCTTAGCTGCGTAACTGCTCGCGCGCGCCGCGTATGCGACTATATTTCGGGAATGACCGACCGTTTCGCCCAAAAGGACTATGCGGCGCGTTTCCTCAGATGGCTATAGGCAAAAATTTGTTGAAAATCGGGGTTGCCTGATGCCAAAACGCGTGATATAATGAAAATGTAATCATTCGCCTTCTTTCCATCTGTTCTTTTTCACAGATATATGAAGCAGGCTCCAGAAAGTAAAAAATACATGGAGGTGTGCTCAGTGAAAACCGCTATCAAATGCAATTGCGGTAGGCGTATTCTAGCCAAGGATGTCATGCAGACCGGCTATTATCTACGTTTATGTGGTCCTAGTTTCGTATATGTAAAATATCGCTGCTCACGCTGCAAAAAGTTGGGTGAGCAGTTTGTTAAGCAGGAAGAATGGGAAGACGGGATTCTTCATGATATGCCCACGGAGCTTGTCCCGGAAGAAAAGAGCAAGTTTTCTAAGATGGGGCGGATAGATATCAATGAATGTATAGATGCGCATTTTCAGCTTGAAAAGGTCAAGAGTCTGAACGAATTGCTGGATGCCATAAAAGAAACCAAGACCTAACCTGCAAATAACATCCTGATGGAGTGTAAGAGAAGAGCGATCCCTGGTTAAGGGCATCGCTTTTCTTTTGGAATTGCATATGAAGACGTATATTTTGGATATGGATGGCGTTCTGGTGCGGGGAAGCGCCCCAATCCCCGGTGCGTTTCATTGCCACCAACCCCGATGTCTAGGGGTCATTCTCATAATTTACAAATCCGTTATAATAACCTGGAGGAAACTTGCCTGCCGGTACCCAATACATGAATATAGTATACTCGCGAAAGGACTCTAAATTGGAAATACGCAGCGAACTTGAACATGCCAATTACAGGGCTATTGATAAGAACGAACTGACCGATCAGATGATCAGAGATCTCAGCAGGGAGTATGGTTTTATCCTTGTGTGTGACGTGGCAAAGCGCGATGATGAGCAGGAGCGGCGCTCTTATGTGGAAGCGATCGCGAAAGCGGACATTATCTCGCAGGAGCAGATAGAGGGCGTTATGGCTGACGAGAACCTGGCCATAGTGATCCCGCTGCACACAGAGCACGTAGCAACCGATATGTATCGGCACATCCCCCATGCATCGCACTTTGTGAGCATCTGGGTAGACGGCAAACCTTACGAGCATTAGTTAGGGGCCAGGTTTTAGGTTTTAGGTTTTAGGTCCTAGGTTCTAGGTAATAGGTCTTAGTTTTGTTCGGGCAGGATACCAAAATTACGTTCGGGCAGGATCTCTGATCCTGCCCGTTCCCCGTCAAACAACGAGGTTCAGTGAATCATCATTCCAACCTCAAAAGAGGTGCAAAGTGTTTTCTTGAGCAGACGACTGGCTTACTAATGTTAGGCAAAAGCTGTGATAATTATGGATTCCCTTCTGAGCAAGTTGCATTTAGCGGCAATTACTGCGAAGAAAGTCAAGTTGAACCATGAAGAGTTAAAACAAGCGCTTCTGATGCTTGCAACCGAAGACGTGAAGCAAAGATTTCATATCGGCAATGTGATTCAACAACAAGGGCCGAAAAGTCTCCCAGAGTTGATATCGGCGATGAGTTTTGATCAACCGGAGATTCGCCGCACTGTTGCGCATGTTTTGGGCAAATTAGCGATAGAACTCGTGGCGGCAGGGCAGCCAGTTCCGCCAGAGTTAATGGCCACTTTGCATGGTGGTTTGCTGGATGAAGATCCTAAAGTTCGCTGGAACAGCACTGTTGCATTGGGTGATCTAAAAATCAGCGAGAGTGTGAATCATCTGATAGAAGCCCATAGTAAAGAGACATCCACATGGGTGAGGCCTTCTATGATTCTAGCAATGGGGTCAATAGGTGGCTCTGAGGTTACAGAATATCTATCATCTTACCAGCCAAATGATTCGCGTGAGCGTTCAGCTCTACAGAAAGTTCTTGACCGATCTATAGGGGAGCGTTCAGACTGGCGGTTCGTTAAGCACCTGGCGCAGCCTATTCCTATTGAATTGTGGGCCGTAGAAGGGATCGAGAACACGGTAGCGAAGGGAGTGAGGGAGCAACTGTCACTTCCGGTATTAAAAGTGGCTCCTGGTCGCGTGCAAACATCGACGGCTGATGCCTATAGTCTTTTTGCTTTGAGAAGCTTCACAGAACTGCTGATACCTCTGGCAAAAGCACAAATGAAGCCGCCTTGTGAAAAAAATGAATTACTAAAGATTGTTGAAGAGAAGCTGGAACAAGATGGAATACTCGACAGAATCCTGTCGCTGCACGAAGATGGGCAGCAGATTATGCGATACAGGTTGGAAATCAGGGGCAAAGAACTCAAGCATCAAGATCGACGCACAATCATAATGGAGATTGCGGATAGAATTGCAGCAACTTGTCCTGCGTTTGTGAATAGCACCAGCAATTATAATGTGGAGATTCGAATCCTTTTGGAAGAGAATTCCGCTGAAATTCTATTGAAGCCCTTCACTATTCTGGATGACCGGTTCAGTTATCGAGTTAAGGATGTTCCTGCGGCTATTAATCCATCGGCAGCAGCAGGAGTTATAAGTCTTGCTCCGGACCTATTTGCCCATGGTCGGGTTCTGGATCCATTTTGTGGCAGTGGGACAATGCTGATTGAAAGAGCTCAGGCGGGCAGTTACGACAAGTTAGTTGGAATTGATATCTCTCGCGCAGCCATTGAAGCAGCACAGCAAAATGTTAAAATTGCCGGGCTTCCCAACGTGACTCTCATCAGAGATGACATGCGACGGGTATCTCATGAGGCACTATTTGACGAGATTATCACGAACATGCCTTTCGGCATAAGAACAGGCAAGCATTCCGCCAATGTGAAGCTTTATCAGGATTTTTTTGACCTGATTCCTCGCATTCTGACAAAGCACGGGTTCGTGCTTCTATATACACAAGAGGTGCTATTGACGACGAACCTGTTCCGGAAATCAAAGCAACTGAAATTATGCAGCATAAACAGAGTCCAATCAGGGGGCCTCAGACCCGCCATATTCGTCGGTGTGAGGAAATAGAAAAAGTGACTGTGCCTTAGGAAACTGGCACAAGAGACTAGTGAATCTCCTCGAAGTTTGACACGGGCTCTGAATGATCGATCTTACTAAGACATTGACAATGTTCATAGCTGCGGGAACTCTTGATAATGTAAGATTCATAGCTCCGCATTTATAGCCGTTCCACGCAGCATAGAAGCCGTGTTCCCCTTCTATTCCCTGTTCCCTGTAACCTATTCCCTAGTTTTTTCCTATTGACTGCCAGCCTCTCGTAATGCTAATCTTACAGGGGTAATTTGATAGCAAATCCCTTCTATTCTCTGTTCCCTGTAACCTATTCCCTATTTTATACATAAATGGTGACCATAGTATATGTTTGTTAAGAAGATAGAACTGCTCGGTTTTAAGACTTTTGCTGAGAAAACAGTCATTGAAATGGACCACGGCATCACGGCTATCGTGGGGCCTAATGGTTCTGGTAAGAGCAATATCGCCGACGCTCTGTTGTGGGTGTTGGGTGAGACGAACGTGCGAAATATCCGAGGTCAGCGCGCAACCGATGTGATTTTTGCGGGCACCGAAAAGCGCAAGGCGCTGGGCATGGCGGAGGTTGCGCTTACGCTGGATAATACCTGCGGCACTTTGCCTTTGGATTTTAACGAGGTCACTGTGACAAGGCGCCTTTATCGTTCAGGCGATGCCGAATTCTTCATCAACAAGACCCGCTGCCGCCTCAAAGACCTTTATGAGCTTTTCCTCGACACGGGCATCGGGCGCGAGGCCTATTCATTCGTTACCCAGGGCGAGATAGACGCCGTTCTCTCTGCAAAACCCGAAGACAGGCGTGAGCTCTTCGAGGAAGCCGCCGGGATTAAGAAATACCGCTATCGCCGCTCCGAGGCCATGCGCAAGCTCGAAAAGACTGAAGTCAACCTCCACCGCGTTCGCGATATTATGTCCGAGATCAATGGTCAGCTCCAACCTCTGGAAGAGCAGGCGGAGCAAGCCAGAATCTACAAGGAACTCACCGAGCGCCTCCGCGAGATCGAAATCGGACTTCTAATCAGGGACCTCCGTAGGTTCACAAAGGGTATCGAAGAAGTTTGGCTCACCAAAGATGGTTCTGCGGGCAAAATCGAGGAATTTGACAAGCGAATTGCCGATCTTGAGTGGGAAAAGGACAGGCAGACCAAAAAGCTCAAGAGCATGGAAGAAGAGGTCGATAATGCCCGCAGGGTGCAGCAGAATCTCTCTACCAATGTGCAGCGGCTGGAAAGCAAGGCCGCGCTGGTGGAAGAGCGTCTGAAATCTGCAAACTCGACAAAAGACCAGGCGGATGATGACATATCGGCGCTTGAGGTCAAGATCGAGGAAGCCCGCGAGCGTATAGAGCAGCTTGAGATCGAGGTGAGCGCTTCGGCGGAAAAAGAAGCCAAAGCAAAGGACGCTTCAGACGCGAATGCTGCGCAGTTAATTGAGCTCGACCACCGCTTTGAGGAGGTCTCCCGCGCGGTTAACGACCAAAAATCCAATTATCTTGAGCTGGCAAAGGAAATCGCCGCCAAGAGAAATGCTTTGCAAAACTCTCGCAACCGCGTTTCGCAGCTCGAAGCGGGTTTGGGGAAATATGCGCAGGAAATCGCAGGTCTGGAAGCCCAGAAGCAGGAATCACTTAAGCGCACCGAAGAAGCCGCAATCGAGATCGAGGCTCTAAAGGTCGTGATTCAAAAATCGGCTGAAAACATCTCCAAGCTCACCGAAGACCGCAAGACCGCCGAACAGCAGTTGTCCGATTTGAACCGCAAGTATTCCGAGACCTCGCGCGAAGTCGCCGGCCGATCATCACGCCTGAGCACCCTTCGCGAGATGGCGGAATCTCACGAGGGTTTCTTTGAGGGTGTCCGCAGCGTCATGATGGCTCGCAAGGCAAATAAGCTGAAGGGCGAGTTTGCCGTGGTCGCAGATGTGATAAGCGTCCCAAAGGGCTTTGAAACTGCCATCGAAACCGCTCTGGGCGGCAGTGTGCAAGATATTATTACAGACACCGTCGACGAGGCCAAGAGGGCCATTGCATTCCTAAAAGACAACCGTCTTGGCCGCGCCACATTCTTACCGCTTGATAGCATGCGCCATTTTGGCGCTGAGGTCAAAGGCAAAATGGACAAGCGCTCCGGCGCTCTGGGTATCGCCGCCGACCTTATCGACTTTGACGCAAAATACGAGCCTGCTATCCGCTCACTACTTGCCCGCACGGTGGTTGTGGATAATATCGATAATGCTGTTTGTCTCTCACGCGAGCTGAACGGATGGAACAAGATCGTCACGCTAGAGGGCGAAGTTATTATCCCCAGCGGCGCCATAACCGGCGGCGCTATGAAGAATAGAGGCCCCGAACTACTGCTGCGCAAGCAGGAAATCGATTCGCTGAGCCTGGATATCAAAGACCTTGAAAAGCTGGCCAAGGATATGCAGGCCAAGGTGAAGTCGACCGAATCCGAGATTGCCGCATTCCAGACGAATATGCAAGAAGAGGAAAAGTCGCTTTCCGAATGCCGAATAGCCCTTGCCGAGCATCAGCGGCGAACCGATTTTGAGAATAAAGAATCGCAACGAATTAAGCGCCAGCTTGATATGGTCATTATCGAGAAACAGGAAGCTGAAAACTTGCTTAAGGACGAAACATCGAATATTAGCAGCCTTGAGGAGGGTCTTCAGGCGGTTGGCGCGGAGAACTTAAACCTTGACCAGAGAGTTGCGGGGGCCGAGCAGGATATTGAAGAACTCCAAAAGCAGCGCACGGCTGCTCGCGAGGAGCTTATGCGGCTGAATGTGGAGCTGGCAACCACCAATGCGCGCGTGGTCGGTCTCAGGAACAATCTCAAAGAACTGCGCGAGTCTCATGTGGAAATGTCCGCTTTACTGGAGGCCCGCCGATCCCAGATCGATGGCATTTCTGTAGATGTTGGCGCTCTCAATGAGGAGTGCGAGTCGATCGCGCTCGAAACGCTCCGCCAGGCAGATCTGCTTTGTGCTGCAGAGAAAAGCTTAAGCGAACTTATAGAAAAGCGATCCCGCGAAATGGCAAAGGCCGCTGAAGATGACTCACAGCTCAGAGAAGTATCCAGCAATCGCAATCGGCTTGCTTTGGACACTCACGATGCAGATGTCAAAGAAGCGCGTCTTGAAGTGCAAATCCAGCAGGCCACCGAGCGCCTTATGGATGAATATGAAGTTAGCTATGAGCAGGCGCTGGAGTGGCCGGAGGATATTGAAGTTGAGCGTGGCACGGCCTCTGAGGTTGCCCGAATCAGGCGTGAAATAAAAGAAATGGGCCTCGTAAACACTGGCGCTGTGCAGGAATACGAGCGAATCAAAGAGCGCTGGGATTTCCTCACGGAGCAGCGCACAGACCTCGAAAGCGCCCGCGACCAGATCAATGCCGCAATCCGCGAAATCGACACCAACACACGCGGGCTGTTTATGGAGACTTTCAATAAGGTCGCCAACAACTTCGACGGCATGTTCAAGCGCCTTTTTGGCGGCGGCAAGACCCAGTTGGCGCTTACAGACCCCAATAATCTGCTCGACACCGGCGTTGAGATCATCGTGCAGACCCCCGGCAAGAAGCTGCAGGACATGGCGCTGCTCTCGGGTGGCGAACGGGCGCTCACAGCCACCGCGCTGGTATTCTCACTGCTTATGAGCAAGCCCAGCCCGTTTGTGGTTATGGACGAAGTGGACGCCCCCCTTGATGAAAGCAACGTGGAGCGATTCGCTGATGTGCTCCAAGACTTCGCTAAGGACTCTCAGTTTATCGTAGTCACCCACAACCGCGCCACAATGGAAGCCGCTGACAGCCTCTATGGCGTAACAATGCAGG
>JAPLCU010000082.1 GCA_026392045.1 Armatimonadota bacterium
AGCAGCATGATAAGCTTTCAAATCTAGCATTTCCTTATGACACCTGGCTGCAAAAACCAACAATGGGATCAGCGGAAACCATAGGGTTATGAGCGTAAACCATAGGCAATAATGACCTGTTTCAATAATTATGGGACGGTACTGAATCAAGTTCGGAATGACAAAACATTGAGAGTGAGCTGTTACGGCCGTTTGTAAAGCTCACTCTCGGTGAGTAACGGGAGGGCAAGGCTCCCGCCGAGCCTTGTAGCTGCGAAGGAAAATGGCTCAAGGGGAGCTGCACCCTCCATCAAATTGTCAAACCAAACCATTTCTGTGCTTCCTTAATTCCGTGTTTCTGTGACAGCATTTTCTTGCCGTCAATTTGGGACACACCCTAGTCAGCCCATTTATTTGACTTCTCCCCATTCTTGACCTAATATATGTGCAGTGGCATAGCCGCAAAGTTGAGGTGAAGAATGGGAATAAGAATCAGCAGGTTTATTGGTATTGTTTTTGCGCTTGTTGCAATCGGTTTGCCGATGTGCGTGGGCGCTGCCCGGATAGTGGATGTTGATGCTGCCGGGCTTTCGGATGGCATTGTTTCGACTTGGAAGAACAATGGCGCTCTCGGTGGAAGCTTTGAGGCCGTATTGAACGGCGGAGCGGTCGTTGCAACGGTCGATGGGCGCAAGGCGGTCACATTCGATGGTTCAAAAAATTATCTGAAATCGTCTTTCGGCGCTCCTGAGAAGATCACAAGCAAGAACCCGTTCAGTGTGGCTGTTTGGGTTTACAACCCGACAGTTGACGCAGCCGAGGAGCCTATTGTCTACTGGGCGCATCGCGGCAGCGGATCACAAACCGCGCATTTGAACTACGGCAACGCTGTAAAATCCGGCGCTGTTGTTCACTGGGGCGCAGATATGGGCTATAAAGAGCTCCCTGAAGCGGGTAAGTGGCACCTGATCGTGCTTACCTACGCAGGTGGCAAGGACGGCGTAGAAAACCTCTATGTGGATGGCAAGCTCAATACCACATCCAAAGTCACCCTAAATCTCTTCACCGGCGACCCGATCTACATCGGCACAACCGACCTCGAAAGATTCTTCTCCGGCTCCATTGCTGAGCTGAAAATGTTTGATTATGCTATTTCCACCGACGAGATCGCCAATTTGATGGGCTCAGGAGGAACGAAACCTCGCGCGGCTGTTGTGGATCTTTCTGCTGAAAAACTTGCCGAAGGACCTATTACAAAGTGGAATAACGCAGGCACAGCAGAAGGCAGCTTCGGGCTGGAATCACCGGCGCCGAAGATCGCGGAAGTCGGCGGACGAAAGGCGGTTTCATTCAATGGCAAAAATTGGCTGCAGTCTTCGTTCGATGCGAACCTTGGAACGGGGCCATGCACGGTCGAGTTCTGGGTGTTCAGACAGGAAATCAATGATATTCCCTGCCCCGTGTTTTCGATAGGCGATAAGACAACTTCCGAGCTTGCAAGGTTCGGCTACAGCACCGCGAGCAGAGATGGCGCATTTTTCTCCGGCAGAGCCAAAATCGGATTTAATTACCCAGCTCCAGCTAAAGACAAATGGCACCAGATAGCATACACCCGCGCTGCTGACGGCGCTGTGACGGCTTATGTTGACGGCGAACTTGAGAAAACCGAACCCGGCGACTTGGTGAAACTAAACGCGAAGCTTCAGATAGGCGGCGCATGGCTCCCCAGGCGAGACATTCCGCTCATGATGCCGCAAACGGCTATTTCTCGGCTTCGTGTATATGACACACTTCTCAGCCAGAAAGAGATTCGCAATAATAACGAGCTATTCACGGCATTTGGCCCGTCTCCCGCCAATAACAGTGCAGCCGAGGGCTTCAGCACATCGCTGAAGTGGAACGAAGGCGATTCTGAAATTAAAGGCTTCAACGTCTACATGGGTGTCGACAAGGACGAAGTCAAGAATGCCGATAAGACCTCCAAGGTGTTCAAAGCCAGTCTTTCGAAGGACAAGACCAGCCTGGATACCCCTATCGACCTTGCGCAGACCTACTACTGGAGGGTCGATGAGATCGGTTTGGATGGCAAGGTCAAGCATCAGGGTGATGTTTGGAGCTTTGCTTCCGAAACAGGCCGAGCGATTACCCCCAAACCCCGTGCGGACGTAGCGGCTGTGCCTGTGAAATCGTCCACGCTAAGCTGGACGCCGGGTAACTACGCCACCAGCCAGACCATATGTTTCAGTGAAAATCGCGCGGATATCGAGTCCGGCAAGGCCGTGCTCGCCAAGAATCTCAAAGCAAGTGTTGGCGAATGCAAGCTTGGAAAAATTGCATTGGAATATGGCAAGACTTACTACTGGCAAGTTTCAAACGAAAATGGCAAGCGCCCTGCAACCACGGGCGATATATGGAGCTTCCGCACCGAAGATAAGCTTATTCCCAATGACGTAACTTTCTTGGTGGTTTCGGACTTGCATTACAATGTCGCCACTCCCACCAATACCAAAGCTAACGAGATGACAATCGACTTTATGAACTGCCTCCCCGGCGCCGCCTTCCCGAATGAAGTCGGCGGAAATGTATTTACTCCGCGCGGCGTTGTTATGACCGGCGACCTCACCAATGGCGGAAGCGCCGATCAGTGGGATCTATTCATCAAGGATTATGGCGTGAATGGCGAGGGCAGATGCGTCTACCCCGTATACGAGGGATGGGGCAACCATGACGGCAGCCTTGCGCCTGGTGCGGCTGTTGCGCCGGGTATCGCAGTTCGCAACAAGACCAGAGTTGGCGTGAAGAATGTCTCCAAGAACGGCTTCCATTACTCCTGGGATTGGGAGAGGCTGCATATGGTGCATCTCAATTTCTACCCAGGCGACTTGCGCATTAAGATTGGAAGTATGGACGGCCTCGGCCATGAACCGCAGATGAGCCTGGAGTTCCTCAAAGAAGACTTGGCGAAGAACGTGGGCAAGAGCGGCAGGCCGGTAATTATTATGCAGCACCTCGGCTTTGATGAGGGCTTCAGCCTTGGATGGAACTGGTGGAATAAGCAGGAAGTTGATTTGTTTTACGAGGCAATCAAGGACTATAACGTCGTCGGAATTCTCTACGGCCACACCCATGCGGCTGCGAACTACAAATGGCGCGGGTTTGATATCTATAACTGCGCATCAGGCCAGCGTGATCCCGAAGTTGGCGAATGCATGGTATTCCACGCCACCCCAACTGAGCTCATTGTAATCCAAAGATTCAAGGACAGATGGGGCGAGGTCTGGAGAAAACCGATTAAGGGAATGACAGAATAATTCTGAATGTTGAATTATGAGTTATGAATGTTTATCGGGCTGGATTGCAAATCCAGCCCGAACATTGGTTATCATGCTGCTCATCCTTCGAGAGCCTCAGGATGGCGAGTTATAATGAAGGATGGCGAGTTAGAAATGAAGGATGGCGAGTTGTGGACTCAGTATATTCTGCAAGATTTTCAGCTTGAACCGGTAACTTAGCCGGAATAATATCGTCTTATAATGGGGGTAGTGAAGGCCGTTCAAATACTTCGCGCCTCAAGGGCAGATAGCATTGAATAGAAAAATAATAACAAAGTGTTCCCGGGTTAAAGCGCATCTGGTTTTTTTGGCCTCGTTTGTTGCCGCCACATTACTGATGGGACCGGGCTGGGGCGCGGAAGACGCCGCCGTGATGAAACTCTCTCTGAAAGATGCAATATCGCAGGCGCTGGACGTAAACCCAAATCTGAAACAGGCTGAGGAAAGCCAGTTCGCATCAAAATCCAGACTGCGCGTAGCCAATATCGGAACCTCTTTCGATGTAGGTACCACGGCAACTCTTGCAAGCGGGGCAGGTCAATCCGACCGATCCGGGCGCATGTTCGGAGAGATGACTTATGCCAACAAGGCCGGCACTAAGATGTCTTTGAGCCTCACTCCGTTCACAACTGGAGCGGACCGCGGCGCCGTAGGGCTTACGCTTCGTCATCCGCTAATGAAGGGCAAGGGGCTCTTTTCGGATAAATCAAACAGCCTGATCGGGGCTAAACTGGATGTTTCAATTCAGGAAAAGCAGTTCTACCTCGCACGGCAATCGTTGGTTCAGAGTGTCATCTCAGCCTATCTGAGAGCCGTAAAGGCGCGCGAAGAGGTGAAAGTGCAGGAACGGGCGCTTCTGACCTCACAGACCGCTGCCGATGGAGCACGCAAAAAAGCAATAGAACGCCAAATAACTGAGATAGAGGTCGCAAGAGCCGAGATACTAGTTGCACAAACTAAGGATCAGCTCAACATCCAAAAGCAAGATGCGCAAGGAGCTTTGGATGCATTGATGGTAGCTATCGGTGAGGGGGTCGGAAAGACCCCGGAACTGACTGATACCGTGCCTGAAATCGAACCAAACACTCCGACATTGGCCGACGCCGTGAACAAAGCCCTACAAAATCGGGTGGAGTTGAGCGTTTACGATATGCAGCTTTCCGAACAGGAGCGCCTCCTTTCGGTGAAGAAAAATAATCTTAAGCCCAGCATGGATGTAGTTGCAGGCTTTAATTCCCTCGACAACGATACGGGCCTAATCTCGCGATCTTTGCTTGATTTAGGCGCCTTTACGGCTGGAATCGAATACCGGTTACCGATGGATAAACGAGCCTTGCAAGAAGACCGTGACACTACCGCTCGAGACCTGGATGTGCTGAAGAGACTGCGCGTTTACCAGATGGAGCAGGTGGCAGAAAGCGTGAGAAATGCATACCGGGGAGTGGAAGCGTCCAAGACATCGGTCGAAATCCTCGGTCAAAACTTGAAGATTGCTCAGGATAATGTGGTTCTGGCGCAGAAAATGCTCGACGAGGGCCTTGATGACAATAGAAACTTATTGGATGGTCAGCAAGCTCTGACTCGCGCCGAAAGCGGATTGCTTTCGGCAAAAGTAGAGCTTTATATGTCCACTATTAACCTCAAATACGCAATGGGC
>JAPLCU010000199.1 GCA_026392045.1 Armatimonadota bacterium
TTCGGGACGAAAAACAGTCCCGAAGTATACAAAAAACTCTTCAACCACATCGCAAGGATAGGCGTGCAACCTTTATATTTCTATATGCCACAAACCTGCTCGATACTTTCGGCCACCTGTAGCGCACATGCATAGTCTCTCTTGATACGGTCATATGATATGTCACAGTTTCTTCCATGTACAATGAGGTTCCTATTAGTGACAATATTATTTATAGCCGTTCTTTGCTCTGGATCGAGCAATCCCCCCAATTTGGTGTGCCATTCGACGCTAAATAACTTTGCGACATTTAACGCCTTATCCGTATTAATATTAGTTTGACGATCAAGTGTCTTTCTAACGAAATAAGCCAGGTTTGGATCACCGCAGTTGTCATCGGCAAAGTTGCCGTAGACTTCGCGCACAGCCACTTCCAAGAAACCGGAAACCAAAATACATATGTAATTGGCCCAATGTGCCAAACGTTCATCGTCATCCTTGAGCGCATCAGCTTTGTCGACATAATTAATAACGGCGTCAATACGGCGCTTGAAGGCTATTACCTCAGGGCACTTCATTGCACACCCACGAAAGCAGCGGTCGCTTGCTTTAGTCTGTATTGAACATTGGCATCATCCGAAGTTGAGAATAAACATGCCTCTTGAAAAGCAGCATCTGCCATAAGGTCATCGTAGGCCTCTTTCAATGCGATATTGTTGGAAATACAGCCAGCCGCAAGTCGCTTTGCAAGCCCAACCATAACAGCATCAAAAACTGCTGCGTTAAGTACGCGCACGCGTTTGAATGCACTCTGACCAAACGCCTCATACGCCAGTTTAATTGTTGGCTCAAAAGCATCCTTAATCACTTGTTCCCTCTGTAATGTAAGGTTTATGTTTGAACTCATATAGCGGTTGAGAAAACGCTTCAGTGGCGCTTTGTAGTCGTCGCCACAAAAGTAAAGCGCAAGGAAACGCAATATAAGTTCTTGATCGCGCATTCGCGCATTAATACGCCCATATACAAGGCGCCATGCCGCATTGCTATTTAGCTCGTCTAATAACTCGTTGAATCTACCATGATACACGCACTTGCGTATCTCCTGGGCGGCAAGCTGCGTTCCACCGGTATTGATGCGCTCGAATATATAATAGATGCTGCTTTCGTCATTAGACGGTTTCTCCTGTTTAATAACAGTAGCATGTAGAATCGAATCATCTAGATGCCGTCTGTCACTTGGACTCAACGTTTCATAGGTTTGCTTTTCAAACCGAGTGTCTACGCCGCGTAAGGCGAATGGTTTTCCGCTCTCCAAAAACCGACAATCATAGAAATACCGCAGAGTTCTCAGTCGTTGTTGACCATCAATAACTAAGAGTCTATTCGATTCGGGCTCTTTCGACAGAAATATTCCCGGTACAGGTAGCCCAAGCAACAAAGACTCTATGAAACGTGATGCTTGTCTATGCGTCCAAACAAACCCACGTTGGAACGGAGGAATAAATATGTTATCTTCACGAATACGTTTTACTAAGCTATCAAGCGTATAGTCAGCACCGTAGCTGGTGATCTCATAACGGTTAAGAACAGTATTCTCGGTTCCGCCCCCAAGATTGTCTTCAATTACTGTTTCCTCTCCATCGACAACATCCTCAAGTTTAGTTTCTGGCATATCCGGCGAATAGTCACCAGCTTCTTCCATTCTTTCAGCTATGACTTTTAGTCTCTCCTGAAATCCACCTGACCCATATTGACCACTACTATAACGCGTAATGATCGAAGCAAGTTCTGGCGTTATGTACAAAAGATTACGATTACGGTCGACGTGGGTTTGCAGACGCCTGAGCACTGTTTGAAAGCCACCAGACCCAACAATATCTTTTTCCAGCATATCAAGTTCTTCATCCGATAATTCGACAATTACAATAGACTCATTACATTCAGATTCCATTGTCATTCCTCCTTGGTACAATTGCTAATATCAAATCCTTTAACACGTTCACACGCTTGGTCGAAATACACTTTGTCGATCTCAAAACCTATAAATGAAGTACCCAATTCTGCACATGCCACAGCACTTGACCCAATACCCAGAAACGGATCCATAACCACCTTGGCCCGTTCAAGTCCGTGCAATCTAATACACCGCCGCGTCAACTCAATCGGAAAAGTTGCTGGATGTGGTCGATCTTTGCTACTATTGATCGTATCATAAGGGATAAACCACGTATTTCCCCGACAGTGCACATCCCTATCTGCATTATGCCAACGCCCTACGTTGCTCTTGTCCTGATATGGCACACCAACTGCCAATCTGTCCAGCTTAACATTACGGTCTTTTGTAAGATGGAAGATATATTCGTGGCAGTCGTTTAGAAAGCGGTTGCTGTTTATTGGCTTATAATGGCCAACAACTATATCTTTGGTGATGCCGGGATAATTGCCTACTTCTACTTTGTTTATGGCAATGGACTTGACCCAATGAATTACGTTCTGCATTTCGAAGCCAGCTTTTCTCATTACTGCAATAAGTAGATAAGGCACTTCTAGATCGCTAGGTTTGGAACCCACATTTAGGAATAACGATCCATCATCTTTCAACACCCGCATGGCCGCCTTCGCCCATCTTGTCATCCACCGCATGTAATCGAGCCTATGAACTTTGTCATTATACTTTGTGTAGACAATCCCCAAATTGTAAGGCGGCGATGTTACGATTACATCAACGCTTTTCTCGCGCAATCCCGCCATGCCCTTAATACAGTCTTTGTTATACAGTTCTAACTCTGCGCCGTTGTCTTTCTTGAACTTCCTCACGCGATTTTAATACTCCACACTTTGAACATTGGTGAATTTGGCACTCACGATCTTTCGCCACTATGCTTACTCTATAAACCCTTCTATCTTACACGCCAAATTCCCTTTATGAATTGTAGTTCATATCTATATAAACAAGCTTTAACTGAAGTATGGCGGCATAAGAAAAACAGGGCAGCAGCTGAGAAGCTGCTGCCCTGCTATTTTAGCGGAAAAGATTTCTACATCATTCCCATACCGGGCATTCCGCCGCCCATTCCGCCCATTCCCATACCCCCGCCTGGCATAGCAGAAGCTGAGCCCTTAGGTTCGGGCTTTTCGGTAATGATGGCTTCGGTGGTAAGCAGCAATGAGGCAATGCTCGCTGCATTTTCCAGAGCACAACGTGTGACCTTAGCCGGATCAACAATACCAGCCTTGACCATATCCTCATATTCGCCGGTCACAGCGTTGAAACCGACGCCTTTTTTGGCTTCTTTAACCTTCTCAACAACAACCGAGCCTTCAACGCCTGCGTTGGAAGCGATCTTTTTAAGCGGCTCTTCGAGCGCCTTTCGCACTATTCTGGCGCCGATTGCCTCATCACCTTCGAGCTTAAGAGCATCAATCGCTGGAGCTATTGCAAGCAGCGTCACGCCGCCGCCCGGGATAATACCTTCTTCGACGGCTGCGCGAGTTGCAGACAAAGCATCTTCGATGCGAGCTTTCTTATCTTTGAGCTCGGTCTCGGTTGAAGCGCCTACCTGAATCACAGCAACACCGCCGGAGAGCTTTGCGAGGCGCTCCTGCAGCTTTTCGCGGTCATAGTTAGAATCAGTCCGCTCAAGCTCGGCTTTGATCTGGTTGATTCGGCCCTTGACTTCCCCGTGGCTGCCTTTGCCCTCAACGATGGTCGTGTTCTCTTTTGTAATAACGACTTTCTTTGCGCTGCCAAGCATGCTCACATCAACTGATTCCAGCTTAATTCCAAGGTCCTCGGTGATGAACGTGCCGCCGGTCAAAACAGCGATATCCTGCATCATAGCCTTGCGCCTGTCGCCAAAGCCCGGAGCCTTGACCGCAACCACATTCAGAGAACCTCTGAGCTTATTGACAACCAATGTTGCCAGCGCCTCGCCCACTATATCTTCGCAGATAATCACGAGCGGCCTGGCAGACTGAATAATCTTCTCAAGCACCGGAACGAGGTCCTGAATTGTATTGATTTTCTTTTCGTAAAGAAGAAAAAACGGCTCTTCATATACTACTTCCATTCGCTCTGGATCAGTGACCATGTAGGGGGAGATGTAGCCTTTGTCAAACTGCATACCCTCGACCCAGTCAAGAGTAGTCTCACGGCCCTTAGACTCTTCGACCGTGATAACGCCGTCCTTGCCGACTTTCTCCATAGCATCGGCAACGATTTCGCCAATCAGAGCGCTGTTTGCGGAAATGCTTGCAACCTGGGCGATTTCGCTGCGCTCACTGACCTTGGCGCTCATCTTCTTGATCGCTCCAATAGCAGCCACAACCGCTTTATCAATGCCGCGCTTGACTCCCATCGGGTTAGCCCCAGCCGCCACATTCATAAAGCCCTCGCGCACTATAGCCTGCGCAAGAACCGTTGCGGTGGTGGTGCCGTCGCCTGCAACATCGTTGGTCTTGGAAGCAACTTCGCGAACGAGCTGAGCGCCAACGTTCTCGAATCTATCCTCAACCTCAATCTCTTTAGCAATGGTCACACCGTCGTTTATGACCGTCGGGCTGCCGAACTTGCGCTCGATCATTACATAACGGCCTCTTGGACCAAGTGTAACACCGACCACATCCGCCAGCTTATTTACGCCGCGCTCAATAGAGCGCCTGGCTTCTTCATCAAATTTCAGATCTTTTGCTGCCACGTTTAACTTCGCCTCCCTTATTTGACAATCGCGAGAACATCTTCTTGGCGAAGAATTATAAACTCATCAGCGCCAACTTTTATCTCAGTGCCTGCATACTTGCCATAGATAATCTTGTCTCCAACTTTTACATCCATCGGAGCCAACTTACCGGATTCCATCTGCGTTCCCGGTCCGACCGCAATAACTTCCGCTTCCTGCGGCTTCTCTTTTGCAGACTCCGGCAGAACGATTCCACCCGCAGTCTTCTCTTCAGCCTGAAGAGCCTTTGCAATGATTCTGTCACCTAACGGTTTGAGCACTTATATATACCTCCCGATATAAGAATACAATCTCAGATTAGCGCTCAATACGCCAGAGCGCTAATGCAGTGGTATTTTACATGTTTTACACCCATTTCCGCAAGGGCGCAAATCGGCACATATGCAGCATTACGGGCATATATTGCCCAATATGCTGATATATTAAGCCTGCTGGGATATTTGCGAGTAATAATATGGGGGGCGTGAGCGTTTGTGTGGATCGAGCAGCAGATTTTCAGTATGCCTAAGAAAAGCTAGGCTTCGGGACGAAAAACAGCCCGAAGCAAATAAAATCACACACTTCGCCATCCTGAGGCTCTCGAAGGATGAGCAGCATGATAAGTTGCCGAATCTAATCTAACCGTTGGCATGCTGCGGGAACTCATGAATGTGCAAATTTATAAACGCCGTGCGTGTAGCCGTTCCCGCATCTATGAAAATGCGTTTTTTGTCAAGACCCACGCTTAAATTTTTAGTCTATTACGCTTTCTAGGAGTCTTACGTCAACGGCGCCGCTATATCGGGCGCAAGATGACGTAAGGCTCCGGTCGGGTAAGC
>JAPLCU010000028.1 GCA_026392045.1 Armatimonadota bacterium
ATGAGCAGCATGATAAGCTTTCAAATCTAGCATTTCCTTATGACACCTGGCTGCAAAAACCAACAATGGGATCAGCGGAAACCATAGGGTTATGAGCGTAAACCATAGGCAATAATGACTTGTTTCAATAATTATGGGACGCTACTGAACTTGATTCGGAATCTAAGCCTTAAGCGTAACAGATCCTGAATCGAGTTCAGGATGACATGTAATTCCCGCAAGACTGAACTCTCTCAAGTCCAGAAACACCATGGACTGATGGCGTGATAGTATGATAGAATGATGGCTCGGGGTATGCTACTCCGGGCCTTGCCCTCCACGTTCGGGAAGGATATCATGCGCGAAGAAATATTGCAATAAATAACACATTGGAGAAGCGATCTTATGCGAAAATGTCTTTTGGCAGTATTACTAATCACCATTCTTGTATCATTCACATCTCTGAGTTTTGCGCAGAACAAGATCACTACAGATCCCAACACGGTCGTCACGCCAACCGAGGCTAAAGATTCTGAGAAGCCCGATCTTCGCCTCGCTCAAGAGATAACCTATGACAGCGGCTATAAGCGGCTGCATACCGTTATTGATGATATTTGCCAACTGAGCGGCGTCAATATCCAGTCCGGCAGGAACAAAGATGACTGGCGCGTTCGTGATATTCCGGTGGTGGTTTATGTAAAGGATATGCCTCTCGGTAAGCTGCTCAAGGTCATTGCTGAAGCCACACATACCCGCTTCGTGTCTGAGAAGATCAAGAAAGATAATCCAACAAAGAAATATCGAATCTTTCGCACGTTGTCAGACGATGCCGCTATTGATGATTACCTCAATAGCCAAAAAAAAGCAAGAATCGCGCAGGTAAAGTGGGAGTGGGATGCGATAGTTGCTTATGGAAAATCCAATGCGCTCCCAGGCGTTCCCTTGAGCGCATGGTTCGCGGCCAAGTTGGCTGATTCATTTGGCCCTGGCGCATGGGATAGGCTGCTCAAAGGGGAAACTTTAAGGCTTACCGTCAAAGACTCGGCTGCTGAACAACTCATCAAAGACCTCTACCAGGAAACGCGGAATGAAGAGATTGCCAAAGGCAGAACTGATGCTCGAACACCCACGACTGAAGACATAGAGTATGCCGTTTTCAAAACCAAGTTTCGTGATGACTTTAGCGCTGGTCTGGACATGAATTTTGGCCCTGTCCGAATGGAACAAAGAGGATTTGCATTCCAGCGCAACTTGGTAGATGTTTACTTGCTAAAGAAAAATGGCTTGAAACTGCCTCCAAATCCAGAGATGCCTAAGCCGCCTGACCGAGCTGAAGAGATGAGATACACCGGTACGGTCCGCTTGATGATGTATGATAAGGAATGGAACCGTCCATTACTCACGGCTAAGTTTGATTTGGAGAAACCAAAGGACATCAAAGACCCCACTTTTGCAGACCTCATCCGTGCTATTGCGCAAGCGAGCGGGTGCAATATTGTGACTGAAGATTTCAGCACTCATAGGGGCGCAAAAACCAGTTGGGACACGCCTATCTTACCAGAGGACATTTTTAAAAAGGGCACATCTATTTCGGACACTCTCAAATATAAAAAAATTCGGAATAATGGTAATCTTGGTATTGTCTGGTTCTTTAATGAGAGCGACAAGCTGATGATCGGCTTGAAATCAGGGTGGCTGGAAGCTCACCGAAACCTTGTTCCTGAGAGCTTTGTAAATAGGCTCAGAGAGAATTACAAAACCACCGGCATCGAGCTCGATGATGCGATACATGCTATATACCTGCCAGGCCTGTCATTTTCCGACTGGATTTTGGCCTACGAAGATCTACGTTTTCTTGAAAAGGCATGTTACGGCAAAAATGCGATGTGGTTGCTCTATGATGCCTTGGCGCCAGCAGATAAACTTCAGACACAATCAATAGATGGTCTCTCGCTGGCGAAGTTCGACAAAGGCTGGGTAACCAGTTTCTTTATCGATCAGAATAAGCGGCAATACCTCCAACCGGAATCTCCAACATTCCCCGAGGAATCCAGCACGGAGGTTATTGAATCGTGGAATCGCGCAATGCAGAAGTATATGGATTTCAATGAGCGCGCGGCGTTTGACCCTGCTATTATCTCCACCATGGTCATACATTTGAAAAAGCTGCCTGCGAAATACCGGTATACTCCCAACCGCGGCAACGAAAGTATCCCACCGCAGATGAAGCTGTCATCCTATAATTTGGTGATCGACTACAAAATGGACGGTGAAAAGAAAGAAATAGAAATAGGCGGTCCATGTCTTGCATTTCCGGTAATGTCTCCCGAGCGCGAAGCTGAGATCATTAAGGCTGCAAAAGAAAAATGAAACTAAGCAATTCGATGCTTCGGGACTGCTTTTTCGTCCCGAAGCTCCCTTTTTAACTCAAAACCCATAACTCAGAACTTCAGAAATTAACTTCTGCTTGACTTAGAGCCCGCAGCAACCTAAAATACCATTAAGTCCAGAACTCACAAATGGCGATTTGGTATTTCAGGATTTGAATGGAGCGTCAGCGGAATGGAAATCCCGAAACAGCTAACTTCAGTGTCCGGGTCGCATCAGAGATTGCGCCCCAACTTCGGCTTTTCTCCAACTGACAACCCGCGTCCCCGTCCAACTCTGTGATTTTTTTCACTATCATCTTCGTTATTGGGCAAAACGATTGACATAGAGCGCAATGACGTATAAAATATAGTCGGTTTTAACTGCTCGGCGGCTTGATTCGAAAGATGAATCGAAGGCCGAGCTTTTGGTGTATCTGAATGGGGCCGCGGCCGGTTTTGCCGTCGGTTGCGAGCATCCCCTAATTAGCAGCCACATATAGGAGGATCGTAAACAAATGGCAGTCAAAGTAGGTATCAATGGTTTCGGTAGAATCGGGCGATTGTCGCTTCGGGCAATGATTGAGAAATACCCGAACGACATCGAGGTAGTTGCAATCAACGATTTGTTTGATTCAAAGACCAACGCTCACCTGTTCAAGTATGACACCAACTACGGCCCGTGGAAGGGCACAGTTGAGGCCGCTGAGGGCGCTATCATCATCGACGGCAAGCGCATCGCCGTTTACGCTGAGAAAGACCCTGCTAACATTCCCTGGCAGAAGCATGGAGTGCAGATTGTTGTTGAGAGCACCGGTATCTTCACAGATGCCACCAAGGCCGCCGCTCACAAGCATGACAGCGTTAAGAAAATCATCATCTCCGCTCCGGCGAAGAACGAAGACTGCACCATCGTTATGGGCGTAAACGAAGAAGTTTACAATCCTGCGACGATGAGTATCGTTTCCAACGCAAGCTGCACAACTAACTGCCTTGCTCCGTTTGCTAAGGTTCTGAATGACAGCTTTGGCATCGAGAACGCCTTTATGAACACCATTCACTCTTATACCAACGATCAGAAAACCGCTGACCAGGCCCACAAGGACCTGCGCAGGGCTCGCGCTGCCGCTTGTAACCTCATTCCGACAAGCACTGGCGCTGCCAAGGCCATCGGTCTGGTTATTCCTGCGCTCAAGGGCAAGCTTCACGGCCTTTCGGTGCGCGTGCCGACCCCGACAGTTTCCCTGGTAGACCTTACCGTCAACCTCACCAGGCCTGCTACGGTTGAAGCGATCAACGCCGCCGTTAAGGCTGCCGCAGAAGGTCCTATGAAGGGCATTCTTGCATACACCGAGGAGCCGGTTGTTTCCAGCGACTTCCGCGGCGACAGCCACAGCTCCATCTTCGATGGCGCGTCCACGATGATGCTCGGCGACAAGTTCGCTAAGGTTCTTGCCTGGTATGACAACGAATGGGCTTACTCTGAGAGAGTGGGCGACCTCATTATGTTTATGGTTAAGAAAGGTCTCTAAGATGAATAAGAAGACCGTGAGAGATATCGACGTTCGCGGGAAGCGCGTTCTGGTGCGTGTGGATTTCAACGTGCCGATGGATGAGAACCGAAACATTACCGATGACCGGCGTATCGTTGCGGCTCTTCCTACCATCAAATACCTTATGGATAATATGGCCAGGGTGATTCTTATGAGTCACCTTGGTCGGCCGGAAACAGACGAGAACGGCATTGTCATTCTGGCGTCGGTTGAGAAGTTCAATCTCGATCCGATTGCGCAGAGACTGAGCGATCTGTTGGGTAAGCCGGTGAAAAAGGTCGACGACTGCATCGGTGAAGAGGTCGAAAAGGCCGCGATGGCTCTTCAGGACGGTGAAGTTCTTCTGCTTGAGAACGTGCGGTTCTACAAGCAAGAGACCAAGAACGATCCCGCTTTCGCCCAGAAGCTTGCTAAGCTTGGCGAGCTATATGTGAACGATGCTTTCGGCACCGCGCACAGAGCCCATGCGTCCACTGAGGGTGTCACCAAGTTCATCCCTGGTGTGGCCGGATTCCTTATGGAAAAAGAGCTTGATTATTTGGGCAAGGCTATCGGAAACCCCGAAAGACCGTTTTTGGCTATCCTTGGCGGCGCTAAAGTTGCCGACAAGATTCCCGTAATCGACAACCTGCTCACCAAGGTAAACAGCCTGATCATCGGCGGTGGAATGGCCTACACGTTCTTCAAGGCTCAGGGTTTGGAGATCGGAAAGTCGCTTTTGGACGAGGCCGGTCTGGAGCTTGTAAAGAGCGCGATGGCTAAGGCAAAAGAGCTTGGCGTGAACCTTGTTTTGCCGGTAGATGTGGTCGCTGCGGCTGAGTTCAATAACGATGCCGAGAAGAAAGTAGTCTCCATCGACGAGATACCTGCCGATTGGATGGGTATGGACATCGGTCCGAAGAGCATCGAGCTTTTCAAAAGCGTTATAGACGAAGCCAGAACGGTTGTCTGGAACGGCCCGATGGGCGTGTTCGAGATGCCTAATTTCGCTATAGGCACGCAGGCCGTTGCCGAGGCTCTTTCAAAGGCGAAAGCCACCACAATCATAGGCGGCGGAGATTCTGCTGCTGCGGTTGAGCAAATGGGCTTCGCAGACAAAATGAGCCACGTATCCACAGGCGGCGGCGCAAGCCTCGAGTTCCTTGAGGGCAAAGAACTGCCGGGCGTGGTTGCTTTGCAGGATAAATAAGAAAAAACAAATCTTTGATAGGCTGGGAAATCTGTTCTTTGATAGGCTGGGAAATCTGTTTTTTGATAGGCTGGGAAATCTGTTTTTTGATAGGCTGGGAAATCTGTTCCCAGCCCAAGTAGATATACTTCGGGACTGTTTTTTCGTCCCGAAGGGTAAGGTTCACGATGGGGCGGGAGAATACTTCTGCCCCATTGTTTTTTGATAGGCTGGGAAATCTGTTCTTTGATGGGCTGGGAAATCTGTTTTTTGATGGGCTGGGAAATCTGTTTTTTGATAGGCTGGGAAATCTGTTCTTTGATGGGCTGGGAAATCTGTTCCCAGCCCTTATTGCATCTGATATAATAATAAGGTGGTGGTGCGTTCCGCCCATTGACCTTGGAGGCTCCCAATTGGACGGCATAGAATGGGACAAGATGCCCGATAATGTTCGGGAAGAATATCTGAAGATAATTCGCAGCATCCCGCCTGGCAAAAAAATGGTGATTGCGGCGGAGCTTTCGGATATGGTGCGAAGCATGATGGCCGCCGGAATACGCGCAAACAATCCTGAGATATCCGATGAGGATGTATTCAAAGAAATAGTAAAACGCACTCTGCCCGCGGATTTGGTCAAGAAAGCTTATGGGTGGGATTAGTATGTGCTCTCAGCAGCAGGCCGTTAAGAATATAATTGGAATATTGGATGAGGTCAACGTGCCATATATGATTGTTGGCTCCTACGCGGCCTCTTTTCACGGGTTTTCACGAGCCACGCATGATCTCGATCTTGTTGTTGGGCTTGCATCCGACTCTTTATCCGTCTTACTGGAGAGGTTGGGGGACGACTTTTACTGGGATACTGATGCGGCCATGCGCGCTATTCAGAACGCAGACATGTTCAACGCAATCCATCTGGCGAGCGGCTTGAAAGTGGATTTTTGGGTTTTATCTGATAACGACTTCGCAAAGACACAGTTCGAGCGGCGCATACAAGTTGATTTCGATGGCGCGCTGTGCTGGGTTGCGTCTGCCGAAGACACTATTCTGTCTAAAATGATGTGGTATAACATGTCTCATTCCGAGAGGCAGCTATCTGATATCAAGGCGATTATTCCGGTATGTGCTATTAAACTTGATATTGAATATATTCGTTGCTGGGCTCAGAAGCTCGAGCTGTTAGACATCTGGAAAATGGTAATCGAATCTTGAGAGATACTTTTAGCGGGATGGTCGAGCGCCGTCTCTTCAGAAACTTTGATTTTACGCTATTTTTCGCCACTATTGCGATAATCATATTTGGCTGCGCCATGATATACAGCGCAAGCCGCGGCGGGGCTGCGGGTCATGGCTATCTTCAGAAGCAGCTATTGTGGGCAATGATTGGTTTTGGGCTCGCGATAATCGTTGCAAGCATAGACCATTCAATCTACAGCCGCTATGCGGGGAAGCTTTATTTCTTTGCTTGTTTTTCACTTGTTCTGGTGTTGTTTCTTGGAACAATGACCAAGGGCGCGCGCAGTTGGATTAAGGTCGGAAACTTTACTCTGCAGCCCTCTGAGTTCGCAAAAATCGCGCTGATAATCTGTCTGGCTATGTTCCTGACTCAAAGGCGAGAGAATATGCGCGGCTTTGGGGTGTTTTTGTCCTCGATGGCATATATGGGCCTGCCTTTGATTCTAATTTTAGCCGAACCCGATCTCGGCACAAGCCTTGCGCTGATTTCAATATGGCTGGTTATGGTGTTCGTGATGGGTACTGATATCAAAAACATATTGCTGTTCGTGTTGGGCGGGGTAATTGTGGCGCTTCTTGCATGGAATGTGCCTGGTTTGCTGAAACCATATCAGAAGAATCGCGTGATTACGTTTGTGAATCCTGCTGCGGACCCATTGGGCAGCGGTTATCATGTTATGCAATCGCGCATCGCGATAGGTTCCGGCAAGATGTTTGGCAAGGGCTACCTCAAAGGCACGCAGAGCGAGCTGGATTTTATCCCCGAGCAGCATACGGATTTTATCTTTACCGTGGTTGGTGAGGAGACGGGTTTCGTTGGCGCTGCGTCTTTGCTGCTCCTCTATTTCCTTGTGTTATGGCGGGCGATGGTGATCATGGCTGCCGCTGAGGATATTCTCGGACGCGCAATCGCTGCAGGCATAGTGGGCCTGTTCGGATTCCACATAGTTCAGAATATTGGCATGACAATCGGAATCATGCCAGTAACCGGGGTGCCTCTAACGATGTTCAGCTACGGCGGAAGCGCTCTCATGGCCAATCTAATGGCTATAGGTCTCCTCGAAGGCATCAGCATGCGCAGGCATAAGATTAGTTTTTAGGTAACAGCTTACTCTTCGTGAGAAAACAAGAATAACCCAGCATCCTGAGCACCGTCGAAGGGCGCGGTCAAGTTTAGTTAGATGTATCTTCGCAGTCGCATACTTCGACGGAGCTCAGCATGCTAACGTTTTACACACTATTTGTGAGATCTTACGTTTTTAGGGGAAGTAAAAAAGTCGCCTTACGCCTAGCTTTGCTCAACTTTCTTCTGTAAAGTTATACACTCTTTGCGGTGTAGACAATCTGGCTGTCTAACTTTTGGATGGAATCTACTACAATCGCGCCTCTAACCGAATTGCCGATCATCACAGCTTCAGCGCTTATGATGTCATCCAGAGTCAGTATTCGCTCCGAAACATCCCCGCTTGATATCAAAGCCTGCCGCCATATCCCCGGCAATAGACCGCAATCCACTGGCGGAGTATACCAACAGCCATCTAGCTTAACGCAAATATTTGTTATCGAGCATTCGGTGATCTCGCCTCGATTATTGAAATACAAAGTATCAAAGAAGCCTATCTCGCGGGCCGCTGCTAATTCATTATCGTATGCCTCGCGGTTTGTGGTTTTGTGGTAGAGAAATCTGTCTTGGGGATCGATTATGCGCTCGGAAATCAAGAGTCGAATTGGAGTATTAGGGCTATCGCCGATCTGCGTCCATTCGGCTCTGGCTTCGCCGTGTTCTGAACTCAGCAACCGAACCCGAAACGCGCCCAGGCTGCCATTCATAGCCTCTGCAGCCTCTCCAAGAGCTTTATGCATGGCTGCCTCATCAAACCGATACCCAAAATAGCCCGCAGAATCGCGCATTCGTTGGATATGCGCCTCGCAATGATCAAATCCGGTTTGCCCGTCATAAAGCAGAGTCTCAAGCAGATCGAAGCTATAGGGCTCAGAATATAAGAAGCTGCTTTTTAACAAAGTCTCTTCCAATTCAAGATGAGGGTCTGAATCGGCGACTATTCCGCTGCCGATTCCAAGTTCACATGCATTCCCTCGTTGCACAATCGTCCTGATCGCCACATTCAGCAGGAAATCCCCATCGGGGCAAAACATCCCTACGCACCCACAATAAACCCCGCGCGAATCGCTTTCCAGCTCGTCAATAATCTCAACAGCTCGCAACTTAGGCGCGCCGGTCACGGAGCCTGGCGGAAAAGCAGCATTCATAATGTCGGGGAGCGATATTCCATCCCGAATTGTGCCTGACACATCACTGGTCATCTGAAAAACCGTCCGATAGCGCTCGATATGAAACAATCTCGGCACGTGAACGCTGCCATATTCGCACACGCGCCCGATGTCATTCCTCATCAAATCCACGATCATCAGGTTTTCTGCGCAGTTCTTCTCATCCAAGCTAAGCGATGCAGCAACGCAATTATCCTCCACGCTCGATCGTCCTCTGATTGAAGTGCCTTTCATCGGACGGGTGAGGATTTCGCTGCCGGTTTTTCTGAGAAACAGTTCGGGGGATAGCGATATCACCTGAAAATCACCGGTGTTTATGAACGAAGAACAGCAGACGGGGTGCGCTTCTCGCAGCCGCGCAAACAGCCCAGCTGCGGCGCCTGTGTTCTCAAACAGGAGCTTGCAGGTGTAGTTGACCTGATAGACGTCGCCCGCGCTTATATATTCTTTTATGCGCTCGACGCTTCTCAGATATTCATCTTCAGTTACATTCAGGTGAGAGTTGCGCACCGCGCTGGGGCTGTCCCAGAGGTCAAAACGAGCATCCGCCCTGTCTAACTTTGCCGCCTTATCATATACACCCATATACAAAAGCGGCACGTTTGGCTCGAAACGAGATCGCATCGGCTTATCGAGCCCAAGACCCGCGTCATAGCTGATATACCCGGCGCAATATAAACCCTTTGCTTGGAATTTCACAATTTCATGGAGTGCGTTCTGAAGCTCATCGGGGGTGCAAGCGACTATCGTAGACACCGGCTCAACGAAAACAAAAGAAGTTCCCGTATGACCCTCAATGTCCCAGTCGTCAATAAGCGCAGCGCCGGAAGTGCTGAGTATTTCCGCCAACAATTGCCCGTCCTCCACGCATCCCGGCGCCTTAATCACAAACTTATCAGATTCTTAGGCGCCTTGGTAATCACTTCCACGCCCGTCTCAGTGACCAGCACGTCGTCCTCAATCCGAACGCCGCCCCAGCCTTCAATATATATGCCCGGCTCCACGGTCAGCGCCATTCCCGGCTCAAGAACCGTCTTGCTGGTGGTCGAGAATCCGAGGCCATCGTGAACTACAATCCCGAGGCAGTGACCCAGGCCGTGACCGAAGTTTTTGCCGTAGCCCTTGCTTGCTATGAAACGGCGACCGACCGCGTCCACTTCCTTACCCAGCTTGCCGGGTTTTATCGCCTCGATAGCTCTTGCCTGAGCCTCATGCACCACTCCGTAAACTTCCTTGAGCTTTTCGCTGGGCTTGCCGAGGCATACCGTGCGGGTGATGTCTGCGCAATATTTGCCATAGCGCGCGCCGAAGTCCATTTTCAGGTTGTGACCGGTCTCAAGAATAGCATCGCCGGGCTGCGCGTGCGGCCAGGCTGAGTGGGCGCCTGTAGCCACAATAGAGCCGAAAGCCAAACCCATCGATCCCATCTTCTGCAGAGTATATTCCAGCTCCAGTGCGACCTCTTTCTCGCTCATTCCCGGCTTGATTACCTTGAGAATCGATGCAAAAGCGGCATCGGTGATCTCACATGCCTTGCGAATCAGCCCGATCTCATGACTGTCCTTCACCATTCGCAGCTTCTCGACTATGCCATCGGTTGAGCGCCGGGTGATCGCGTAATTGATGATCTTGTGAACCTCTTTATAGGCCGCCATAGTAAGATTGCGCGCTTCATATCCGATTGATTTCGGCCTCAGCTCATTTATCAGCTCAGCTGCGGCAGCCGCGGCGGTCTTAATGGCGAAATCTTTGACGGTGACGTCTTTGCACTCCTCGCGAGCCTGGATTGCATAGCGCGAATCCACCATTATGAACGCGTCATCGGCCGTCACCACAAGCGCTGCGGTCGAACCCGTGAACCCGCTCAGATAGAAAACGTTCGCGAGGTCTGTCACAAGCAGAGCGCCAAGGCCCTTCTCCACCATTATATTGCGCAGTTTGCTTAATCGTTCTTTATGCATTATTCAGCGTTTCCAGTAATCCTCTTATTGCCAGAAGGTAGCTTCTGCCGCCAAAACCCGATATTTGCCCGATAGCTACAGGCGCAATCACGGATTTGTGCCGAAACTCCTCCCGGCTATGAATATTTGTAAGGTGAACCTCCACGCAAGGAATCTTCACACCCGCCAGCGCGTCGCGAATCGCCAGGCTATAATGAGTGTAAGCGCCCGGGTTTATAACTATACCATCCGCAGAGCCAGATGCTGCCTGAATGAGATCGATGATCTCGCCTTCGCTGTTGGACTGATGAATTTCCAGCTCAACGCGCAGCTCCTTTGCAAGCTTCTGGCATTTTTTGTCTATGGAAGCCAAAGTTTCGTCTCCATATATGGAGACCTCTCGGTTGCCAAGCAGATTAAGGTTCGGACCGTGTATCAAGAGTATTTTCATCGTTCAAGCTCCTTTTTAAGATAGCTGAGAGCGGAGAGTGGAGAGCGGAGAGCCCGGAACCACTTTCGCTAGATTTTATGCTATGATGCGGGAACGGCTATAACCACAAAGCTACCAATTCCATACAATCAAGAGTTCCCGCAGCAGCAACAACTAACCCTGCTCAAGTATCTTCTTCTTCTCGACCTCATATTCCTCATCGTTGATAATACCGTCAATGCGCAACTGGTGAAGCCTTCGCAGTTTCTCATCGAAAGGCATGTCAGACGAATCTTGATGTCCAAGCGTATGTGCAAGGTCAATCCCAGCCTCATCTACTGCATCTTTGACCATTCCGCCAGCCATTCTGGTCCATGGTTCAAAATCTTCGCGAGCTTTTTCAGGATCGAGTATAACACCCGAACCCGCCAAACCCTTGCTGCCAACGCCCATCAAAACTCCACCAATTATCATCATAACCATTCCAATTGGAGCCCTTAAGAATATAGAGCCAATGGGGCCTAAATCACCGAGTCCATGAGACTCCATCACTATGCTGCCACTGTTGATTCCGCCAAAGATGGTGGAAAAGAATGAAAAGAAAACCGAGATAAATGTCAGGAATCCAATTACCATCAAGACCATTCCCAGGTAATAAACTGCTTTTCTCTCTTCAGAAATCTGTTTTCTTGCCATGAAATATAACTCCTCATTTGCCATCATACCATCAAACCATCGAACTATCAAACTCTCTGTAAGAGCTCACTCTTGATGAGTACAATGTGAGCATGCTGAGCTCCGTCGAAGTATGCGGCTACGAAGTGACATGTAACTAAACTTGACCGCGCCCTTCGTCCTTCGACGCAGCTCAGGATTGCTCAGGATGCTGGGTGATTCATGTATTCTCACGAAGACTGAGCTGTTACAACTCTCTTATCCCTACGCCTTATGACTCAAATAATCCTCTATGGCGGCGTGGGTATCGCCATCAGCTTGCAATACGCCCTTGTTCAGCCATATAGTGCGCGATGCCACTTTCTTCGCGGCTTCGAGGTCGTGCGTGACAAATACTATCGTTTTGCCCGCCGCCTTGAAGCTATCTATACGCTCATAGCATTTTTCCTGGAACTCGGCGTCTCCAACCGCAAGAACTTCGTCTATGAGCAATATATCGGGCTCTGTCTCCACCGCCACCGCAAAGCCAAGCCGCATGAGCATTCCGGCTGAATAGCTCTTTACAGGCGTGTCGATAAAATCATCAAGCTCGGAAAAGTCTATAATATCCTGAAATTTATTCTTGATCTGCGCCGTGGACAAGCCCATGATCGCGGCATTAAAATAAATATTCTCTCTGCCGGTAAGCTCAGGGTGGAACCCCGCGCCCAAATCCAGCATTGTGGACATGCGGCCGTTCACTTCGATCTCGCCCGAACTCGGCAGATAAACACGCCCGATAATCCTCAAAATCGTGCTCTTGCCCGATCCATTCCTGCCGATTATCGCGACGGTTTCCCCGTGGTCAATCGAAATACTCACATCATCGAGCGCGAGCAGTTCCTTCACAGGCGGACGCTTAAACGAAAGCACTGCGGCCTTCAGAGAGCCAGGCATCTCCTGGATAAGCCGAAAGCGCTTGGTAATGTGGCTTAATCTAATAGCGTGGTTCATTATACGCGCTCCGCAAACTGCCACTTGCGGGCGTTGAAGAATCTGTATCCTGCGATTGCGACCAATAAACACACGACAGCGCACACGCCCAGCATTGCATAATCAAGCGGCAGGCTGCTGATTTCTTCTCCCCGCATCCTGGTAGCATGAAATGGCGGCAGCAAAATCTTGCGATATGCATCGGTAAGCATATTGAGCGGGTTAAGAAGATAAAGCTTATAGAGCAGCCCTCTGTGCGCTTCAGGGATTTTCGTGAACACCAATTCTGCCACATACATAACCGGCGTGAGATAGAAAAACACGTTCAGCAGCACCGTCAGCACGTATTTGGTGTCCTCAAAAAACATGTTCATACAAGATAAAAAGAATGCAAGCCCCGTAATGAGCAGCGTTTGCATAACTATCAACACCGGCAGCCACAATACCGTCGGCATAATTGGCGAGCCGTGCAGGAAGAAGTAATAGAACAGTAAATACGCGAAAAACACCACCAACGCGAGCCCAAAGTGGATCAAATTTGCAATAACAGACGATAGCGGCAGCACTTCGCGCGGAAAATACACTTTCTTGAGCAAATCCCTATGGTGCAGGATAATGACATCGCTCGAATCAAGCAGCGCCATCTGAAAAAACACCCACGGCAGGTAGCCGACCAACAAATACGCAGAGTAATTCGCAATATCTAGCGCAAGTATATACTTCACCACAATGGTTATCGTGGCGACTTGTATCAGCGGGTTTAGCAGCGACCAAAAGAAGCCCAGCACAGAGTTCTTATAGCGCACTTTGAGGTCGCGTATAACGAGCTGTTTTACGAGGTCTTTGTATTTGAAGAGTTCTCTTAATTCATCAATCATACTTGAGCTTATCTACCAGGGCGATAAACGCGCCGCGCCCTCAATCATGAGTATAGGATTAAGCCCCGCAAAAGTCAATGTGAAAAGAAGATCAATGCTTCCGTCCAGCACAGACACAAATCCATCACCCAACTCCTATCTCAAAACAATATGTGCTATCTGCAATATTGACCTTATCGTGAAGGAGGATTTTTGCATTTTAGGAAAGAAGCTTTCTTAATAGTTTATATAGTTCCGGTTTAAATCGCCATAATTATAATATTCGAAGATAGATAGTGCGAGGCGGCGTTATGCGCGGGTTGGCAACATGGATACAGCCGGTGCATGCGCTTCCCATTCAAATGGAGGTGATTGGAGCGCAATTCTTTAATTGTTTGATTGATGTGCATCTACCACATAATGAGGAGGATTGATTTTGAGAAAGCACATAATTAAAGTGATTTTCTGCACCGTTCTCATAGCTGTGTTGACACCTGGCGCAGTGCAGGCCGAATCCAATAACACAGATCTGCAGGCTCAGATCACTGAATTGCGCGAAAAACTGACGACGCTCGAAAAGGGACTCGCTGAGTCCCAGAAGGCCGCCGCTCCTACAGTAACTGCCGGCACTAAGGGTTCCAAGGTCAAAATAGACGGGCGCATTTTTGTCGGTATCTTTGATACCGGACAGGATGGGGCGTATCCGCACGCGAGCGCCGATGCTTCTGATGCGAAGCTGCGGTTTACCTTTAACCCTGCGAAGAACATCACCATCGTGAACCGGCTGAACACCACCGGGGCCAAGTCGGTGGATTTCGACTACTTCTACGCCGATTTCGCGCAGGTCGGCGGCCCCTCCAACACTCTCAGGCTCGGGCAGCGCAAGATCGATGTTGGTCAGGAGACATGGGCGGACAATCCCATCGATAACATGCTGATAACCAACTCCGTGTCTCATGTCTCTGGCTATGGCACAGGGCTTGCAACGCTTGGTCGGTTCAAGGGACCTGATTCGCCGATGTATGAAGTCGGCTTCGTGAATGGGCCCAAGGGTGTCATGGTCAGGCCCAGCGCCGGACTGCCTTTTAACTGGAAGCTTGGCGTACCGCTTCCGAATAATTTGTTCGCTTCGGCCTCATACTTCAGCACCGGTACTCTCGGGGCGGCGGACAGTTCCGCTATCACCGTTGCCGAGGTCTCGACTGCCCCCACGGGAGCAACGTCATGGTCGAGGAATCTGTGGGAGCTTGATGTGCGCTACAACTATGGCCAGTCAGGCATACGATCCATGATCCCTACCGGCACGCTGCCGCCTTTGATGCTGGGCGCTACGTATGGTCGGTTCTTAGATGACGCGACCGGTGTTTCCAGCAGGAGCGGCAACTTTTGGTTCACTGAGGCCTTGGTGCGGCTGAATCCAAAGCTATATGCCGCCACACGATACAGCGTCACCGACTTGAGCGGCAGCTCGACTGCAAAGCTCGGCAAGAGCCCGGTGGCGGTCAATTCCTACAAACGGACATCTATAGGTTTGGACTACGTCCTGACCGAGTTGACCCAAGTGAAAATCGAGTATACTATCAATGACACGAGCGGCGGCGCGTCGGATCCCAACCTGAACCAGTTTGGTGTCGGCGTGGCAACGAAGTTCTAGGATTGTCTATATGCGGACCGGCATCAATTACTTAAATAGAAGATAAATTTCGTATTTTGGGAACTCAAGAGAGGCAAATGCAGTCCGAAGTAATGGGAGCATTGGCGCAATGCTGTCGATTGCCCCTAAGGTTATGTCCAGAGAAGCGCTTCGGGACGAAAAACAGTCCCGAAGAATAGTCACTGGCCTTGTCAGGCGTTGACTTCACGGCTATTGTTGTAGTAATATGCTGAAAGATAAATCAGTTTAAGAAATGCGCAGATTGATGACTGCGCTGGAGATTAGAGATGATCTGTTCGTTTAGGAAGTATTTTTTATACGCGGCTGTGCTCATGGCTGCTGCTCAAATGGCGTCGCCGGGCTGGTCTATGACATTGGTATCGCCGACTGCAGATCAGGTGGTGCATGGAAAAGTTAAGGTTATCATCCCCGTTAGCGCGTTGCCGGATAAGTTTTTTGATATTGCTGAGATGGAAAAACCATTCATCAGTATTTATGTTGGACAGCCGGGATCTGAAAGTTTCTTTCAGGCGCTGAGTGCGGGCGCTGTTGTAAGAGATGGCGATATTATCGCATTCATGTGGGATACCAAGGCAGCATACCATGATGCTTCCGATGCCAAGAAAGACAAATTCTTCAAAGATGGCGCTTACTCCTTAAGGATTGATATACATGAGCAGACCACGAACAAGTCCAGAGTATTGGATAGCGGTTCGGTTAATATTATGCTTAAGAATAAACTGGACAGAACCAACCCAGCGCCCGGCGTTTCGCTTGTAAACAACTTGAGCAGGGGCGACCAGAATATTTATAAGTTTCACACTGAAATGCAGATGTTCGACTCCGTGGGATTGCCTATTCTGGGCACAATGGGATTAAGCGGTGATTTTCGGGTGGTCCAGAGCGTTGAAGATGTAAGACCTAACGGCGACATTATGATGCGAGCCCGATTAGACAACAATTCGCCTGTTGCCATAAGTCTTTTTGGCGAGAGGGCGAAGTTGTATGAATACGACAAAGTGCTCCCGAATGTCTATCGCCTTATGAATAAATATGGCGAGGTGCTGACCGAGAATATTTTCAGAAAGCAAGCTGAATTCTCGGTGACGGACGTGCTTCCGGTTCTTCCTAAGACAAGTGTCAAAGAAGGCGATTCGTGGCCAAGTCAGATGAACCTCAAACTGGAGGGGTTGACCGATATGATCAGGCTCAGCGGCCCGTGCTCCCTTGATTCATTTGAATGGGAAGGCGATACGGAATGTGTTAAACTTGTCTCCAAAATGGAAGGCAGTGGGATTATTTCTGTAAATGGCAATAAAATTCGCAGCGGTAGCACAATAAAAGCGTATGTGGTTACTTATTTTGCTTACAAGACAGGCAAAATGGTAAGTCGAATTATTACATTGGACTTCCCGGTCAGCATAGAAGCTGGCGCGGGCGAGAAATCTGGTTCACTCTTATCGACTGATCCCAACATCGCATCTGGAACACGCGGCCCTACCGGAACGGGCTCGGCTATTGATGATGATATGGGCAGAGGCTTGCCCAAGGCGCCGGGTGGAATAATGGGCTTACCCAGGACGCCTGTCGGCGGCGCTGCTACAACCCCAACCACGTCATCCGGCCCGACTACCAAGGGCAGCGCGCTGATGACCGTCACAATAATTCCGGAGAAATAGCATACGTGTCTACTGATGAAGAGAGACGCTCAGAGCTTGTAGAACACCTAAGCGAACTTCGAACCAGGCTGGTAAGATCAATCATTTTTCTGGTGATTGGCGCTTCTGCAGCCTGGTTTCTTTATGATTATCTACTTGATTTCCTAAAGCATCCGATGATGGGCGTGATGGCTAAGACGCAGACCAAATTCCTTCTGACATCATTTCCTGAGCCGTTCATGATCCAGATGCAGATATGCATTGTGGCTGGGCTGATTCTGGCCTCGCCTTTCATCGCAAGGGAAATATGGGGGTTTGTTGCCCCGGGGCTTACACCTGATGAAAGACGTCCCCTCAAATGGATTGCGCCGCTTGGAGTGTTTCTTTTCTTTTCCGGCACGGCTTTATGCTATTGGATATTGCCGGTTGGCTTCAGATGGTTCGCCAGCTATGTTCCATCCGATGCTGAACTAAGACCTTCGCTTCAAGCAAGCATTTTGTTTTCGGTGAAGATGCTTTTTGCATTTGGTATTGCATTTGAGCTGCCGGTTGTGCTTATGCTGCTTGCAAAAATCGGCATAGTTAAATCCCGCATGCTCAAGGAAAACTGGCGGATAGCTATGGTTGTTACTTCGGTTGCGGCAGCGATTATTACCCCCTCAAGTGATGCGTTTTCCATGCTTATGATGGCTATTCCTTTGGCTGGGCTATACTTCTTGAGTATATGGTTGGTGTGGATAGTTGAATCTGAATTCAACATTCGAGATATCTGGGCGAAGTTACGACGCCGAACATCCAGAGGCCGTTGATGAATGCTTCTGGGTTTATTGCCAGCCTTAGGTCTTCAGATGATTACAGAGATCAGATTCTTCATGTAGAGGAAATCGCCCGTAAATCCGCCGTTTATGGAGATGTTGAACCTGCTATTTGCGGGCAGATCGGCGACGCTCTTGCGGGACTTGGCATCAATCGGCTCTACGCCCACCAGGCAGATGCGGTGGAAGCCGTCAGGCGAGGTGAGCATGTTGTTGTAGTTACGGGAACAGCCAGCGGCAAGACCCTATGCTACAATGTGCCGGTGCTTGAGGCTATCGAGCTGGACAGAAAAGCTCGCGCACTATACATTTATCCCACCAAAGCTCTAGCTCAAGATCAGCTCGGCAAGCTGCGCGAATATGGTCTGGATTTCCTCAAGGCAGCTACTTATGACGGCGACACCCCCAGGCAGGAGCGGCCGTTTATCAAAACCAGCGCGAATGTGGTGTTGACAAACCCCGATATGCTGCACATGGGCATTTTGCCTTATCACACTACCTGGTCTGATTTTTTCAGAAACCTCAAATACGTTGTGATCGACGAAGTCCATACGTATCGAGGAGTGTTTGGCGCGCATGTTGCAAATATCATGCGCAGGCTCAGGCGGTTGGCCAATTACTATGGCTCTGACCCGCAGTTTGTGTGCGCGTCTGCGACCGTCACCAACCCCGCGAAGCTGGTCAAGGATTTGATAGGCGTGGATGCTCGCGTAATAGATAACGACGGCTCCCCCTCGGGCAAAAAGCATTTCATATTCTGGAACCCTCCATTTCTCGCCGAGAAAAACGAGCGCCGCAGCACGAACGTGGAGACGGTCGAGCTATTTACTGCGATGATCGGCAATGGGATCAGGACTATTGTCTTCACCAAAGCCCGAAAGACTGCTGAGCTGATATTGCGGCACGCGAGGTCTTCGCTCAGGGACAGCAAATCAATTAACGCCGACAGAATAATGGCCTACCGTGCGGGCTACAGACCTGCCGAGCGGCGCGATATCGAGCGAAGGCTTTTCAACGGTGAATTGCTGGGAGTGACCTCCACCACTGCGCTTGAAGTTGGCGTGGACATCGGCGGATTGGACGGCGTTATTATGACGGGCTACCCTGGGACCATCGCGGCCACCTGGCAGCAGGCGGGCAGGGCAGGACGGGGGACTGAGGAATCGATGGCTGTGCTTGTCGCCTACGAAAACCCGATGGACCAGTTTCTGATGCGCAACCCCGGCTATTTTTTCAGCGCCAAGCACGAGAACGCTATTGTCGATTCGCAGAACCCCTATATTCTTTCGGACCACTTGCTGTGCGCGGCCTATGAAATGCCTATTGCGGAGAGCGAAGTGAGCGCTGTTTTTGGTGAGCGAGCATGGGAGATTCTGGGCGAGCTTGGCGAATTGGACGTGCTGAACTTCCGCAATGGATATTTCCGATGCGGCGTGGATTACCCCGCAAAGGGGGTCAACATTCGTTCTACCTCAAAAGACACCTACCTGATAGTGTCCGTCGAAAAGGGAGGCACACTCTTAGGCACTGCCGACGGCGGTATGGCGTTTGAGACCATACATGCCGGCGCGGTCTACCTCCATGCGGGCGAGTCTTACGTGGTCACCAAGTTCGATGTTGAGCAAAAGGTCGCCTATGTTGAAAAGAGCGAGGTCAATTATTACACCACTCCCGGCAGCCATATTAGAATTAACATCGATCACGACACCGAGAGCAAACCGATGGGCGTCGGAACAGCGCACTTTGGCGATGTGGTGGTCGGGTGCCAGGTTACTCACTATTGGAAAAAGCAGCTTTTTACCGAGCAGATGTTAGACAGGGTTTCACTGGACCTGCCCGAGAGCGAGCTGAACACCGAGGCTGCCTGGATTGTTCTTCCAATGGAGCTTACAGACCGTGCTATGGGGCGTGGAATAGACCTCCAGGGCGCTATTCACGCCATCGAACACGCCGCGATAGGTATCATGCCGCTATTCGCCCTATGCGACCGCAATGACATAGGCGGCGTCTCACACCCTATGCACCCCGATACAGACAGCAATGCCGCCATATTCATCTACGATGGCCACCCAGGTGGTGTAGGCCTCTCCAGAGCCGCCTACGACAGCCTGGACGAACTACTAGACGCAACCCTAAAAGCCATAGAAGACTGCCCCTGCGATGACGGCTGCCCAAGCTGCGTCCAATCCCCCAAATGCGGCAACAACAACGAACCACTCGATAAAGACGGCGCTGTTTATATTCTTAGGGAGTTGCTGGGAAGGTAGCGGAAAGTGGAAAGTGGAAAGTGGAAAGTGGAAAGTGGAAAGTGGAAAGTGGAAAGTGG
>JAPLCU010000115.1 GCA_026392045.1 Armatimonadota bacterium
AGCAGCATGATAAGCTTTCAAATCTAGCATTTCCTTATGACACCTGGCTGCAAAAACCAACAATGGGATCAGCGGAAACCATAGGGTTATGAGCGTAAACCATAGGCAATAATGACCTGTTTCAATAATTATGGGACGGTAGTGAATCAAGTTCGGAATGATAAATACACTAAGACTGAACTCTTACGATAACACCAGCTGCAAGTCGCCTCTCTACAGGCAATCGGCAGCGCAGGGATTACCGCACCACATAAAAAGTTGCAAAGCTGTAAGAATAAATCGCGTAACTAGGAGGAAGTAAACTAGCTTTAGATAAGTACTACATTAGTAGAGGTGGCGGGCGCGAATGCTGTTTCATTGTGAAATTGGTTCAAATGACTCGGATTTACCTCACAAACGCACAAGGAGACGCTAAATGAAAAACGGGTTCATGATGATGGTCGTTGGCACGATGCTGATGCTTGCGTGTATTAATGCGCTGGCAAGTGACGACCTGCAAATCTCAAACAAATTCGATCTGGCATCGGTGCAGCGTATAGAGATCGGGGGCAAACTGCTCGTAGATCTCCATGCTGAAATCATGCTTGCCGTTGACAAAAACCAGAAGGTCAATAACTGGTTCAATGCAGGTTACTTGTGGGGCGATTTCGGTGATTTCGGTTTTGCAGGCCCCAAGGCAAAATATCCGAGTTTAACGACCGTCGATGGCGTAAAGGCCGTGACATTTACCGGCGGCCAGTTGCTCAAGGGCAGCCCGTTGGTCGAAGATAAGGATATAACGGATGGTATCCGCGGCAATTTGCTTGCTCCTGCGAGTATGATTGGCGCTGGCGAATACGCGGTAGAAGTGTGGGCATACAACCCATCATTCGAGCCGAACGAAACCCTCATAAGCTGGGGCGATGGCTCTCTGATTTATCCTGAAGCCAAATTTGCTCCGGTGAAAAAGTGGCATCATATAGTAGTGATTCATTCCGGCGATGAGAACAAGCTCTATGTAGACGGCAAGCTGCAGACCACCTATAAGGGGGGTGGCAGCGCTCGTGCGGGGTTTGTTTTGGGAAGCGCGACCGATGGCAAGAATGCATTTACTGGCTCCATAGCCGTAGTCCGCGTTCATGAGAAGGCTCTTTCCGAGGATCAAATAGCCAAGAACTTTAATGGCGGCGTTGAGCTCGGGACTACGTTTATTCCTAACTTTGACCCCGCCACCCCTGACGATGTCAACTGGGGCAATAGCGACAATCCCAAATATAAACAACTCTTTTCAAAGCATTTCAGAATGATGTGGGATCCCATTAAGGATATCAATAAGATCATGACCGATCAAAGGACTCACGAAATGCTTGCCGAATATGAGGAAGTTTACAACCTCTACGAGCAGATGGGTATGGCTGCTCCAATTGTGACGGCTAACAAGAAAGATCGCGGCGACGGCATCAAATACAAAATCAACATTGCCATTGGTTGGGACAACGGCGCGTGGGGCGGATACAATGGCGCGCGCGGGTGCGGTTACCCAATCCATGGCCCGGGCGTAGTTCATGCTCATGAGCTTGGTCATGCTTACCAGTCACAGCAGATGGGCGGTCTCGCCGGCAACTGGTGGGAAACTCACACCAGTTGGCTATCCAAGATGTTCGAAAACCGAAACACGAGGTTCAACTACAACAATGCCATGGTAAACAATGCTATGTTCTTCGTGTCTAACGGCCGTGATTACTATCACTGCTATCATATATTCGAGCAGCTTGGTTTGGACCCTGAATTGGGGCCAATGTTCGTTGCCAAGCTCTGGAACACAAATGGCTGGGATGCGTATCCGTTTATTCGCGGAGAGCAGCTATTCCCCGACAAAGCAAACCTGCTAAAAGACCAGTGGGTCAAAATGGGGCGCCGCCAGATAACGTGGGATTATCCCGATGCGGTGAAGAACCCTATTATGGATGACTGCCGCATGAGCCGCACGTTGCTGGAGCCGATTCCGTATCAGCCGGGGGTGTATCGCTGCCCGAAAGACATGGCCCCGCAGCAGTTTGGTTATGTAATCTGCCCGCTCGAAGCGAAAGCTAAGAGCGTGACTGTCGATCTGGATGGTTATATCGATAAGGAGCGCGGCTCCGAGTGGCGCGCGTGTCTGGTTGCTGTTGATTCAAAGAACGAGGCTCGCTACGGCGATATTTTCGCCAAAGGCAAGAGCTCGATGACTCTCACGGCAGACGAAAAAGACCTCTATCTGGTGGTTGCTGCAACGCCGACGACTATGATGATTGATATGGCGGGCGATGGGCCTAAAGCCGACTATCGCTGTTTCGAGCAGAGCCAGTTCCCGTTTACGGTCAAGCTTGACGGATGCTCGCCCAAGGACATCTGGATTCCTGCAAAACCGTATGTTCTTGGCAAGGCGCACTCAAATGGCGGCGGTTTTGTGGCCGAGACCGCAAAGGTAGACGCGACAGCTTATGTCGGCCCCAGCGCGCAGGTTCTTGACAATGCGCAGGTGTTGGGTAACGCTCGCATTGAGGACTATGCAGTCGTCAAAGACAACGCCACAGTTCGCGACAATGCTGTTCTAAGCGGTCACGCTTTGGCATCGGGCTCTGCAATGGTCAAAGGTTATGCCAAGGTGCGCGATTTCGGCAGCACAACATCAGTGGTCGCCGACTTCGCAAAGGTTGCCGAGCACGCTGTGAACGGCGGCAAAATGACCGAATATGCAACCGCCAAGGGCTGTGCGGGCACGTTCGGCAACAATTACGGAACGAGTATCGTTGACGGCATGTATGCTAAGGGTAATGAAGTCTCCAAGGGCATCTGGCTCACCTGGAGTTGGGGTCAGGGAAAGAACGCGGGCGAGTTGGACGAGGACCTGGGCGGTGTTTACGCTCAGTATCTCTTCGACAAGAAGCATGCGTATCTTGCTTGGGATACCAAGGGTGTCACCCACGGCTATCTTGTGGGCAATCCTAAGGTTGACGGCGGTATTTTCACGCTTAATGGCAAGGACCAGTTTGTGGAGATGCCCAAGGACGCTGCCGACATGCGCGATATAACTCTTGTGTTTAAGGTCAATTGGAATGGCGGCAAGGGTCAATATCTATGGAGTGGGGCAAGTGACGCCAAGAACCGAATCTATTTGACACCTGCGAATGCCGATGGCGTAATGGCATTCGGCATAATCAAGGACGGCAAAGATCAGGCAATCAAGGCTAAGAGCCCGCTTCCTACCGGCAAGATGGCTGAGGTCAAAGTTATCCTCTCGGATGACACCGGAACCCTCTACCTGGACGGACAGCTTGTTGGGCAGAACGACAAATTCACGGCTAATCCCGAGGACATCAAGTCTACGGTCTGCTATCTCGGACGCGACATGAACGGCGGCTATTTCAACGGCCAAATCGATGAGGTAACAATTTACTCCATCGCCACGATAGACAAGGCTGCTCCGTATCCAAACCCGGCGCAGTGGCGAGTTGTGCCGACCGCTTATAGCGATTCTTCGGTCACTATGTATGCTCAGGTTGGCTGCGATCCTAAGCCGGGCGTTGAGTATATGTTCACGGAAACCACTGGCAAGGGCCATTCAAGCAAGTGGCAATCTTCACCGGTTTACGAAGATACCGGGCTCAAAGCAGACGAAACCTGCAAATATACGGTCAAAATGCGCGATGCGGCAGGCAATGAGACGAAACCATCGCCTGAGAAATCTGCCAGCTTCCAGAAATCGACTTACTTTGTTGCTGACAAGACTCCCGATGGGGCTCCCTTGTTCGTTATGGAAGCTGAGCATTTTCAGAACAATATCAAGGGCAGTTTCCACGATTGGATTCCATGTGATCTTCTTGCAGGTTACCGTGGCGAAGGAGCAATGTATTCAGCGCCTGAAGATGGCCCTGCGGTTGGTGACTTCATGCTGGATGCTCCCCGAATGGATTATCGCTTCAAGGTTGATCAGCCTGGCACATACTATCTGTGGACACGCGGCATCGGCCGCTGGTGGATGAGCAATTCTATCTATTTTGCGGTTGATGGTAACCTGCCGCAGAAGGCATATTATGGATGGGTGAATCTGACTTACCGCTGGCAGCACAGCAGTAACATGGACAGCAATAAGCCTCTGGAGCCGATACAAATCGACAGCTCGGGTGTTCATACGCTTTCCGTGTGGATGTGCGAGGACGGCGGTCAAGTCGATTCGTTTATCCTGACGACCGCCAACTACGACGAATTCAAGCCGACTGATGAGCTTGATCTCAATAAAGATCTCGTAGGCAAGGGCACGATGCCTGAGAGCCGCGTTGAAAAAGATGGCCAGCTTGTGCAGGTGGTAAAATCAATCGAAAAGCCCGAGTGGAGCTCACTGCAGCCGATTGTCCTTAATGGCAACCGTATTGCAATGCAGGCAAAGGACTATTCTGACAAGCTCGGAAGCGTTGAATATCAGTTTGAGGTCGGCGGAAAGAGCAGCGCTTGGCAGAAGGATCCCTATTTCGAAGTTAAGGGCATCGCGGCAATTGCAGCGAGCGCCTGTCGGTATAAGGTGCGATCTGTTGGCAAGGAAACAGACTGGTCAGACACAGTCAAGACCAACTGGGACATCTCAAAAGGCTATATCGAACCTGCTGATGGCGTGACTGTAATAGAAGCCGAGCATTTTGCCAATAATACCGCAGCCTCTGATGGTCACAAGTGGGCGTTCGTAAGGGGCACACCGGACGGCAAAGTGAGTGGCGAAGGCTATATGGAAGCCAATAAGAAAGATGGCTCGCCGTTCCTTGGCAAAACCCTGGATTCTAAAGCCAGAATGGACTATCAGATAAACTTCACCAAGACCGGCGCTCACTGGGTGTGGGTGCGTGGTTACGGTATATATCGGTTCAACCATACCATTTTCGTCGGGTTGGACATGAACAGCGGCGATTGGGGCAAGATCGAGATGGGCTGGGAAGGCATGAGCTGGATTCGCTCGAAGCCCTATGATGTCGCTGCCCCAGGCGTGCAAACTCTGAGCGTGTGGCTGAATCATGACGCTCTTGTGGTTGATAAGATCATAGTTACCAGCGATGAAAACTATCGCCCGTCCAAAGAAGCTGATTCAAGCGACGGTTCTCCAACCGGCATTGGGCCAGATGAGACTAATTTCGGTAAATAATCGCATAAAGAATACCAATCGTTTCAGTCGTAATCTCTGGAAGATAGGTCTTCCATCTGTTATAATATGAATAGAGTCTTTAGAAAATGACTTAATCGTCAGATGGCATGGGCGGTTGAGTTGAAATACGGAAGGTGATCCTATCATGACGAATCAGGAAAAGTCTACCTGGCGGACAAAAGTCGGGCTTGCGGAAATGCTCAAGGGCGGCGTTATAATGGACGTCACCAATGCAGATCAGGCGAAAATCGCTCAGGAAGCGGGCGCGGTTGCTGTTATGGCGCTTGAGCGCGTTCCCTCGGATATCCGCAGGGACGGCGGGGTTGCGCGAATGAGCGACCCGCTTACTATTATCGAGATTATGGAAGCTGTGACGATTCCTGTTATGGCAAAAGCCAGAATAGGGCATTTCGCCGAAGCGCAGGTGCTGGAAGCTTTGGGAGTGGATTATGTGGATGAGAGCGAAGTTCTCACCCCCGCCGACGAAATGTATCATATAGACAAGCATGCGTTCAAGGTGCCGTTTGTTTGCGGATGCAGAGACCTTGGCGAAGCTCTTAGACGCATTGGCGAGGGCGCCGCGATGATTCGCACCAAAGGTGAGGCTGGTTCGGGCAATATTGTTGAAGCCGTTCGCCATATGCGCACCGTTCTGAGCCATGTTCGCAAGATTCAGGGCATGCGTGAGGAAGAACTCATGACTGAGGCCAAAAACCTCGGCGCGCCGTATGAATTGGTAATGGAAATCCACAAGACCGGCAAGCTGCCCGTTCCTAACTTCTCGGCTGGTGGAATTGCTACCCCTGCGGACGCATCGCTGATGATGCAGCTTGGCGCCGAGGCGGTGTTCGTTGGCTCTGGGATATTCAAGAGCGAGGACCCTGCAAAGCGCGCTAAGGCCATTGTAGACGCCACCACGCACTATACCGATGCCAAGCTGATAGGTGAGCTCTCCAAGGGTCTCGGCAAGGCTATGGCGGGCTTAGACATTCGGCAGCTTGATGAAAAGGACTTAATGGCCAATCGAGGCTGGTAATATGGATTCGATAGTAGAAAACAGCAAAAAACTGAGTGGGGCGGCTATTGCAGTCAGCCCCACCGTTCATATCGGCATATTGGGCTTGCAAGGAGATTTCCAGAAGCACCTCGAAATGCTGCAGCTAATTGATGGTGTGGAAGCGCGCGTTGTGCGAACGCCCGAGCAGATTGAATGGTGTGACGGCCTAATTTTACCTGGCGGCGAAAGCACCACCATCGGCAAGCTGATGGCACGATACGGCATAGATGTAGCAATAAAGCAACGCGTAGCCGCTGGTATGGCGATTTTCGGCACTTGCACCGGCATGATTTTGCTGGCTTCGGAGATTGAAAACAGCGACCAACACCTGCTTGGCCTCATTGATATGATAGTCCGCCGCAATGCCTTTGGGCGTCAAATTGATAGTTTTGAAGCTGATCTGAAGATTTCCTGCATTGAGGGAGACTCAGTAAAGCTTGTATTTATCCGTGCGCCCTATGTAACCAGCGTCGGCGAGAAAGTAGAAGTTTTGGCCTTGTTAGATAATGGCGAGATCATTATGGTGCGTCAAGGCAACTGCCTCGCAGCCGCATTCCACCCCGAGCTGACAGACGACACCCGAGTTCACGCATATTTTGTGCAAATGACTCGCGAAGCCAAAGTGCCTGTCTCAAAGAATTAGGCGTGTGATTGTCCAGCAAATGCTGATCGTCCGGCAAATCTGTTGCCGGACGCCGTATCACTGATCGTCCGGCAAATCTGTTGCCGGACGCCGTATCGCGGATATCTAATCCGCAACCAGACGTGTGCATCACGCGAAACCCTTCGGCCCTAATTCCTAAGTATCCCTTTTCGGGCTTTCGGCGTTTCGGGCTTTCGCGATTGAATTCCCTTCCCTTGTAACTCCCCCCCCAAAAGTAGTACCATGGAACCAGAGCGAGCTGGGTGATCGCCCCGAAAGCTTTCGGGGAGGAAAGTCCGGGCTCCGCAGGGCTAGATGGTTGCCAGCGGCAACTGTGTCGAGAAATCGGCATAAGGAAAGTGCCACAGAAAAGAAAACCCCATGCATCTGGAGCTTGTCGAAGGAAGTGTGGGAAAGCTGAAACGGTGGTGTAAGAGACCACCAGCTCCGTCGTGAGGCGGAGGCTTGGTAAACCCCATCTGGAGCAAGGCCGAATAGGGGAGGGTTGAGGCTGCCCGCTGACCTCCCGGGTGTCGCCGCTAAAGCCTCGCAGCAATGCGTTGGCGTAGATAGATGATCATCCTAGACAGAACCCGGCTTACAGGCTCGCTCTTTCTTTTTAGTCAACAGTCGGCAGTCTACAGTCAACAGTTGGGAAGCATGAGCAGCATGATAAACCCCTGTCGAAACATTCCTGAAAAATATTTTGAAAATAGGTCTTGACAAACGATAATACCTGAGGTATATTGCAAGTAGTGTTGCAAAATATAAGCTCATAGCATTACTATATTAAGCTAATTGGGCTTATATGGAACAACCAAAACGGCAGTTCGCACTGAGGCACGGGTTCTCGTAATCCACGCTGGGCTATAACCGGCGGGATTAACTATCCTTGGCCGGATGGATGAGTTTGGCACGAAATGTGCAAACTGTCAAAGAATGCAGGGGTTCTCTGCATTGGGTTTTACGGCACGATATCTAAAAAAAAGGAGAGGGGGAGACAATGCTGTCTTGTAGATGATATCAAGCCAATTTAGATTGCATTCGCTTTAAGCATCTGCAATCAGTTTCAGTGTACGAATCTAAGTAAACTAATGAATCGAAAGGAAGAACAAGTAAAATGAAAAGAAAAGTATTATTTATGTGTCTGCTCGTTCTCTGCCTGGGTATGATGGCTGGCTCGGCTTTTGCCGATACACCACCACCTAATGTAGACTATTGCGTTAACCCCGGTTTTGAGGATGGAGTAGACCCTGTTGCTGCGCCTTGGTCCTTCTGGGGCGGCACCGGCGGCGCTTTGCCGAATCCGTTTGTGGACTTGGTCAACCCGAGTCCCAGGTGCTGGAGCAACTTTGGCAACCCTACCTATGTAAACGTTGCCGCACAGAACAACATGAGCCTTATTACGTTGCACCATGGCGAGACTTACTATTATCACGCACTGTACTACGTGCCGGCAAGTGAAATCGTGGAGGGCACTACGGCGGTAGCCGCCATAGGGTTCAGTATGATGACGGCGCCCTTCGTATGGGTGCTGCCTGATTCTATAGGTGATCCGGCAGTCATTAATCCGGCGGCAGTCATTACCCCTGACGCGTGGAATGTATTCGAAGGCAGCTGGGTCTATAACAGCCCGACTGCCACGGACGATCAAGTGAACTACGGGCGATTCATGCTGTATGGCCGCAATTTGGTGACCAACGCGCGCTTCCCCAATCCCGGCGGCTACTTTGACGATTGTCAGTTCGGCACGACGCCGAATGTGCCGCAATTCACAATCACCGCTTCTGCCGGAGCAAATGGAGACATTTCTCCGAGCGGAGCCGTAAAAGTGGGTCAGGGCAGCAGCAAGACATTCACCTTTAAGGCGGATGCCGGCTATGTTCCTGATGAAGTGACGATTGATGGCGGCACTCCCGTGCCTGCCGGCGATAGCTACACAATTGATGATGTGCAGGCTGATGGCAGCATATCGGTTACATTCATAGCGTCGGATATCACTTATGAGATCCTCTCGGAAGTTGTAGGGGGAAATGGAACTATTGATCCGACCCCAAGCGCAACTGTGCCTATCAATGGTGACCAGACGTTCAACTTCACACCGGATGAAGGCTACCAGGTCGATACAGTAACCGTTGATGGTAATCTCGTGCCTACCGCCACAAGCTACACATTTACCCGTGTGAATGCTGATGCAACCATTTCGGTTACATTCAAGGCGCAGGTGTTTTTCAATATCACCGCATCTGCCGGAATAGGCGGATCTATTGATCCAAGCGGAATCGTGCCAGTGCTTCAGGGCGCTGACCAGACGTTCAACTTCACGGCGGATCCTGGCTATAAGGTCAATACAGTGTCCATTGATGGCGGCATTGCCGTGCCTGCCGAAGCAAGCTACACAATTGAAAATGTACAGGCTGATGGCACCATTGGTGTTACATTCGTCAAGTATTTCACAATCAGCGGCTTGGTCACTGACTTAGCCACTGGCCTTCCCGCTTCAGGTGTAAAACTGAAGATTTATTCAGTGGGCTTTAGCATTGAATATACTACCGAAACCGACGTGGATGGCATTTACAGCGTAGATGCTCAGGCCGACATACCTTATGTGGTTGAATTAGTCGATCCGCAGACACCAACTGTTGTACTTCTCACGCCTCTGGCTGAAAGAAGCCAGGACCCCGAGGGGCTCGGCTTAATAGCCGACTGGGTCGTGGACCTTGATGTCTTAGTTGCGGAAGCGGTGACCGGCATCAGCGGTGTCGTCAGAGATTCCGCTACCAACCTTCCTATCCCCAACGCGGTTGTGCAGTCGGGCGGCAAAAATGGCCCGGGTGCTCTAACCAACGCCGCTGGCGAATACTCCATCATGGGTCTTGTTGATGGCTATGGCGATCTCTACGCTGACGCTGTCGGCTACGCCGGCAGACTGCTGTGGGTGACTGGCGCTGGCAACCTCGGTTGCGACATTCTTCTGACTCCTGCTGTTGAGCCTCTAAGCTACAACGGCGATATGGAAGACCTGGTTAACCCACTCCCGGCGCAGTGGGCAGTGGCTCCGTGGTCTAACCCGATAGGTTGTATGGACTGGTTAGCTTCGCTTGACGCCAAGAGCGGCGCGCAGTCGCTGTTCTACACTTACAATGAAACTACGACCACAGACTCTGACTACGCAGGCATACTCAAGATCCTGCCTATCACTGCTGGCTACGATTACAACTTCTGGTTCAGCGCTAAGGGTGATCCTGAAGTGATGGCATGGCAGCCTATGATCGAGTTCATGGATGCCTTGGGTAATAACTGGAACGGCTTCGTATCCAGTGACCCGGCATACTTCGAGTATTCTCACATGCCACCGGCTGAATGGCTTCCCTACTTCCAGTGGATGGACCGCAATGGCACGAAAAATGGCGCGCCTATTCGCTATACGCCTTCAGCTCTGCAGACTGAGGTCCATTTCATATTCCTGTATGAAGACCGCGTGGGTAACACCGGCCAGTTGATTTGGACAGAGGATCCTCCTGGCAGTCTTGAACACAGGATGCCGCTCGCAGGCAAGGGCTGCTACATCGACGACTTGATGCTTGACGCTGTTCCGCAGGACATGACTTACGAAGTGGTTGAAGGAACCGTCCTACCGTTCGGCATTGCTGGCAAGGTCTTGGATGTCTCTGATGTTGGGATCTGCAATGCCGTTGTCCAGCTTGGCGCTGGCGGTCCTACTGTTGTTACTGACTGCGATGGCAAATACTCGTTCTTGATCACCACCCCTGCGGCTGGTGTTGCTTTGTATGCTGACGCACTCGGCAATGCCGACGTCACCGAAGTCATCGATACCAACGATGTTCTGACTGCACCGTTTGGTATGTTGATTAAGGACATCACTCTGCCAACTAAGGACGAATCTGACATCAGCTACGTCCAGAACGGCGGATTTGAGACTGTTGTTGCTGGCAGCCCGGTTGGCTGGGGCGTTGGTTTAGCTGGCGCTCCTAATGGTCCTGGCAGCGGCACTCAGTCATATCTGACCGCTGATGCCATCGATCCGGCATGCGGAACGTATTCGGCCAAGTTCCTGCCGATTATCCAAAACTACGAGGGCGTAGTTCAGTTCATTCCTGTCATCGCTGACAGCACCTACAATCTGTATTGGAAGCTGAAGTCTGATACGGGTGTGCGTGGCGCCTGGACATGGATCTACTGGACGAATGACGCTGGCGATGAGCTGGCAGACCTCTATAATAACTGGAACTGGTGGGCTGCTCCCACTGTCTGGACTCAGTATCCTGGGACCATTGCAGCTTGCGGGGACAACTGGACCGGCGTCTATGCTCCTATAGTAGGGGCGGTTCCTCCTGCTGGCGCGACCAGAATGTATCTCTACTTCGGTTGTGAAAGTCCCGACCCACCTGGTGGAGATATATGGCCTTGGGAAGGCGGCAGCCTCGACATCGACGACGTTGTTGTCGACCGCATCGGCCCTGCCTATATTCCGCCATATACCGGCCCGTTCTATGGCGTCAATAACAAGTCTGTCTTGACTGATGACAAACTTGTTGGTAAGCATGTCAAGGTCTGGGGTAATATCATATCCATTGATCCTGGTGTATCCTATGTGATTAGCGATGGCTATAGCGCTGGTGTTACAATCAATGGTTCTACGACACAGATCGTAGGCGATATGGCAGTCGTCAAGGGTGTGGTTCAGGCTGACAAGAGTGTCACTCCCTAACCATCTATTAACAACTTAGTTACCTTCGGGTAACACTGACAATTGGCTGCACCGCTCTCGCAAGAAAGCGGTGCAGCCGAATAATTCGATGACATTCACTTTTCCTGGTCTGTTGCGATATGATGTGTCAGGTGTAGTGGCCGGAGCATGTTTATCTATTCAGGCCAGGAAAAGTGAGCGCCATTCGATTAGGGTATAGGGAACAGGGAATAGGGATTAGGGAATAGTGGGGAGGGCGAAGCTCCCGCTGAGCCTTTGTGGAAGTTGTTTCGGGAAACCCTTTTCTCGAAACCCTACGTTATCATCTGCTCATCCTTCGAGACCCTCAGGATGGCGAAGTGAGACCCTCAGGATGGCGAAGTGTGACCCTCAGGATGGCGAAGTGTGACCCTCAGGATGACGAAGTGACCGCAGGTCGCGAGTCCCTTCCCAACCCCCATCACCCAACACCCAACCCCTGGAAGTTGTTTCGGGAAACCCTTTTCTCGAAACCCTACGTTATCATGCTGCTCATCCTTCGAGACCCTCAGGATGGCGAAGTGAGACCCTCAGGATGACGAAGTGAGGACCCTCAGGATGGCGAAGTGAGACCCTCAGGATGGCGAAGTGAGACCCTCAGGATGGCGAAGTGAGACCCTCAGGATGGCGAAGTGTGACCCTCAGGATGGCGAAGTGTGACCCTCAGGATGGCGAAGTGTGACCCTCAGGATGGCGAAGTGACCACAGGTCGCGAGTCCCTTCCCAACCCCCATCACCCAACACCCAACACCTAACACCCATCACCCAACACCCATCACCCAACACCCAACACCCAACACCCAACACCCATCACCCAACACCCAACACCCAACACCCATCACCCAACACCCAACACCCAACACCTGACACCATCCCTTCCCTT
>JAPLCU010000034.1 GCA_026392045.1 Armatimonadota bacterium
GATAAGCGTGCCGGTCTGGGTGCGGAGGTTTCCCCGCGAGTCATAATTGGTGAATGTGACTTCCTGCCCAAGCGATTTATTCAAAATACTCGTGGGCGAGATCAGATCATACTGGTAATTCTGCTCCAGTATGCCCACCGAATTCGGCGCGGTGAGAGTCTTAAACAGAATACTTGTCGGGTCAATCTGAGCCGCCACATCCACAACTTCAATCGAATTGACGCCCTTCACCAAATCCACCGTGCGGGTGTCTTTAACCAAAGCAAAGTTGCCATTGTAGACCGTCAACTGCACAGACTTGCTGCCAGACACACTTTGGGCTGAGCAGGAAACGGACAAAAGAACCTGCGCAGCCGTCATTAGTAACACAAAACGTTTCATAAATTTATTACCTCCTATGTATTAGACTCCCAACAATGGGGCTATGTGAACATTAGTTCCGCACGCGATGCATAAATACCTTCTATGAGCTAGATAATTTTGCTTGAGTGCCAAACATGATGTTGTAATGAGACCTTACGGGGAATACTAGCGCAGTAGATACCGTGCAGAATTCGTTATAAAGCTGGCAAATGCGAGTGGTCAGACTCAGCGCTATTTGACTTCCTTGGCTAGTGTTTCCAGCAAACGTTTAGCACATAGTCTGTTTTCTTCTCTTGGTGCGCTGTCGGCTGCTTTTTTCAGAGCTGCGATTGCTTCAGGAGTGCCTATTTGAGCTAAGATTTTGGCTGCCTCGGTATCAGCACGCTCATGACCGCGCTCCATTATCTCGATGATAATCGGCAAGTTGTCGGCAATTATCTTGGCGCATTTTTTCTTAGGATCGCCGCATGCCACATTCAACGATTCAATTGTTCGCAATTCCAACTGTTCACGCAAATTTGGCCGCCTCAGCACATCCAATAGCGGTTCGATGACAATGGGATTGCGGCTTTCGCCTACTTCACGTGCGGCGCTTTCCTGCACATTTTCAGCCGGATCGTCGAGCATACCCAGCATTCTGGGTAGGGCTTCATCCGCTTCTCCGCGCTGCAGGTAGTTCATCAGCGAGGATATTGCGAATCCCCTGATCTTAGGGTCGTTATAACCCAAAAGCTCTATGAGCCTTTTTTTGACTTCAGGGCGGCGGCTTTCGCGTAAAGCACTCATTGAGGCGGTACAGACATCTGTGTTGTTGTTGTAAGACAGAGCGATAAGCGCGGCCGCTGTCTCCGGCGTATCATACTGTTTGAGCGCCCAGCATGCTGATCCATAGAGGTCAACATCCCGACTGGCCCTGATGATTTCAGGGATAGCGGCAGCGACCTTAGCTTTGCTTAGAGCGCTTAGCGCCCTTCCCTGCAGGTCCAAATCTTTGCTTTTCAGCAGCGCGATTAGTTCCTTAGAGTAATTCTTAGCAAGCTTGCTGTTGCTCAGTTCACCTCCTACATACCAGCGCGCATCTTGGCGGAGAATCTTGTTGTCTGAGGTCACAAGGGAGAGCATGGCTTTGATACGGCTGTCTTCGCTCATTGCAGACATCTTGATGATGCGTTCGAGTGCATAAATCGCATCAGACCTGTCTTGGGGAGTCAGGGCAATCTTGCCATGAAATTGTTCCGCGATTGTATACTCGTTCTTAGTTTTAGTTGATATCAGCATCGCGATTATCTCATCACCAGGCTTCAAATTGACCCAAGATCCCATATCACCCACGGCTATCACTGGGGAAATTGAGATTGTAGCTGACGGAGTTCTGCCGAAGAGTGTCTTGCTGACCTTTACCGTTGCAGTGTTCTCGGTAGTTGTTGTGACTTTACCGACGACAATCAAATCGCTCTTGCCGACGAGATTCAGTGTCGTATAATCCTCCGAATACGCATTTGCTGGCGTAACAACGCCCGCCGCGAGCGCCATCAACACTACGCAACGTAAAATCATTAGATATCTAAACATATGCTTCTCCTATCAAATCCTGTTGTATTTTGCATTACATCTATTAGACTTCGGGTTGGATGGGAATGTTACACTTATTTTCAAATTATTTCTAGCACAACTACAATGCAGGCTTGATAAGCTCGATGACCGCGCAGTTGTTTCAATAATTATCTGCCATTGGTTTTTGGCGCAACGCTGAACACCCAGGGCTTGCCGCTGGAGCCTGCGGTGACGCCGAGTTCGTTTCCGGAGGCGTCCAGAGCTGAGACTTTGATCACATATTTCACCCCAGGGTAGAGCTTGCTGGCCAGGATCTGCTTGTTGGACGTTTTGCAGTCAATTACCATTCCATCTTCTTTAGAGCCCAGTTGCCTGACTCGAAGTTTATAGGAAACAGCGTTCGGGCATGGCGCCCATCGGATGTCTATTTTGCCGTTGGATGGAATTACTTTTTGGTCGATCTGCGGGCTTAGTGAAGTGATTATGCGGCATAAAATTATCGGCTCTATCCGTGCAGTTTGGCCGTTGCTAACTGTAACGGGTTCGGAGACACGACTGAGGTAAAAAGGATTGTTGCCTATATAGATATATGCGTTCCAAGCGCCATCCGGCAGGCCGGTAATCTTAAAAGAGCCGTCCACGGCGGTGCGGGTTGTTGAGTTCTTGACGGCGGCGTAGTTGTTGCCCACTTTCTTTACTGCGCACACGAAAACTCCCTGCACCCCTTTATCGGCGTAGGTCACTATGCCCGAAATCGAGTTGGTTTTCTCCACGTTCACTTTGACTGGTTGGGTGGATATCGTTGCAACAGCCTTATAGGAAAGATCGAACGTGTAACCGAGGGATTTTGCCGCGAATGACAGCGGCACCATCAGCTTGCCATTTTTCATGTAGGAATCGACGGACAAATCAACCGCCAGAGCGTTCACCTTGGCCACTCCCTGCCCCTTGATGAACGACAGCGTGATGTTGTTGTTACCCCTGAAGAGGAATTCGCCGGGCGCTGTGCCTGTAGCGGCTTTGCCCCAGCCGAGCTTCTCCAGGTCTCTCAGCCATACCATAACCTGCTGGCCGCGTCTGAGCTCCAGAGAATCGGCTTCGATAGCCTTGCCGTCCACTATCAGCAGCAGCGGTTGCTCGGGGCTAACCGTTGCCGTGGGGCGTGTTTGTGCAAGCGCACTCGTGCAAATCGCCATTAAAAGGCACATGACAAGCACGAGCGCGCCGATTTTATAGATTTGCTGTTTTCTATGGTTTGCTATTATTTGTCGCCTCGTCATTACCTGCTGTGCTATCGGGTTTGGATGGTGTTGTTTCGGCATTATCACTCTCATTCGGGTTTGGAAGCATTGTATCATCGTTTTCTATTCTCACATCAGGAGTTTGCGGCGTTTCTACCACCGGCGCGGGCGGCTCTGGCGGCGCTATGACAGGACGTTTGTCCTGCTGATCGCGAGACGTCACACCTAACGGCAGTCTTCTGTTTAACATATTCGGGACATCCAGCCTGATGCGTCTGCGCTCAGGTGTTTTTGTGATATCGCCATCATTGTTCTTGACCGTTACATTTGTATTCTTCGTCGGCGAAGGGCCGTATTCCTCCGTAATTCTCACAGTTGCTCTTGGAGCGCTTTCATGTGTGTGAGGTAATGATCCGACAACCTTGATCCCTACAACCACGACCACCACCGCTGCGGCAAGCGCATAAGCTGGCGAGAATCTGAAGCCAAAAACCGATCTCGCGGGCTTTCCGGCCTTTATAGCGCCCTTCACAGACCACATTATCCGCTGCCGCTCTTCTTCGGTAAGCTCTGGCGCATTATTGGGAATTGAGGCTGCCACGGCCCCGCGGGTTCTGAAATCTTCTCGGCAAGTATGGCATTGCTGAGCGTGCATGCGCACCGCCCTCATTTCCTGAGGCGCAAGATCGCCATAAAGATAAGCGCCTGCGAGTTCCTGAACCTGTTTACATTTCATTTTTACCAACTCCTCCAATTTCGAGGACAACCGTGCCTGCGAGCCTGTCTCGCAGATGCGCGGTTGCGCGGCTTAGATGCGCTTTGATTGCGCCGTCTGTGCAGTTCAAAGCGCATGCAATCTCGCTGATAGACAGCAGATTGTAATGCCTCAAGGTGAACACCAGCCTTTGGCGTTCGGGCAGTTGTTCTACTGCCTTGCGAATCATCCTGCCGGTTTCGCTCTGATAAGCGCAAAACTCCGGCTCATCTTTTTCTGAACCCCGCAAGCGTTCCCAGTCTTCAATGGCCATCTCAACGCCCGTGTTTTTGGCTCTTCGCTTGCGGTCGATGCAGTGATTAAGGCACACGCGATATAACCAGGCTCCAAGGTTATCCGAAGCCGGAAACTTCGGCAGCGCCTTATAAAGTTTGATAAAGACTTCCTGCGCGGCATCGATGGCGTCTTCTCGATTCCCAAGCACGCCCCACGCCAGCGCGAAGACCTTATCGGTATGAGCAGCCATCAGCCGGTCGAAAGCTTCCGCTTCCCCCCGCTGGAACCTGGATATGAGCAACCCATCCTCAGTAATTTCCGGCTTTATTCTCTGCATCATTTTCAGTATTGTCCCTCATGAGTATTAACGCAGGCTGGTGCTATAAAGTTTACCACAATTTGCGGGAAGATATTAGGTGTTGGGTGTTAGGTTTTGGGGAAGGGAGGGGCGTTCGGTGTATATGTTCGGCCAGGATCTCTGATCCGGCCGTACGTGATTGTGATGTCCTGGTCTTTCGGGAAACTTGTTCCCGAAACGAACTGAAGCTTTGGTATCGAATATATCTACTCCCCAACAGTCTCCCGATCAGGTGTATTAAACGCCACAATTACAACCGCTTCGGTGTCGCCGACGTTGCGCGCCTGGTGCATTCCGCCTTGCTCCATTACTATGACATCGCCCGGGGAGAGCCTCACGGTGCCGCCCTCTGGGAGGGTGTGTTCGATCTCGCCATGGGCAACGAAGAGAATCTCATCGGAGTTTGGGTGCAGGTGCATGGGATTCGCCTGACCGGGCTTGAATGTCACTTTGCCAAGGGTCATATTCTGGCTCGACCCCGCCGCGCCGCTCACCAGCCACTGCAAGCTCCCCCATTCGGTGTTTATTACTTCTATATCTGAATTGCGAACTACTTTGGTCATTGGAATCTCCTCAATAATTAATGGGGAGGGCGAGGGTCCCCCCGAGCCGCATTTCTACGCAGGTACACAGCTCGGCGGGAGCCTCGCCCTCCCCCAACACCCAACACCTAATACCTATAATGATCAGACTTATAAGGTCCGTCCACCGGCACGCCTATATAATCGGCCTGCTTCTGGGTGAGCTTTGTGAGCTTAGCGCCGAGCTTGGCAAGGTGCAGCCGCGCAACTTCTTCATCCAGCTTCTTGTCCAGCATCGTTACGCCTATCTCGTGCTCGTTCGTCCAGAGGTCTATCTGGGCGAGGGTCTGGTTGGTGAAACTGTTGCTCATGACAAAGCTCGGGTGGCCGGTTGCGCAGCCGAGGTTAATCAAGCGGCCTTCGGCAAGCAGATAAATGGTGTTGCCGGTCGGGAACGTGAACGCGTCCACCTGAGGCTTGATATTCAGGTGCTTGATTCCCGGCCAGGCCTTGAGCCTTTCAACCTGGATTTCATTGTCGAAGTGACCGATATTGCACACAATCGCCTGATCTTTCATCTTGGACATATGCTCTGCGGTGATAATATCGCAGTTGCCGGTGGTGGTCACATAAATATCTGTGTAGGGTAGGGCATCCTCGACCGTGGTCACGGTATAGCCTGCCATACAAGCCTGAAGAGCGCAAATGGGGTCGATTTCTGTGACCGAAACGCGCGCCTTCTGACCTGCAAGCGACTCCGAAGAGCCTTTGCCAACATCACCATATCCGCAAATCAAAACTTTCTTGCCTGAGATCATAACGTCGGTCGCGCGCTTGATTCCATCAACCAAAGACTCCCTACAGCCGTAGATATTATCGAACTTGCTCTTGGTGACGGAGTCGTTCACGTTGATTGCAGGGAAGAGCAATTCGCCCTTTTCCATCATCTGATAGAGCCTGTGAACGCCGGTGGTGGTCTCTTCGGAAACGCCCTTGAAGTCATTCACGATGCCATGGAAGAATGCAGGCTCTTTCGCAAGCGACTTTTTAATGGTCTCGTTTACAATCTGCAGCTCTTTGTTATCGGTCGGCACATCCAAAATGCCGGCATCGTTTTCGGCATAATATCCGCGATGGATAAGCAGAGTAGCGTCGCCGCCATCGTCAACAATCAGCGTCGGGCCTTTGCCGTCCGGCCAGGTCAGCGCTTTCTTCGTATAGTCCCAATATTCCTCCAAACTTTCGCCTTTGATAGCGAAAACAGGAACCCCGGTCTGCGCAATAGCCGCAGCCGCGTGATCTTGAGTGGAGAAAATATTGCAGCTCGCCCAGCGAACGTCTGCGCCCAGCTCGACCAGGGTCTCGATCAAAACAGCGGTCTGGATTGTCATATGCAGAGAACCCATGATCCGCGCGCCAGCAAGCGGCTTCGAATGGCCGTATTTCTCCCTGGTCGCCATCAAGCCCGGCATCTCTTTCT
>JAPLCU010000080.1 GCA_026392045.1 Armatimonadota bacterium
AATTATGAATGAAGGGAAGGGGTTGCGGATGCTATGATTTATTGAACTTTGGGCGGAATTTGTTCGTCATACATGTTGTAATGTATAATGAATATTATGAGTAACGAAGAAGCAGCGGATCGCAAAATCAGCCTGGCTAGAGCGCTGAAGAATGGTTTTTTGAGCGCTTATGATCATTTGGGATATGTGGTGTGTGCCAGCCTTATCTGCTCAGCCTTATCGCTTGCGGTCTATGGCTTAACGGTGATGTCGACTGGTTTTTTACACGGCGCGTCGAGATTGCTTGTGTTTATCCCGGCGTTGCTGGTTGCCTTTATCTGCGCGGCGGGTGTTTTCTATTACGCGAATATGGCAGCGTTTGAAAAGCGCCCGGCGGTTATTGATACGCTGATGGGTGCGAGAAAGCTGCTTGTGCCCGCGATCGAGCTATTTTTTGTTGACGGATTCATAACGGCGGTGTTGCTTGTGAGCTCGGCGTTTTTTGTTTCGAGAATGGGCACGGGATCGCTATACTTAGCGGCTGCGCTTTTATCTGCGTATCTGCTGCTTATCTGGCTGATTGTGGCGATGTATCATCTGCCGCTTTTGGCTGCGCAGTTGGATATGGAATCCGGTCCGAAACCACTGGTGATTATGCGGAAATCTTTTTTGCTGACCATTGATAATCTCTGCTTTACAGTTTGTTTGTTTGTTGTCATAATCGCAATTGTTATGTTGTGCGCGCTTCCCAGATTTATCGGGATATTGGCGATATTCCTCGGAGTAATATCTTTTGTTCTCAACCACGCGTTAAAGGAACTCTTCAAGAAGTATGGCATCCTCCAGCCCGAAGCCGAGCCTGTAAAGGATGAGGCGTGGCGTCTGCCTGAGTCCTGGCGGAAGCGCGGGTCTGGCGAGGATTTCCCAGAGGAATAAGGCACATAGGCTCATATATATAAAATGATGTGTTATGGAGACGAGGAGAGAGCTGCAAGAAATATAGTCAATTGGTCCATAATTGTGGCATGAGGTTATTGTTGGCATCGGAGCTGGGAAAATCGAATAGTTCATTGTGGCAGGATAGGAAGCTATGGCTGAAGTTATTCTTAAGGAAATCACTAAGGAAACTTGGTCTGAATGCATGAATCTGGCTTTGCATTTGGAGCAGGGCGGTCTTGTTGCGCCTAATTCGTATCGATTTCAAGAGTGTAAGGCGGTACCGACATTCGTGCAGGTGGGGATTCATTGCGGTAAGGATATCGTGGGATACGCGATGTATGGCGTGGACCCGGACGATGGCAAGTATTGGATTTTCCGTCTGATGATAGATGAGAAGTATCAGAGGCGCGGATATGCCAAGGCTGCGCTTGCGGGTATCATTCAGAGGCTTAAAGCGCTGCCGGATTGCAACGAGATATACGTTGGATATAGGCCCGAAAATCACATTGCGGCGGTCATGTATGGCGGTTTCAATTTCGTTAGAACCGGCCAGATGTTGTGCGGCGAGTTTATAGCGCGCCTCGATCTGAAGAATGAGGAAGTGATGGAGCCTACGATGGCGCAGATTGAGAGGATGGCGGCGGGGTAGGCGTTAGAAGGGAAGGTAGGTGTTGGGTGTTGGGTGTTGGGTGTTGGGTGTTGGGTTTTAGGTGTTAGGGGTGGTGACGCGGTGTTGCTGCCTTTTTTTGTGTCGCTCTTCCTCTCCACACCTCGTCGTAATTGCCTCAGCATGATATAATAACGTGTCGGCGATGTGAGCTTGGCTCGCTTGTGCCACTTCGGCAATCATATTCTTATTTGACTGGGAACCTAACCTATGCTTAGCAGTGAACTTAGAACCAAATACCTGAAGTTTTTCGAGAGCAAGGGGCATCTTGTGCTCCAAAGTGATTCTTTGGCGCCGGATGATGCCAGTTTGCTTTATACCTCGGCTGGAATGGTGCAGTTTAAGCCGTATTTCGTGGGCGAGAGAGTGCCGCCGGCTGTGAGGATTGCAACCAGCCAGAAGTGTATGCGCACGGACGATATCGGGGAAGTCGGAGATGCGGTTCATCATACGTTTTTCGAAATGCTGGGTAACTTCAGCTTTGGGGATTATTTCAAGCGTGATGCAATACTTTGGGCGTGGGAGTTTTTGACCGAGGTTGTCGAGATCAGCCCGGATAATCTGTGGACCAGCGTTTATCTGGACGACGATGAGGCCTATGATATTTGGGTGAATGAGGTCAAGTTCCCGCCTGAGAAGATTATTAGGCTGGGTGAGGATAAGAACTATTGGCCGGCGGATGCGCCCAGTAAGGGCCCTAATGGTCCATGCGGACCTTGCAATGAGATATTTTTGGATGTAACCCCTGAGAAAGGCCAGCCGGAGGACCCGACCTGGGCTATTGCGCACGATTTTAACAGGTTTGTTGAAATTTGGAACCTGGTTTTCCAGCAGTTCGATAGGCAGGAAGACGGCACAATGAAGCCGCTGCCCACAAAGAACATTGATACGGGAATGGGCCTTGAGCGCACCATCGCTGTGCTCAATGGAACGGCCACGAATTACGAGACCGATCTGTTTTTGCCGATTTTGCAGGGCATAGAAGTGGTTTCGGGCGCGAAATATGGCGCTGACGTTGAAACGGATAAGGCGTTCAGGGTGATTGCGGACCATCTGCGCTCGGCTGTGTTTGTGATTGCTGACGGGGTTATGCCCTCGAATGTGGGGCGTGGATATGTATTGCGCCGCTTGATTCGAAATGCTGTTGTTAAAGGTCGAAAGCTTGGCCTTAGCAAGAATTTCCTGACCCCATTGGTGCCGATTGTTGTTGAGATAATGGGCGATGTGTATGTTGAGATCGCCGATAGGCAGTCTTATATTGATAAGGTGATCGGCAGCGAAGAGGACAAGTTCAGGAAAACCCTCGAAAGCGGCCTGCAGCGCCTTGAAGATCAGATCGAGCTGGCGGCTGCGTCGCTCAATAAGACGCTCGATGGCGAAGCGGCTTTTATGCTTTATGATACTTTTGGTTTCCCGTTGGAGCTCACGAAGGAGATTGTTTCTGAGAAGGGGATTACGGTCGATGTTAAGGGCTTCGAGGAGGCCATGGAAGCGCAGAGGCGGCGCGGCAAAGAGGGCAGCGCGTTCGGCGCTGTGATGGTTGCCGCTGGAGATTCCGTAATGCGAACCCTTGAGAACGCATTCGAGGCAACTCTATTCGTTGGATATGAAACAACAGAATCTTCTGCCAATGTCAAAGCAATAATTGTTGACGGCAAAGTGGTTGTTGAAGCGGAGGAAGGGGATCGAGTTGAGATAATATTGGACACTACGCCATTTTATGCTGAATCTGGTGGTCAAGTGGGAGATACCGGCACAATTTCCTCTCCAACAGGGCTTGTTGAGATAACCAATACGCGAAAGGATTCGCGCTTCCATTTCCATACCGGGATTGTGAAGACTGGGTCAATATCCGAAGGCGACACGGTGCAAGCCATTGTCGATAAGAAACGCCGTATGGCGATTGAACGTAATCACACCGCCACCCACCTGCTTCATGCGGCTTTGCATGAGGTTTTGGGCGAGCATGCGCTCCAAAAGGGTTCGGTTGTGGAGCCGGGCAGGTTGAGATTCGATTTCTCGCATTTCCAGGCCGTCACTCCACAAGAGATGCGCAGGATAGAGGATAAAGTCAACGAATTGGCGCTGGCGGATGCGCAGGCGAATACGGTGGTCACGAGTATAGAGGAAGCCCGAAAGATGGGCGCAACTGCTCTGTTTGGCGAAAAATACGGTAATGAGGTGCGCGTGGTGAAGATGGGGGATGTTTCCATCGAGCTTTGCGGAGGAACCCACTTGAAGCACACGGCGCAGGTGGGGCTGTTTAAGCTTGTGAGCGAGTCCAGTATCGGCGCGGGTGTGCGTAGAATTGAAGCAGTCACCGGCGAGGGCGCGATTGCGCTCATGCATGAGGCGGAAGACCAGCTTCGAGCTACTGCGGAAGCCCTGGGGGTTCCGGTGGGCGATGTGGTGTCGGCTGCCGAACGTAACACAGATGTGCTGAAAGAGCTTCAGAGAGAGATCGGCCAGATGAAGTCTAAGGGCGCTGCTGAGAAAGCCGGCGACCTGGCGGAGTCTGCGCAGGAAGTCGGCGGGGTGAAATATGTGACCGCCACAATGCCGACAGTCGACGTGCCAACGCTTCAAAAGCTTGCCGACGTGACCATTGATAAGCTTAAATCCGGCGTGGTAGTGCTTGCGGGCGTGGCGGATGGCAAGGCGCTGTTTGTGTGTAAGGTCAGCCCTGATCTTGTCGGGAAAGGCTTCCATGCCGGTAATACTCTGCGCGAAGTTGCGAAAGTCGCAGGCGGAGGAGGAGGAGGCAGGCCAGATTTTGCTATGGCAGGCGGCAAGGATGCTTCCAAGGTAGATGAAGCCCTCGCGAAGGCTGTCGAGATTATTAAGGCGCAGGCGGGCTGAGATTGAGTGGAGAGTGGAAAGTGGAGAGTGGAGAGCCTGGAAGGGAAGGGAGGCTGATGGTTGGATGGTTCGATAGGCCGATGGTTTTGGCTCGGCGGGAGCCTCGCCCTCCCTTTTTTGATATCTTTTCGGGTTTTCGGGTTTTCGGGTTTTCGCGATTAAATTGCATTTTCCTGATAACTATTCTTTTTGCTCTACCTGCATTTTCGGCACACTCACCGGTTGTGGTTGTTGTCGCCAATAGGTTGTTGCTGGATGATTTTGATAACCCCGCTTTGAAGAATATCTCGCGGATGATGCGCGAGGGTGGTGTGGGATTCGTTTGCCCGAATTGCGTGGGGCCGAAGAGCGAAGCTTCCGTGATGATGACCGCAGGCGCCGGCGTCGGGTGCATGGGTGGACTCTATACTGGCGAGTTTTATGCAGTCTCAAGCAATGTTCGGGCGCAATCTCTGATGCGACCGGATGAAGTTGCGCCCGATGGTATGCGGGCTGGTGATGCTTACAGCATAAGGACGGGATATCGCGCCAAGCCAGGCTCGATGGTGTTTCTGGGAATAGGGCCGGCGCTGCGAGATAATGCCGAATCCAGCCATACGGCGGCGAGAATAGGAGCTTGTGGATACGCGCTGAAGTCGGCTGGTCTGCGGACATGTTTTGTCGGA
>JAPLCU010000049.1 GCA_026392045.1 Armatimonadota bacterium
AACGTAACAAAGTTTGTCAAAGAGCAGGGCGATAAGATGGGCTATACCGTTGCAATGGACGACCTGAAGGGCACAATCGCCGAAACCTGGGCAAAAGCGGCTCAGATACCGGGCATTCCATCCGCATTCGTTATAGGTAAAGACGGTAAAATTGCAGCGATTATCCACCCGATGTCACTCGACGATATTCTCGCCAAAATAGTCTCCGGTAAGCCCCAAACCGAGGAATCCACAGAAGACACAAACAAGAAAGATGGCAAATAGACCTTTGATAACCAACATAAAATGCTGCGGGGCAATTGCTCCCGCAGCATTTTTTAATCTAACTGGACAATCTCTAACCTACGCTTTCTTCCTTCTCCAGAACAGCGCTCCTACCCCCGCAGCCAGGGCTAGCATGGTGGAAGGCTCCGGGGTGGTTGTAGCGCCCACTCCCACAAGATTTCCTGCTTCATCTATCACATATACGCAGCCGTCCGAACCGATTGTGGGGGATGAATATATCCTCTTGCCGATCGATTTGCTCCATTTTACCAACCCATTCACGGGATCAAGCGCCGTCACATAACCATTCCACGAGCCATACAATATGGTCCCGCTCAAATCGATCGTAGGAGATGAATAGATTGACGAGTATGAACGACTAGCCCACTTCAGAGAACCGTTTGGGTTCAACGCGTATAGATAAGAATCATAATCGCCGAAGTAGATTGTGCCGTCCAATGCCACGGCCGGATCGGTTGTGATTTTGCCCATTGTCTGATATGACCACATAATATTCCCATCCGGGTCCAGGGCGTAGAATGCACCGCTATCGGAGCCCACATAGATCATCCCGTCCTGCGCCACGCTGCAGTTTCCGCTCGGAGCAATCCCATTAGTCTTCCATCGCAATGTGCCGTCGGAATTGATAGCATATAGACAGCCGTCACTGGATGGAGCGTAAATAACAGATTCATCCGGCGAGGTTGTCAATGAGTGAGAGACAGAACCATTAGTCTTGAAGCTCCACTTCAGTGAGCCGTCTGGATTTATCGCGTAGATCCAGTTGTCCTGGGCGCCGACATAAACGCAGCCGTTTTTGTCGACGAGCGCGGAGCCATTGACGCTGGCCTTGCCGGCATTAAATACTTTGGACCATAGACTGTTGCCGGAATTGTCAAGTGCGTGGAGTCCACCTGTGGACGAGCCAAAATAGACACATCCGTTGTCAATTGCAGCGCTGGCGTATGCCTTGGCGCAAATATTGTGCTTCCACTTGAGCTCCCCTTGAGCTTTCACGGCGTACAAATTATTATCATACGCTGCGAAGTAAATCACCCCATCTTCGTCCATAACAGGGGACGAGCTTCCAAGCGAACCTGTTCTGTAGGTCCAAGTGCGGCCAGGCGTGCTAGTAGCAACATAGCCCGAGCGCGCGGTGCGTTGTCTATCTGCTCTATAGAGTATGCTCTGGGCGCTGGCATAAGCCATTCCCACCGATGCCGCGAGCAGCATGATTGTGATTGACGCAGTGCGCGGGTGCATCCGGCCTGCGTTGCGTATTAAGTTTTGCATATTGATCCCTACCCTTGAATCGTGATGCCTACATTAAACCCTGCAATTATCGTGCCATATATGGTCATTGCTGAGTAATAAATGTTGCGATTGTGTATAGCAGAGCTGTAGCAAGCACTCTTATGGCAGAGCTGAGACATTAGCAACGCATACCGCAGAGCTGATGACGAAAGTTTGTGTTTTTGTGTTCGGTAGGTTTGAAACGTTATGGCCGCTGGGTAACTTGCCTGGGCTGGTGAGTTGCAGCGGGCAGACATAAGTTCGTTCAACTTACATTCAATGGGCGAATGGTTCGTGTTTGGTCTGCCCCGGTGGGTTTGAGCGCCGGGCTGCTATCGGGAGAGGCCCCTGACGCAGCGGTTGGCCGAATACGAACAGCGACCTGAGTCGCTTTCAACAGTCACAAATGAGAAAAGGGCTGAGAAGTATGCGCCTTCTCAGCCGTGGCCTCCAAGAACGGTCATGGGTAGGGATCGCTTTGTCGGCCGTAAGAATTGTATCCGGCGCCGAGCTTTATGTCAAGACGCCGGGAAGGCCAAGAAGCTGTCTCACCTGCTTCGGGTGAATATTTGCCCGAGCAATTTCAAGGCTAATAAGGGGGTGGTGGATATCGCCTGAGACAGTAAATGGTTAACCCACAAATGGTGGGAAGCTCGCAGATCGGCTCGGACTAATGCGTCCGAACCCATTACAGCGGGCAATTATCCAAATCTTAACGCGGATATACTGAAGCGTTAGGAAAACTCTATTAACACAGTAAAATAAAAATCAACAGATTACCTCAAGGAGGCTATTAAAAAATGCGAAGAGTAATTTTCTTGGCTTTGGTTCTGACACTGGCAATTTCTGCATGTGCAATGGCGGCAAGGGTCACCAGCACAAAGATTCAACACTTCAATCAGGTCTATCAGGCCTATTGCGCAAACAGTATTTGCGACGACCCGACCGCCCCTTCGTGCCCGCAGGATCAGGTGTTCCAGGGTTATCTGGACCCCAGTGGTATCGATGCTATTACAGCAGCTCCCGGCGTCTTGGCGATCGATCCGGGCGGCTCGACTTGGCCGAACTTCATTCAGGCTGCTCAGGCTGGCATTTCTTATACCATCAAGAACACCACCCTTATCAAGCAGACTCCTGAATTCGTTCAGTGCAACGATATTTTCCCGTCTCATCGTGTACCGCAGCAGGGCACTCCCAACATCAGGCTCTGGTGGCCTTTGATGTATGAAGTTCCTTCGACCACATTCACGCTGACCATTCTTTATGGAACGCCTGTTTTGTTCGATGATGACGGCGCCGGCCCCAATCCTCCTTCCTATGTTCACGTGGAAGAGTGGATTTGGCATGTAGACACCGATCTTGATCACCTTGGACTGCTTCTGGATCTCTTCCATGAAGTTCCTTTCGGCAAGGACGAAGTGCCGCTGATCTCTGACGAGTACCTTTTCGAAGCGCTCAAAGACAAAATCGAAGCAGCTAACGAAGCTTTCGAAGCTGGCGACACAACTACCGCTGCCGAGTACCTGACCGATTTCGAGCTGGAAGTTATGGATGCTTGCATCCCCGTTTCGCCCAGCAACCCGAACCCGACAGGCCCTGGCACCGGTATTGCGCAGACAGATGAGAATCCTGCTTGCTGCAAACTCTTGGTAGACATCGAATACATCCTCCAGAACACCGGAATTGGTATGCCTGGCAAGTAAGTCAAATTGAAGTAACCAAGGGAGCCGCCTGGTGCGGCTCCCACACAATGTAGTATAAACTCAATCAAAATAAATATATAATTCCTGGATTGCACCAAATAGAGCTAAATCACCTGGGGCGGAGAGGTTCAAGGCGGTTAAGGAATCAAGTCGAAAACAAAGGAGAATCATTGTGAAAATCAAGGCAATATTTCTTTTTGTTTGCAGTATCGTATCAGTAGGCGCAGTTTCGGCGGATAAAAAAGCGCCGGAATCGCAGGGTATTTACTACGAGCTCAAACTCAAATCAGAAAGCTTCGGCAACATGGGCACGAGAAAGATGTGGATAAAGGGAAGTAACATGCGATGGGAGTCTAAAAGCGACCGTCTTCCAATTCGCCTCATAAAAAACTCGAGCGGAGTCTTTATGATCCACCCGTGGAGAAAGTTTGCGGCGAAATATCCGGCCGGAACGCCCAAAGGCAACCCAAGACTATACTTACCGGGGCCAACGGGTCCCGTGAAACTCTTCCTCAAGCAAGTCAATGCAAAGAAACTGGGAACAGACAAAGTCTCAGGACAGCGTTGTGATGTATATTCCTACTCGGACCCCGTCACAAAGAGTTCCGCAAAACTGTGGGTTGGCGCGGCTACCAGTAAACCCGTTAAAATCCTTATGATGGGTGAACGCGGGAAGAAAGATACCGTCACAGCAACTTACACCAAATTCGATTTGAGTGCAAAAGTGCCTGATGCTCTTTTCCAGATCCCAAAAGGATACACAATGCGGCCTATGCCGAAGCCAGGGCTCACGTCTAAAACAAAAAAACCTATCGCTAAAGCAGAACCGGCATCAGTCCGGTTGTAATAAGCGCCCGGGCCTCTGCAGTGAACTCTGCGAAGGCCCGGGCAAATCCATTTCGTGATTCTTTAGGATTGCGCTTGATTATTCACCAGCAGGTTGCTTCGGTATCCTGATGCCGAAGCCTACCGGATATTATGAATAACGCGCCTTAGGATTGCACTTCGGGACAAGGATGTCCCTCAAATCAAATACAACTATTCTTGGTTCGAAAGGGGCAAGTGGGTATGAGAAAACTTGCATTTTTTATGTCTGTAATTGCAGCGCTTAGCGCTTGCGCAGCGATTGCATTGACAGGGAAGCCTACAGCGAAGCCGGTTAAAACTCCCAAGCCAACCTCGCTTGTTTTGCTTTATACTTCATCGGCGCTTGGGCAGATTCGATCCTGCAACTGCACCAAGTTTCGCTTTGGCGGATACGGACGCGAGCTCAGCCTGCTGAAATCCATTCGCGCGTCAAAATCTGATGTGCTGCTGATCGAGGGCGGAGATATAGTCGGCGGCGAAGGCTTTCAGGCGCGTCTCAAGACAGATGTTGCAGCGCAAGCCCTCGGAATGCTCGGCTATGGAGCCATTATCCCCGGCGATGAAGATTTGGGCATGGATGGATCACCATCCATCAAGCAATTTGAAAAAAAGCCCGTGCCTATTATCTGCGCGAATCTCTACACAAAAGAGCAGCATCTGAAATACTCGCCATTCAAGGTGATTACTTCTCGCAACGGCCTGCGCGTAGGGGTGATGGGACTGATGGATAAGTCCACAGTTCCGGCGCTTCTTGAAAAAACCATAGGATACACAGTGACCGATCCCAAAGCCGCTTTGGCCAAATACCTGCCCTCTCTGCGAAAGCAATGCGATATGGTCGTGCTGGTCTATCATGGCGGCAATGCATCGGCTGAAAAATTCGCGGCTTTTAAGGGCGTGGATATCGTTCTCTGCACGCATCGCGTCGATAAAGACATACTGTTTCCATCTACCGAGTCAAACGAGGTAGACGCTCTCGTAGACAAGCGGGGGTCGACCTACCTGGTAAAAGCCGGAACCAAAGAAAACTGGTGCCTGGGCCGCCTGGACATCACTCTGGGCGCCAACTCCAAGCCAACATCCATCAAGCACAAGCTCATCTACCTTGATCGGCGATATACCGAAGACCCGATTATGCTTAAAGTCTACAACGCCTATTCAGGCAACGTCACCAAAGCAGTCTTGACCGAGAGCAAGAAATTCTTAGACCAGGCAGAGGTCATTCTCGTAAAACGGGGCCTGAACCCGGATGATATGAGAAAACGCCTGCGCAAGAGTCCCTATGCGACATCCGAGGCCTGCAAAGACTGTCATTCAGAGGTCTATGAAAAATGGAGCGCCAGCCGCCACGCGCGCGCCATCGATAATCTCAAGGACACCAGGCAGGAGTATGACCCCGAATGCGTCACCTGCCACGTAACCGGCGCAGTGACCCGAAACGGCTATGTATATTATAAAGAAACACCTGAGCTGGCAAATGTGCAGTGCGAAGCTTGTCACGGCCCCGCATTGGAGCATTCAAAATCTCCAAAAAAGGGTTTCGGCACGGTGGACGAACAAACCTGCCGGTCATGCCACACAGAGGAGCGCAATCCGGATTTCGATTACGACACCTATTGGGCCAAAATCAAGCATTAAAGCTGATCCCTCTTCACGGGTTTGTAACCCTCCCAAACATTCATATCGGGCGAACACGTGGGTTCGCCCCTCACTACAACTATTCACGGTCACCGCATGTCGCGAGAGGATCAGACTGGTCAATTGCGCTTGCGCTCTTATCCTCTATTCTGCTGTGACTCGACCGAAAAAACGTGCGCATTATCCAATGCCATACGTCGTCCACTAACGTATACCATACCGGAATCACGATCAACGTGAGCATAGTAGACATGATCAAACCACCGATAACCGCAATCGCCATCGGCGCTCTGGACTCAGAACCCTGGTTTAGCGCCATAGCGGTCGGCAGCATACCACCCACCATCGCGAGCGTTGTCATCAAAATCGGCCGCAGCCTGGTCGGGCCAGCTTCAAGCAGGGCATCGTGCCTATTTCGCCCGCGTTCCCGCAGTGTATTGGTATAGTCGACCAGCAGAATAGCGTTTTTGGTAACCAAACCCATGAGCATAATAATACCGATCATCGCGAAAATGCTCATTACATTCCCGGTAACAAGCAACGCCAGCAGCGCGCCCACCATAGCCTGCGGCAAGCTGAACATAATAACTAACGGTGTCAGAAAAGACTCAAAAAGAGCGCCCATCAGCATATACACCAGCAAAACGGCAAGTAACAACGCACTTATCATGAAGCCAATACTTTCATACATAATCTTGCCCACGCCACCTGTGGCGATGGTAATACCAGGCACTTTTTGCGACTTTTTCATCGCCGCCTGAATAGCCTGGTCCACATTTCCCAGTTGAGCGCCTTTTTCAAGGTTCGCGGTTACATAGACCACTCTTTGGCGGTTTTTGCGCTCAATCTTGGATGGGGCGTTGTCGGTTTTGACCGTTGCAACATCCCTGAGATATATTGGCGCGCCACCCTTTGCGCCGATAATGAGGTTCTCAATATCAGAGCTATGGCTGCGCTCATCTTTCTCGAACCATACCCTGATCGGATACTCAGTGCCGCCCTCGCGCAGTTTTGCGGTATCATCGCCTGCAATTGCAGTTCTGGCAGCAGTTGCCACCTGGGCAAGCGTCATTCCCAGCTCCGCCGCGCGAAGTTTATCAACCTCTATGCGGCTCTCGGGCTTGCTCTCTTTGTAGGAAATATCCACGTCGGTTGCGCCGGGTGTTTTCAATATGATATCTTTCAACCTGCGCGCCTGCTCCAAGATAGCGTCCATGTTCTGCCCCTGCACTTCCATCATCACGCCACTTCCGGGGCCCATGTGAGATGATGCAGCTACGCTAATCTGCTCAGCGCCGGGGATAAGCGCAATTTTCTGGGAGATATCTGCAACTATATCATCCATGCTGCGTTTGCGCAGAGCTTTCCGCACAACCTTTGCATCTATGCGCGCATATTGTGAGCCCATGTCGGCGCCCATAATACCGCTGGTTGCCGCGCCGATGTAGCTGACATAGTAGCCTTTCTCAACAACCTTATGCCTCTTAACCCATGTAAGAGGTTTATACCATACGGCATCAGAAACCCATTTCTCAACTGGCTTTATTTCTGGCAAAACTTTTATGAGAGCCTCTACCTCTTTGACCACCTTTGTTGTGGCTTCAAGCGATGTTCCCGGCGCAGTGCGTACATTAATCGTAAAGCTGCCGTTGTCAGTAACAGGCATCATAGTAAAGCCAAACGGCAGGTAAATAGTCATTGCAAGATAAGCAATAACCACGCCAAAACCAAGCGCGATAAACTTACTCTTGCGATCAATAAGCATTGCTAATCCGGCTAATACGAGCGCAATCAGGGCTATGAAAATCCTTGGAAACAACATCTTTATGGCAGCGGGACCAGGAGCGCCCTTCTCAGGAAGCGGTACGACCATGATGAAAACGACAAGTAATGACAAGAATCCAATAATAACAGTCAGGAATCGGTTATGAAGCGCCCATTCCAGAACGCCCCGATATCCATGGTCGAGCCTCTTCAAGAAACCTTCAAGAACACCAAACACCCTACCCGCGCCAATGTCCAGCCAATCTTTAAGTGTGGGACGGCCCTCTGCAACGCGGCGGTCTGTGTCTATATCCTCGCGCTCTTTATGTTCTTCGCTCTTCATCCACCTCGAAGCAAGCATCGGGGTCAGAGTGAATGACATCAGCAGCGAAAACGCCGTTGCAACTGCAACCGTGATACCGAACTGCCTAAAGAACTGTCCAACAATACCGCCCATGAACGCGACCGGCACGAATACGACTATGTCCACCATCGTGATTGTGATGGCCGCCAAACCGATCTCAGACCGACCATTTATTGCCGCTTCCGTTGGATTCTCACGCATCCGCAAGTGGCGTTCTATGTTTTCCAACACAACAATCGAGTCGTCGACCAAAATGCCGACCACCAGCGACAGAGCCAGCATAGTCATCTGATTCAGCGTGAAGCCGAAAGAGCTGATAGGCATGAATGTCGCCAAAATAGAGGTCGGTATAGCAATAGCAACGATAAACGTCGCCCTGGCAGTGTGCAAGAACAAAAGCACGATCACAACAACCAGAAATATTCCTTCGAAAAGGCTCCTGTTTACGTCATCGAGCGCATCTATTACGAATTCCGCGTTGTCTTCAATGATTACCGCGCTGACACCTGGCGGCATCACCGGCTTCATTTCTTCTATCTGTTCGAGCACGCCCTCAGAGACATCAACCGTATTTGCGTCAGACTGCTTTTGAACGGTAAGCACCACCGTCGGTTTGCCATCAAGGCGGCTGATTCTCTCGGGCTCGGCTACGGTATCTGTGATTGTGGCAACATCGCCAAGGCGCACATAAGTATCCGGCTTACTATTCTTGCCAGCAATATTTATTCTCACATCCCGGATTTCGTCGGCTCTTACGAACTCGCCTACTGTTCTAACGGCGGTGTTGCGCGCCCCTTCTTTAATAGAACCAGCAGGCAGGTTAAGAGTGGACCCCCGAATTGCCGTTACCACCGCGGGCATGCCAATTCCGTATGCCTGAAGGCGGCCTTTATTCACGGCCACGCTGATCTCGCGCTCCTCGCCGCCGGTGGCATTCACCGAAGCGACGCCGCCCACCTTCGCCAACCTGTCCACAACTACATCATCGGCGAGAATTCGCATTTCCTTTGGGGATAGCGGACCAGACATACCGATTGTGAGCACAGGCAGGGAAGCGATATCCAGCTTTAGAATTGTGGGTTCCTCAATGTCCTTGGGTAATGTGCCTTTGGTGGCGGAAACCTTATCTCGAATATCAGCGGCGGCCGCGTTCAAATCTGTTCCGAGCTCGAACTCCATTGATACCATGGACACTCCATCCTGCGAGGAAGAAGTCACGTTTCGCAGATTATTGATGGAGCCCACGGCTTTTTCTATAGGTTCGCTCACGAGGGTTTCAATCTCGTTAGGCCCGGCGCCAGGATACATAGTCACGACCGTCACATAGGGAAAGTCGATTTTAGGGTTCAGTTCCTTTGGCATCTTTTTATGCGACTGAAGCCCCAATACGATCAACGCCAGCACGAACATGATTATGAATATCGGGCGCCGTATAGATACATTAGTTAACCACATATTTGTTTCTCCGATTGTAGATCACGGTTTCAGCTACTGAAAGCTAAGACCCGGTTGCTGGTTGCTTCGGTTGCATGCAGCCGAAGCCGCGACCGCAGGTCGCGCAACAGTATGTATAAGTCGCATACTATTACTTCGACAGCAATACCTTCACGCCGTCACTAAGATTCTGGCGTCCTGCCGTAGCCACAACATCGCCCACTTTCAGGCTATTGGGAGAGGCGATCTCCACATATCTGTAGTCCTCTGTGAGCGCGGTGACGTCATAGCGCGTAACTTTTTTTCGTATCTCCACGCGTGCGACCTTCTTACCCTTTTTTGCCGACTGCGCTTTGAGGGTTTTGAGGTCATCGCTTACAACAAATACCATGCTGGTACCGCTTCGCTGGTCAATAGCATCCTTAGGAACAAGCAACACATCGCGATGCACGCTTGTAACAATATTTCCGCGAGCAAACATACCCGGCTTCAAATCAGCGCTCTTGCCGCTGATTGCAATTCTCACAAAGAAATTGCGGCTAGTCTCCGAACCAGACGGATAAATCTCTGCAACTGTCCCTCCGAACGTCTTGCCGGTTACTGCGTCAATTTTAACATTGACCTGCTGGCCAACGGCAATATTCACTACTTCCTTCTCAGAAACATCTCCCTTGAAGTAGATCGAGCCCAGATTGACCACACTCGCCAGCGCCTGACCCGGGGATACAACCTGACCCGCTTCGGCGGTGCGGGAAGATATCTGACCCAAAATGGGCGACTTGATATATGTATAAGACAACTGCTGCCTGGCAAGCGAAACAGCCGCTTGAGCTTGCCCCACCATTGCAACCGCTGATTTGATATCCTCAGCGCGAAGCAGGTTCTGAGAAGCGTTTGCCTCAGCAGAACGAAGCGCCTCTTCGGCAACATCCACAGCCGCCTGCGCCGTTTCAACATCCTCGCTTCGGCCCCCCTCTTTGATCATAGCAAGCTGTTCCTGGGCAGTCTTATAATCGGTCTCGGCGATGGTAAGTTGGGTCTTATACATGTCAAAAGTTGATTCAGATATCGCGCCTTTATCCAAAAGTTGCTTGTAGCGCTTATAATCAGCTTCTTTATTATCGAGATTGGCCTTAGCCGCCGCCACTCGGTTCTCGGCGACCAGTTTCTCCTGACTTCGCGCCGGGCTTTTAGCCACCTCAAATCGGGCTTTGGCGGATTTCAGCGATGCCTTCGCCTGCATTATTGCGGCATCAGATTGAATCTTGGTGACTTTTGCGGTTGTCCTTGCCTGTGAAAGGCGAGACTTTGCCGACTGCATACCCTCTTGAGCGCTCTCAAGGCTGCGTTTAGCATCGTCCTGATCCAGCATTGCCACGACCTGCCCCGCGCTTATGGAATCACCCTCTCGCACATACACGGCAGCAAGCCGCCCTGGTACCTTTGATGAAAGCGTGACCTGATCCAACGCTGCAAGGCTGCCGGTGATTTCCACGGACTGTTCAATGTTTCCAGTTGTGATCACAGCGGTCTCAATGGGTATGCCCTGATCGGCCTGGATTTCTTTGGTTGTGGGCGGTGGGGCCTTAGGCTTGTTCTTTATTGCAGCCATGGTGAGCCCGCCAACAACCACCACTACGATCAATACAATTGTAATTATTTTTCTCATCAGAATCCTCCAAACTTATCTGCGAAGCCGTGCGTTATTGAGCAGTTGAACCTGATTGCGCTCAGGTTGAGTGGAAGTTGCCCTCTGCAGCGTCGCGAGCGCTGCCGCATAATCATACTGTGCATTAACATAATTGAATTTCGCCTGAGTCAATTGGCTCTCTGCGTTCGTGACTTCCACAAGCACAGCGATGCCCGCTTCGTAACGCACATTTGCGAGCCTCAGCGCCTCTTCGGCAAGAGAAACAGCGCTTGCCGTGGTCTGCGTGCGCTTTGCAGCTTCATCCAGGCTCAATACCGAGTTTCGAACGTCAAAACCCACCGCAAGCTTTGTCTGATCCAGCGTATCGGTTGCATTTGCGACATCCGCCTTAGCCTCGGCCACGCGCGCCTTGGTTAAGCCGCCGTCCCATAATGGACGGCTCACAACCAGCGAAGTTTGCCAGTTCACGTTCTGATTGGTGAACGCGGTGGTGTTGACATTATAACCCATGTTCAAGTTGAAATTCAGTGACGGCTTCAGGCCCGTCTGTTGCAGCTTCACATTCTTCTTATTCAACTCAATAGCAGTGTTTGCGAGCCTAATCTCCGGGCGGCGGGCATAAGCCGTCTTAATATCCGCATCAATCTGATCTCTGATCGCCCTGGAAATCTGTTCCAGGGCGCGGCTCTGATCGCCCTGGAAATCTGCATCAATCAGATCGCCCTGGAAATCTGTTCCAGGGCGCGGCTGTTGGACATTAATTGCAACATCCTGCACCTGAGTTTGAGAGTTTATATCTATGCCAAGCTGACGATTAAACGTCGACCGCGCCACTTCCACTCGAGTCTGAGCCTGTATCAACAGTTGATGCAGATTTGAAACGTCCACCTCTGCTGTCAAAACATCGAATTTCGGCACTGTGCCTGCATCGAACCTCGCCTTGGTGTTATCAAAACGCACCTTCGCCACGTCCACCGCAGCCTGCGCGACCCGCGCCTGGCCGCAAGCTCTCAACAGGTCATAATATGCGACCTTCACATTTTGAATCAGCTTCTCAGAAGCCGCAACCATATTCAAATACGCAATATCAAACTGATATTTGGCAACATCGCTCGTATATGCAAACCGCCTGCTGATATCCAGCGGCAGCGTAGCAACAACCGATGCGTTAGTCGCCTGGGCTTGTTGGATCACAATCTTCTGCGCAGGCTGAGCGCCGCTCCCGCCAAATGAGCTTGTTGTCTCAGGCTGCACGATATGAGCCAGGGTCGCATTGAACTTCGGGTTGAAGTTTGACTGCGCCTCTGCAACCACACCGACAGCGCGCTGCGCCACGTCAAGCGCAATCTTTATATCCGGGTTATGCTCAAACGCCACCTTCAGAGCATCCTCTATCGATAGAGGGTTGGCAGAATCCAACTTCGGCAGCGCAGCGCTGGCTCTTCCGTCCGCCGGAACCGTAAGTCCGGGTGGGATAGGCGGCTTTGGCAAGTCGACAATCGGCTGAGCGCCCTGTGCCCAAACAGATGAAGCACACAAGGCTACGACTAATGATACCAGAATGCGTTTCTTCAAATCCATTACCTCCATGCCTCAAAGCGTTTTTCGAGGCTCATAAATTCTTATAGGTTATGTCTATATTATTGCTTCAAACTACGCGACCTTTTCTATGTCAGAATCTTCCACTTTAGATTCGATGCGTTTCAAATCTTCCAGCATAGCCGCGAAGAAATCGCGCATCTCATCTATTTTGCAGAGCATGATGCCGCTTCCGGCCGGGTGACCAATAACAAGGAGCTTATCACCGGGCTGGATGCCGAATTTCTTACGCGCTTCAGCCGGAATAACCACCTGCCCACGTTCGCCAACAGTCGCGGCGCCATAGAAATTGTCCTCAATCGACATTTCGTGCTTCACTTGAAAATCACCTCATTTCTCAGAATGCCAAATCATGTAAATCATACAAATGTATATTATGGCATGCAAGAACATTTGTCAATAGGTTTCTGTGTGAAATTGATAATTAATTAGCGGTTTGTATCCCTGCCCGTTTCACTTCTCTTGTTTGGGGTAGGATATTCGATGTCATGCCTATTCAACTAATTGTCAACGCAGATGATTTCGGCTACTCGCACTCGGTGAATGCAGCCGTGATCAAGGCTCATCAGGAAGGAATTCTGACCAGTGCGAGCCTTATGGTGACCGGTGACGCCGTCCGCGAGGCTGTCGCAATGGCTAAGGATAACCCCAGCCTGGCCGTCGGCCTGCATCTGGCTCTGAGCCACGCTCGCTCGGCTCTTCCACCGGAGGTCATTCCAAATCTGGTCGACTTACATTCAATGTTCCCTGCAAGCCCCATCATCGCATCGCTAAAATACTTCATCAGCGGCAAAGCCAGGCGTCAGCTCACGTGGGAGATCCAGACCCAGTTCGAGACTTTTGCGCAGTATGGCATCCCGCTTTCACATGTAGATGGCCACCAGCATCTGCATGCAACTTCCAATGTGCTCCCAATCGTGGTAGAGCTGGCAGAACACTACGGTGTGCAAGGCATTCGTGTTCCGCGCGACCCCCTTCTCACGAATCTACGTGTCGATGCATCCAGCCTGATTCAAAAACTGGCCGTGAGCATGGGGCATGCTTATCAAGTGAGGCTGTGTAACCATTTTCTCAAGACCAGCTCGCTCGCAAGAACCGACCTCTGCATCGGCAGCCTCATGACCGGTCGTATGAGCGACACATATCTGATTGGCATGCTGGAGCGTATCCAGACCGGCAAAATCGAGGTTTATTTCCATCCCTGCATCGAGGATTCCGGCGAACCCTTAGGCCCAAACCCAGGCGATCTCCAGACACTTCTGAGCCCAACGCTCAAGGAATATGTCTCAAAAAACTGCAGCCTGCTGACCTATGCCCAGCTCAGAAATAGTGAGGCCGCATGATGGGCTTCCTGCAAGACATTCTGCTCGCTCTCACCGCTATCGGCGCGTTATATTACGCCTTTTCGACCATAGCGCTCGTGTTCCATTTTTGCCGTCAAGCTAAAATTCTCACACCCTATGCAGGCGGATCAGAGATTCCGCCCGAACAGATATCCTACGCGGCGAAAATCAGCGTTCTCAAGCCTATATGCGGCATTGATCCGGAGCTTGAATCCAATCTTACAACATTTCTGACGCAAGACCATCCCAGCTGCGAAGTCCTCTTCGGCGTTTTGGATGATAACGATCCAGCCTTACCCATTCTTCGCAAGTTCACTACCGCGACCGTGCATACAGGCAGCGCGATCACAGGTTCAAACAACAAGGTCAGAATCCTGCATTCCCTGGCAAAGCAAGCCTCGGGCGATATTTTGGTTATCACAGACGCTGACACCCGCGCGGCTCCCGATTTCCTACGCGAGATCACAGCCCCGTTCGCCGAGGACCGCATAGGCGCCGTCACTTGTCTGTATCGAGGCGTAAACGCAAGAACAATCGCGGATTCCCTGGAAGCGCTCCACATGACCTGCGTTTTCGCGCCTGGGGTAGCATCTCACAACATTAAAGGCATAGACTTCGGCCTCGGCGCGGCGATTGCTGTTCGGAAAACGGCGTTAGAGAAAGCTGGAGGTTTCGCAGAATTGACGGATTACCTGGCAGATGATTTTGCGCTCGGGCGCATAATCTCAAAAGCCGGCTATAAGGTGATATTATCGAATTACGTCATTGAAATCACCCTGGGCGGCGAGAGTCTACCGAACGTGCTGAAACGCGAGCTGAGGTGGTCTGTTACCACCAGAATCAGCAGGCCGTGGGGGCATTTGGGGCTGGTCTTCACATTCGGGTTTACCTATGCGCTTGCATTCCTGGCAGCATCGGGGTTCTCTAAACGAGGCTGGCTGGTATTATGGAGCGTAATGCTTCTTAGGCTTATAACAGCCTGGCTCGGTGCGCGGATATGCCTCAACGACCGCGAGTTCCCCCGCGCAGCCTACCTTCTGCCCCTGCGCGACATCATCTCATTCGCCATCTGGGTGGCAGGCTATTTCACCCGATCCGTCAACTGGCGAGGCCGCAGGTTAATAATAACGAAGCAAGGTAAGGTAAAGGCGGATATGTAAATCAAAATAGTAAGACACGCCTAATGTAGGCTTAAGTTATGGCGCAACCCCGATGAGAACTAGAGGCACTGCCGGTATACCCCTTCCTTGCCGAATCAAGTTATACAATTCACCTTCGTAGTAAGCAACCCCGGATGACATCTCCGCTTGAAGTTCCTTCATAGGCAATATTTCGACGCCTACATCTATTACATCGCCAACGTAGAATGCCTAAAAAGTATCGTATGCGTGCTTAGATACGGAACTGCTATTGACGTAAGAGCTCACTCTTGATGTTTTTGTCATTCCGAACTTGATTCGGAATCTAAGCCTTAAACGTAACAGATCCTGAATCGAGTTCAGGATGACATGTAATTCTCACTAAGTCTGAGCACTTACCTATTGACTGACGTGTCCAAGCCGTGTAATATGATTGAGCAAGCTGATTGATTGCATATCAATTCGGGTTGACGCTAACCTATGTGTCTCACAGACAGCCTGACTGTCTTAGATGCGCTGAATTCATGCGCCATGCCAGATAACCTGCCTTAGAATGGCGATGTCTCCGTGTTTCTTGATGCTTTGCCGGAAGAGCCTATCTTCGATCTGGCATTTACATCGCCCCCTTACAACATTGGGAAAGCATAGGAAATGCAACAGGGAATGGAACACTACCTATCCTGTCTCTCGATATGGTAGTTCACAGCATATTTGACAAGTTGGGTTTTGATTAAAGAGTTTGATATATGAGTTTCAATATCACTGCTGTTGGCAGAATAGGAGCATAAGGCCATGCCAAACCTCGTCAAGTTGGCTTTCTTGGACAACGTGAAGAAGAAATACGGATCGGTGAGAAAGCTTGAGGGGAGCCAGTCCTTGTATGCTATTGTGGGTGACAAGGCGCTCATCTACGTTAGGTACTCCAAGATTCATAGCGGGGACCGCACATTCTATGGGCTTCCCCAAAAGGACCTGCGCCGTCTGCAAGGACAGTTGGCCGTCATCTGTTTCTTGAACAATGGAATATCCGAACCCCTTATCGTTCCCTATTCTGAGTATGAGGACGTTTTGGGCTCGACCACCCCGGCATCCGACGGCCAGTATAAAGTTCAGGTATATACTCAGGAAAGCGCTTGCCAGCTATACATAGCTCAAGCGGGACGTTTCAATGTGGAAGGGTCTCTCGGATGGAACGAACTAGACGCATTGGTGGATTTCGATGCAAATGCAGACAGAGTTCCAGATCTGACTCACTCCCACGTCCAGACTCTCCTCGGTGCAATCGGGTCGGCAAAGGGTTACGATATCTGGGTGCCGGCCAGTGACCGGGGCAAGCTGGATTGGTCATTAGCGAAGCCGTTTTCTTGCAGAGATGCGCTGCCTTATGGGTTCGCGCCCATTGAGAGCATTCTCTCCGAGATTGATGTCCTGTGGCTGCATCGAGGATCTAGCGAGGTCAAAGCGCTCTTCGAGGTAGAGCACTCGACGAGTGTATATTCCGGTTTGTTGAGATTCAACGATTTCCATTTGGTCGCCCCGCAACTGCGGCCTACTTTTAGTGTGGTGGCTGACGATGTTAGGCGCTCACTTTTCGTGCGGCAGCTCAACCGTCCCACGTTCAGAACAAGTGGTCTCAATGATCTCTGCACATTTCTCGACTATGCAAACGTCTTCTCGTGGCATCAGCGCGTAGCCAGAGTCACGCAGGAGTCGAGGTAGGCGCCGGTTTCGTGCTCCCCTCATCACTCCATTTCCGGTCTCAGCTTTCTTCGCTTGTCCGGCGGATGAAAACGGACAAGAGAAATGTTGGCAGATAATCCACGCGCTGTGATTATCTCCTATCATCAGTTGCCTCAAGTGCGCAGCGAGCTTGCGGCCTATCTGTATAGGAACCCAGCATATATGTTCATTGATGAGAGTAGCTGTTCTGGGATTTGACCGGAGCGGAAATCCCGAAACGAAGCCCCTACATCCTGGCCTTCTTGGTATCCTGGCTGGTCTCTGGAGGCGGCTCGTAGAGAGTTTCGCTGGGCCTTCGCTTCTGCTCGACCACAGCCGTCTGAGGACACATCGCATTCAGAGCGCGCCTGAGGCCAAATGCCAAATAACCTGCACAACTTGCAAAAGCCCTGCCGCTAATGGCTTTACCCGTGGTATGGTCCACAGTCTCACAGGCTATTCCGTTGTCCATAATCGCCCTGCGCAGGAAATCCAGAGCCTCTTCCCTGCGTTCGGTAAGAAGGTCGTTGATCACGCTCAGAATAGACGGTCCCGACGCACCGATTGAATGCGGCGCCACAAACGGATGCCCTGAACCGGACTGTGGATTTTGCTCCAAATGTATCCAGGCCACAGTATTCTTGTAGATAGGATCGCTCGCTGGGCAGAAGTCAAAATAGGTCATCAACACAAGACTGCCCGCAGGGTCATCGCCTATTATATAATTGCCTTCAAGATCGATTGCCTGAGCAAACATCTTGCCATTCGGCCCATCGATCACAAAGTATTCCATTATCGCAGCCCGCACCAGATTAGCGAGCCCGATCGCTTCTTCCGCTCTATCCAAGTCCTTTATATGGTTATAGATCCAGCCGATATCGCGCAAGATTCGCCACACGAGCATATTGGAATAGCATACATAAGGAAGTTTGGAGGGTTCTCCTGACGGCAGCAGCAGCGTCTCGAACAGCGCCACATCCGGGTGTCTCTGCGCCGCCAAAATCTGCTGGATCGTGTTCATGCCAACCTGCACCCGCCGATCAAAGACAATAGACATATCGCCCGTATGCTGGGTATACAGCGTGAGAGCTCGAATGGGCGCACACAGCTGATCCAACTGCAAGCCGGGCTCCATCACAATCCCATCTATAAACCTGGTATGAACACCCACATTCGGCAATTGGTCAGTAAACGCATAAATCATCGCTTTACGCGCCTGATCCCAGCTTATCTGCAGAATAGCGGGCAGCGACCACCGCATAG
>JAPLCU010000052.1 GCA_026392045.1 Armatimonadota bacterium
CTCAGTTTTGGTTTCCAAACAATAGCTCTCGGGCAACTGGCATCAATATAGTCTGCGTCTTTAGCAAACGATGGACGGCCGTCTATTGCGTTTTGCACCTGAGAAATTTTATATTCAAGCTCGTCCGGCTGACCGAGTTTAATGTAGAATTTACCATTTATATTTAAGCACATATTGCCCACATGGTCAATTGAAATTTTCGTTATGTCCAATTTCTTTCGGTGGGCGCATTTCAACACCAGCAAAGCGCTGCGTATATCATCCGCAGAACCAATTTTCCCTAAACACAGGTTTATTGACAAATCCAGCTTTATGAGAGGCACACCCTTGACCGGGCCGTCGACTTTGTGAAAAACAAACCCATCGCAATCGGCCATATAATAGTCTTTGCCATTTGTTAGAATTGCAAAAGGCTTGCGCTCCGAAACCCTAATCCAGATTTTATCTGGCAGGGTGCGGCCAATGTTAACCTCTGCAACTTCACTCAGAGCGCCGATCTTTTTGAGCGCCAATCCTTTGCCAACCAGCAAAATATTCTTCTCGCGCATGTATTCAGCAGCATCATTAACCACGTCTTTATCGCTTAAACACACCCCTGTGATGGTAATTTTATTTATTGCTAAGCTTGGCGCCTGCAATATAAACGCAGCAGCGCAACCGACAATAATCGAGAGAAATAACACACCCGCCAAAAACTTAAAGTTCGTTTTCATCGTGTTACGGGGCACTTTTTTTGCCGCCCGAGTTCCGTATTGGGCTCCTTTTCGGGTTACAGCGCGTCTCACTTATCCGTCCCCTCCTCTAATGCATAATCAATGATCATATCAAGCAATTCTGCAAACGGTATTCCAGCAGCCTCCGCTGCTCTGGGCAGCAAGCTGGTGGGAGTCATACCCGGAATAGTGTTTACCTCCAGGGCATACATACCATGATCGGTCGCGATCAGATCTGTTCTGGAAACACCGCGGCATCTTAGCGCGCGATGTGCTCTAAGCGCGATCTTTTGGGCTACAGCAGCCTCAGTTTTGCTGATCCTTGCGGGAACGATCTCTTCCGTTGCGCCAGGTTTGTATTTGGCCTCGTAATCATAGAAGCCTTTTTTAGGAACTATCTCCACCACCGGCAGCGCGAACGGATCATCATTACCAAGCACGCTGACGGTTAACTCAGCGCCAACAAGAAACTGCTCAACAACTATCTGAGAATCGTAATTGGCGGCCTGCCTAATAGCTTTATTCAACGCCGATGGGGATAATACCTTTGTCATTCCTATTGATGATCCCTGGCGGCTTGGTTTAACAATAACCGGGTAGCCGATCTCTTTGACGGCGTCGGCAACCTGGTCTTCGTTCCATTGTCCAAGTTTGCATAAGAAATCGACGGATTCCGGGACTTTTATCCCCTCATTTGCCAATATTCGCTTAGTCATCGATTTGTCCATGGCTAACGCGCTCGCGAGCACTCCCGAGCCTGTATAAGAAATCCCTAAAAGCTCTAACAAACCTTGCACTGTGCCGTCTTCACCATACTTGCCGTGAAGCGCGAGAAATACAACATTTGGCCGTAATCCTATACTGCCGCTCGCCAATTCCTGGAGAGAGAATAGTTTGGTAGAGTTTATCAAAGCGCTGCCAGCTTTGGTTAGCGCCTTGACCTCATCGGGTGACGTTTGGAGCGTCGTGAGCGTGGAGCCGGGAATAATCGCAGCGTCCACGCCTACAACATCGTATTTCTCTTTATCAAGAGATTCGATAATTTGCTTGCCGGTCGATAGCGAGATCGGCCTTTCGGAAGAAAAACCGCCCATCATCACCGCGACTCTAATCTTATTATTGGGGTTTACCATTCGCCTACTAACCTGACCTCGTATTCCAATTCTATATCATGCACTTCCAAGACCTGCATTCTGACCCTCTCGGCCAGATTGTATAGGTCTGAAGCTGTGGCATTGTCAGCGTTCATAATAAAATTCGCATGTATTGGGGAGACCATCGCCCCACCCTCTTGCCAACCTTTGCACCCGACGCCTTCCACCAGTTTTCCTGCGCTGAGACCCGGGGGATTCTTGAAAAAACAGCCGGCGCTTTTGCCTTGGGGTTGGGTCTCGTCCCTGTGCTGACGCACGCTTTCGAGATGTGCGGCTATAGCTTCGCCGTCACCCTTCGACATTTTGAACGCAGCGAAGGTGATAATCATTGATTTATCCCACTGAAATCTGCTGTTTCGATAAGAAAAACCGCATTCTTTGTTTGAAAGGACTCGTTTTTCGCCCTGATCGGTTACAATTGACACGCTCTCGGTCACTTCATCGATGTAGCCTCTGTGTGTGCCGGCGTTCATTACTATAGCGCCTCCGAGGCTGCCGGGAACTGTGCCAACACCCTCAAGGCCGCTGAGATCGTTTTGAGCGGCAATATCCGCAACCTTGGAAATTCTGGCAGAAGCCCCAGCCTTTATGAACGGGGGATTCACTTCGATAAGCTTGAAAGGCTCGCCGAGCTTTATTATGATCCCGCGAATGCCTTTGTCGGAAACCAGGAGATTCGCGCCGTCGCCGATAATCATCCACGGGGCGCTGTTTTCATATATATAGCACATCAATGCCGCGAGCTCGTCTTCGCTCATAACCTCAACAAAATAATCAGCCGGGCCACCAACGCCGAGCGCGGTGTAAGGCGCCATTGGCTCATCTTTGGCAACGCGACCCGTCACTATTTGTTTGAGAGTCTCAAGCTGGCTCAAGAAGACGCACCCCTTTCGCGCAACATCAATGCAAGCTCATCGCCGACTTCGCGAATGTCGCCCGCGCCGATGACCATTACCATGTCACCCTCTTTCAGCCCAGAGACAACCTCTGCGGCGATGGTGGCTTTGTCGGCGATATAACGGATATTGCCGAAGCCTTTGGCCTTGACTTTATCAACGATCATCTGAGCGCTAACACCCTCAATAGGCTTTTCGCGGGCAGCATATATCGCGCTGACAATCACCTCATCAGCCTGAGCAAGCGCATCTGCGAAATCATCGGCGAATATCTGCGTGCGCGAGTACAGATGCGGCTGAAAAATCGCGAGAACGCGTTTGCCGTAAGATTTCGCGCTGGTGAGAGTGGCTTTTAATTCTACGGGGTGATGCGCGTAATCATCAACTACTATTATACCATCGTCTTCAAATAGTATTTCGAACCGACGTCCCGCGCCCTGGAAATCCGCGAGGCCATTGTGAATCGCCTCATACCCTACCCCAAGCTCAAACGCCACTGCGGCAGCCGCAAGGGCATTCATCACATTATGCTTGCCGGGGACTTGCAGTTGGATGGAACCCAAAGCTTGGCCATTGTGGGTGAGAGTGAATGTCGGATGCGGCTTGGACACGTCCAGATTGCATCCGAGCACATCCGGCGAGTCCTTGAGTCCGAACCAGATTACTCGTCTGCCGCAGCCTTTTAGAACCTTACGCACTCGCGGGTCGTCTGCGCAGGCGATCACACAGCCGTCCGTATCTACCTGGCTCACGAATTGCCGAAAACTATCTTCCACGCGCTCGATTGTGCCATAGAAATCAAGATGATCGGCGTCTATGTTGGTTATTGCCGTGATTGACGGGTGCAGATGCAAAAACGAGGCGAAAGCCTCGCAGGCCTCGGTGATGATGGTCTGGCCGCTGCCAAGCCTGGCATTGCCGCCCAAGAGCTTAACGTCGCCTCCAATCAGGGTGGTTGCGTCTCTGCCTGCTCGGTCAAGGATCACGCTCAGCATCGAGGTGGTAGTGGTCTTGCCGTGTGTGCCGGAGATTGCGACCCTTTGCTTATACGGTTCCATAATCCGCCCGAGCATTTCAGGCCTCTCGATAGTTTCTATGCCGCGATTCCGAGCCTCAACCAGCTCAGGATTGTCATTCTGCACGGCGGCTGAATATACTACCACTTGCGCGCTGTCGATATTTTGCGCGCCATGGCCGATGGTCACTTTAACTCCGGCTGCGCGCAAACGGCGGACGGCATCATTTTCCTCTCTATCCGACCCAGTTACGCTCTCGCCTCTGTCGTGAAGTATCTGAGCGATAGCGCTCATTCCCGCGCCGCCAATTCCAATTAGATGATAATGCAAAGTTATAGTCCTTGGTTTTAAGTTATAAGTTATAAGTTTTGGCTGTCAGCTTTCAGCTGTCAGCTATCAGATTCATGGCCACCTCGGCGACCTTCTGAGAAGCATCTGTTATTGCGTATTTTTTGCTCGCCGATGCCATTTCATCCAACTTTTTAGGATTCGCACGCAGGTCGCTTACGATTTCTGCCAGCATTTCAGGCGTGGTCATGCTTTCTTCGCACATTATCGCGGCATTTTTACTCACCAAATCTTGGGCGTTTAGCTTCTGATGATCGGCATAAGCATAAGGATACGGCACCAATATGCTCGGCAAGCCTGCTGCGGTGATCTCGGCGATAGTTGATGCACCGCTTCTGCATATTACCATATCGGCCGCTGCAACTGCGAGCGGCATATCAACATAGGCCTCAACTCGATAGTTCAGCCCCGCATGCGCCTGCATATCGCTAATATTTCGCTCGCCGACCTGGTGAAAAATCTGCGTGGCGCCGTCATCTAATTTCGGCCACATTTCTATTACGAGTTCATTCAGGCGTTTTGCGCCCTGGCTTCCGCCTACAACAAGAATCGTGAACAGATCCTCGCTCAAACCAAGTTCGCGCCTGGCATCGGCTTTGGCAATGAGCGCTGCGAAATCCTTGCGCACAGGCATTCCCGTTACTACGACCTTGTCAGCCGAAAAAAACTTAGCTGAACTACCCACGCTCACGCATACTTTGTCAGATATCCGAGTCAGCCAGAGATTGGTCCTGCCTGGAACGGCGTTTTGCTCATGAATCACAATTTTGCAGCCCAAGCTGCGCGCCGCAAGCAGCACGGCGGCGGTGGTATAGCCGCCTGTTCCAATCACCACATCAGGCCCGAAATTCTTTAATATACGGCGAGCGCGGAAGATGCCGGCGATCAATTTTATCATTGCAGCCGCGCTTGCGATAGACAAAGATTTCGTAAGCGGAGCGCTCGGCACGGCCTTGAATGGAATTCCGGCATCACTTGCCAGTTTGCCCTCAGGCCCGTGCGAGCTACCGATGAATAGCAGATCAACGCCCGGATCTGCCTCCAGAGCCGCCTGACCTACGCTTATTGCCGGATATATGTGGCCGCCTGTCCCGCCGCCTGTCAGCGCTACTTTCATGTGAACCTCGTTCTTCCGGTTCTATATTGACCTGCCTCGATATCGAGAGCAGAATTCCCGCCGCAATCATCATTGTGACAAGCGATGAGCCGCCATAGCTGATAAATGGCAGAGGCACACCTGTCGCAGGGATTAGATTGATTGCCACCGCAATGTTGAGAAGAGTCTGAAAACCTATCATAGTGGTCAAGCCGACCCCCAAAACATTACCATAGGCGCTCTTACACTTTCTGGAAACATCTAACCCACGATAGATTAAGAATGCAAACAAACCCAGCAGCAAAACACTGCCGATTATGCCGAGTTCTTCACCAACTGTAGTGGAAAATATGTAATCTGTCCATACAGCAGGGGTATACCCAAGCTTCTCGCGGCCCTCGCACGCCCCCACACCAAATATTCCTCCCGTGCCAAGGGCGATCAACGAGTGAATAGTCTGATAGCCCTCTATTGATTGGTGAGCCCAGGGGTCCACATAAGCTCTCCACCTTACCTGGCAGTGCGGCAAAAAGGTCATAGCAAGCGTTACAAGCCCTGATACGACAATCCCCGAAAGAAGAATATATCTTTTCCGGGCGCCTGCCGCAAAGAACATGGCGAAGCAAATACCAATTACAATTGCAGCCGTTCCGAGGTCACGCTCGATAGCTATCAGCCCAATCAAAAAGACGCCAACCGCCAACGGAATGATCCAAGCCTGCGGCGCTTTCTTTGCAAATACCCTCGGCCTGGATAAACTCGATGCAAGATACAACACAATCGCCAATTTGACAAGCTCAGAGGGCTGCAGACCAAAACCGCCGGGGAATCTCAAATAGCTCTGCGCTCCCTTCACTTTTGTGCCAATACCGGGAACAAGAACAAGCAAAAGCAGAGTAGCCGAAAAGTATAGTAATGGCTTATGCCACCGGCGGATAAATCCAAACGACATCCGCGAAGCAGCATACATTAAAGGCATCCCCAAACACGCAAACATCAACTGCAGCCTGGCTTTACGCCAAATATCATTCATGAATTCGCCCTGGCGCGCATAGCTGGCATCGAAAACGAGCGCAATGCCCGTGATCAGCAGCACAACCACCGCGAAGAGTAAACCTTTATCCGATGCAACAAGTTTTATCCGATTTCTCATCTGCGTTCTCCGAACGAGAAGGGAAGTTATAAGTTTTAAGTTTTAAGTTATAAGTTTTAAGTTTTAGCGCTTAGCGCTTTTACCGCATCTTTGAATATCTGCCCCCTGTGCTCGAATGAATTGAACATGTCAAAGCTGGCGCAGGCTGGGGTGAGGACAATTACATCACCCGGTTCAGCTATGCTTCTGGCGATCTGAACGGCTTCCGGTAATGATCCAGCGTTGGTCATGGCCGTGAAACCAGCTTTTTGGGACGAAGCTCTGATCAGAGCGGCATCAGCGCCTATAAGCACCACATGCTTGGCTTTTTTTGCGAATGCAATGCCGAGCGGGTCGAAATCCGAGCCTTTATCTTTGCCGCCTGCTATTACTATTTGAGGCTCATCTATGGCCTCGACTGATCGGACTGCGGCGTCTACGTTGGTGCACATAGAGTTATTGATATATTCGACACCGTCTATGATCGCCACAGATTCGAGCCTGTGTTCGACGGGCTGGAACTCTCTTACGGCCTTTAGAATGCTCTCGGGCTTTACGCCCATCGCGATAGCCGCGCAGCCAGCCGCGAGAAGGTTTTCCACATTGTGCTCCCCGCGTAATGGGATATCGCTTCGCTTGCAGATGACGGTCTCTACGCCGTAAATTCTTATGATTAGTTCGTCATCGAGCACGAATCCGCCTTCCTGAACCTCGCTTTTTCGGGCGAATTCCAATATCTGCCCACTGAGTTTGTCCTTGAGCGAAGCGGTGAACGGATTCTCTGCATTTATTACGGCAAAATCTTCGGCTGTCTGGTTCTCGAAAATGCGAGCTTTGAGATTTGCGTATTCCTCAATGCTTGCATGGCGGTCCATGTGATCGGAAGTTACGTTCAGAAGCATCGCAACTTTGGGCTTGAACGACTTGATCCATTCGAGCTGAAAAGTGCTGATTTCAGCTACGATTACGCTCTCGGATGCGGCTCTGTGGGCGGCAGTTACGAGCGGCATTCTGATGTCACCCGCCACCACATTTCCGGCGATGTATGTATCGCGCCCGTCGGCTTCGAATATTTTGCCTGTCAGGACGGTGGTCGTGGTCTTGCCATTCGTGCCTGTGATGGCGATAATCGGGGCCTTTGAAAGCCTGTAGGCGAGCTCGATTTCGGCTATAACTTCAATGCCGCGCGCTTTGGCATCAGCGAAAACCGGCAGATGGGCGGGCACGCCTGGGCTTGTGACAATCAGGTCGACCCCGTCTAAATCGATATTGTTGCTGCCCGCTCGGACGTTTGCGCCGAGGTTCTTCGCAAATGCCACTTCTTCTGCGAGGTCAGATTCGGGCTTTTTATCCCAAAGCGTGACGTTTGCGCCGAGGTCTTTCATAACCTCAGCCACCGCGAGGCCCGTTCTTGCCATTCCTATTACTGCTATATTCTTGCCTAAGAACACTTCACTGCACCTTATTTTTTATCGCGAAAACCCGAAAGGGCGAAAACCCGAAAATAATTTTTAGTTCTTGCGTTATCATGCTGCTCATCCTTCGAGAGCCTGCTATGTAAGAGTCAATCAATATCTACCCTTGC
>JAPLCU010000056.1 GCA_026392045.1 Armatimonadota bacterium
GTCCGGCACGCAGTCAATATACACTATGACCCCGTCACCCGGATATGCCGTTGCGGATGTAACTGTTGATGGGGTTTGGGTGGGGTCAGTTGGCAGCTATACATTCAACAACGTCAACGCAAGCCACACCATCTCAGCCACTTTCGCTAAGCTGATAGGAATTAATAACAAGTCTGCCCTAAATGATAGCAAGCTCATAGGAAGAGTAGTGAAAGTCTGGGGTAAGGTCATGGGCGTGAACGGGACGCCGCCTACAACGTCAACGTCGTTTATCATCAGCGATGGCTACAACGCTGAAGGTGTTACCGTGAATGTCAATGGTGCGGCGCTGCTTTCGAGCTTCGACGTCAATAAAACTGTTGTAGTCACTGGCGTTCTGAATTCGGATAAGCAAGTTCAGGCACAGACGATAATCATCTATCCATAACCAAGTCAGCTGGTTTCTTTCGCGATCTAATGGGCTGCATTTATGGCAATGCAGCCCATTACAATGAGAACAATTATCAGAAATATTCAACCGATGCACTCAAAGAAACGTGCGTCGGGGAACGGATTTCCCCGACGATCAGCATCAGCGAAGCCCCACGGCAGACGCCATCGCAATGGCGATTTTGCATTCAAAGTGCTACAATACGACGTAAACACGACGTTTTTTTGGGTGGACGAGGCGAAAGGCATGAGCAATATGACTAAGTTTGTAAAAGAGCGCTTTTGGGGAGCAGCGCTTCTTGTTGTTCTCCTGATAGGTTCAAGCATTGCTGTCAAATCCTGGAAAGCGCGGCATCCTGGCGCGATGAATGTTCTTGAGTCTCAAGCTATGGATATGACGGTGATGAAGCCTCCCGTTGGCTCTGTGCCAGTAGCAACTGAAATCGTGCATCTAGGGAAATTCTCAGCCAAAGTAACCTACACCGGCTCGGTAGCGCCTCTGCAGGAGCAGGTGATATACCCTCGTGTGGAAGGCTATCTCAAGAATTTGTCGGTTTATAATGGCGACAGGGTTTCCGGCAATCAACTCATTGCGACGGTCGATTCCCCTGATCTCGCCAGCAAAGTAGCTGAAGCATCTGCCGGTCGAAACGCTGCTGCAAGCGAGGCGCCTGCCGCGAAATATAACGTCGCGCGAATGTCCGCTGAGCGCGCAGCCGCGCAGGGCGATGTGCAAACCGCTAAAAGCGAGCTTGCGCGCGCGCAGGCAATGGTAAAGGCTGCCGAAAAGGTCGGGGAACAGATTTCCCCGACGATCACGAGCGCGAAAGCAAACCTCGACTATTGGAAAGCAGAAATCGAGCGCGAAGAAAAACTCCTGAAATCCGGCGCGGTTTCTGTGCAAGAATTCCAATCTGAAAAGGCTCAAGCTACTGCTGCCGAGGCCGATTATGAGAATAAGCAGGCGATGCTGGAGGAGGCAAAAGCCAATGTAGAAGCGGCAAAAGCTGAAGTTGCCGGCAAACAATCTATGATCAGCGTCGCCAACCAAAGGGTCGCTGCTGCCTCCGCCGCCCTCACTGGCGCAGGTTATGAGGTGCGTCAAAAAAACGCTATATTACAGCAAGCTGGAGCTATGGTTCGAACCGCCGCAATTTTAGACCAATATCGTTATATTCGAGCGCCGTTCGCGGGGATTGTTACCAAGAGATATGTCAGCTCCGGCCAGTTTGTGACGCCGAGCACAGCAATTGCCAGCATTGTTCAGATAGATCAGGTGCGGCTGCAGGCAAACGTATCGGACAAAGACCTGGGCAGCATCAAGGTAGGCGCGCCCGTTGTGGCGCATTTCACCAAAGACCCGAATCTGACAATCAATGCCAGGGTGACATCCGTTTCCCCACTCGCTGATCAGGCAAGCCGAACGGCTGTTGTTGAAGCAATAATACCGAACACCGGTCATAAGCTTGTTCCGGGCGATGCCGTGACATTGGATATCGCTACTTCTGGTAATGCAGATGCGATCAGCGTCCCATCAAGCGCAATTGTTCAAAAAGACGAAATGAGCGCAGTGTGGGTTGTTCACAGCGAAGCTCCCAAAGGCAAGATGCAATACTACTGCACGATGCATCCCGAGATAGTCAGAGACAAGCCTGGCAATTGCCCAATATGTCTTATGAAGCTCGTTCCCAAGACCAGCGATGGCAACAAAAAGGCTCATCTGGTGATGGTGACAACCGGCTCGGCCTCGGGGGATCGCATAGAAATCACATCCGGCCTAAGCGATGGCGATGAGGTTATCTACCAGGGCAACACCTATCTTAAAGAAGGCGACACCGTATTTCCTACTCAGTGGGGCGCCGACGGTCCGAAACAGATGCCAAACGCTCCGGGAATGGGCGATATGCCCGGAATGGATATGAAGTCGATGCCTAACATGGATCACTCCAAGATGAAAATGGATTCTGCGCCCAAGACTAAGGCTGCAAAAGAGCGTAAAATCTATGAATGCCCAATGCACCCGGACCAGACAAGCAATAACCCAAATGATCTCTGCAAAATATGCGGCATGAAAATAAATCAGTTAATAAAGAAGAAGTAAGGGCCTGACCAAGGAGAAGCATTATGTCTGATCAGAATACAGCCAGGCCCCGGATGGAGAAACGTGCCCCAAACCCGCTGCACATGATCCATAAATGGTCTATTGAGCACCCGTATATCATAATCGCGTTTTATCTGGCGGTTATCGTGGCGTCTGTGCTCACCATTAAGACCATGCCCCGGCGCTTCATGCCTTACGTGGAAAGCCCCATGATAGGCGTCGTCACGATGATGCCGGGTTTGTCTGCTCAAGAGATGGAAATGTATGTTTCCAAGCCCATTGAAGAGCAGATGGTGAATGTTAAGAACCTGCACTATATCCGCTCGACCTCGCAGGACGGCTTCGCGATAGTGAGCCTTGAGTTCAACTATGGCACGGATATGAAAAAGGCGCTCTTCGATGTGCAGAGCCTTATGAATGTCATTCAGGCCAACCTGCCGGCGACCGGCGCGAACATCAAGCCATCTTGGGTTCTCTCGATAGACCCTCTGAACCTGCCCATTCTCTCTATGTCTGTGACCGGCGATAAGCGCTGGGACAAAACAAAGCTGCGCGAATTTGTGGATAACGATGTGGTAAACCGCATCAAGACGATTTCGCAGGTCTACTCGGTGGTCCCGTTTGGCGGCTACAAAAGACAGCTTCAGGTGATTGTTGATCGCGATAAGCTGGCGGCTTACAAGCTTTCGATTCTTGACGTTAAGAACTCTATTGATAAATACAATGTCTCAAGGTCAGGCGGAACGCTCACAAGCGGCGCAAACGAGACCATAGTGCGCGTCGATACGCTCGCGACTGACCCTCAGACGGTGCTGAACTATCCCATCGCAAGTATCTCCAGCGGTGGAAACGTCACCCCGATTGCTTCAGGCGGATCATCCAAAGGAGGAATGGGAATGGGCGGCGGCGGTTCCTCCCCACCCCCTAACCCCCAACCCCCACCCCCCGTTGTAGGAACCGGCACGCTCGACCAGCCAAAAACGGTCTACATTCGCGATGTTGCGCGGGTCATAGACACCCACTGGGAGCGCAGGAGCGCATATCATTTCGTTGACCACGGCAAGATCAAAGAATCGATAGAAGCGGCAGTTATCCAGGACCCGGGCGCAAGTTCGGCGCAGGTTGTGCCTGCTGTTCAAAAGATTCTCAAGCAGCTTGAGCAGGATAACCCCGGCATTAAATTCGAAGTCGCCTACGACAACACCCACTTCGTCAATATTCTCTTCAAGAACATGTTTGAAGAACTGGGTATTGCGATTCTGCTGACGGCAATCGCGGTGCTGCTGTTCCTGGGAGAATGGCGCGGCACGATCATTGCGCTTATCACCATTCCGATCTCGCTGGCTATGGCAATCGCCGGACTGGCGCCGCTTGGAATGACTCTGAACTCTGGAACTCTGATAGGTTTGCTGCTCTCTATCGGGCGGCTGGTTGATGATTCCATCATTGATATTCACGCCGTAGAACGCCACATGCGGATGGGTAAGGACCCGAAAACTGCGACTATCGATGGCATCGCCGAAGTGCGGCTGGCGGTTATCGCGTCTACTTTGGTGCTGGTGCTGGCTCTCGCGCCGCTGCTTTTCTGCGGCGGCATCGTGCAGCTCATGTTCGTGGAATTGGTCTGGCCGATCATCCTTGCGCTGCTGGCATCAATGATGGTGTCGTTCACGCTCACAGCTCTATTGTGCGCAAATCTCTTAAAACCGCATTCTGAGCTGGACCGGGAACGCAGCAGGTGGCTTTATCGCGCAATATTGGGCCCAATCCAGCGCTCATTGGAGCGCATGGAGAAAGGCTATGGCCGAATAATACGCTGGATGCTCCAGCATAGATTTTCTAATCTGGCAAGAATCCTTGCAACGGTGATTATCGGTTTCACATTCTACAATTTCATAGGTTCCGAGATGATGCCGCTTGCGGATGTTGGCCAGGCGTATGGCGTGCTGGAAATGGCTCCCGGCACGAGCTTCGCCCAGACCGAAAAGGCTACTATCGCCCTTGAGAAAATCATGGCGAAGTATCATGAAATCGAAAAGGTCTCGACCGAGATCGGCGCGGAGACGATGTTTGAGTCTTTCAGCCCTATGTATACGGGCTATGCGATGCCGCAGGTCAATGCATCGGCAATGATGATCACGTTTTCTGATAAAGACACGCGCAAGCGTGATATTTGGCAGATAATGGATGCCGTTCAGAAAGAGGCAACTCAAACCATCCCAGGCATTCGCAGATTGCAGATCAAGGAGATGGGCTCGGACGTTATGGCAAGTTCACTCGCCCCGGTCTCGGTTTTGGTCTATGGCAAAGATATGCACGTGCTCAACTCAATCGGTCAGCAGGTGCTGGATGTGGCGAATCACACCAAGGGGATGTATCAGTCGTCGTCGAGCTGGGATATGATGCAGCCGTCACTTAAGATAGACGTTATACCTGAACGAGCGCAGGCGCTTGGATTGTCGCCCGAGGATATCTCGCAGCAGGCGTATTATGCGCTAAAGGGCGGTCTCACGAACGAATGGTATCGGTTGCCAAACTTGCGGCAGGATACGGTGCTGGTGCGTTATGATCAAAAAGACCGCGCGAATCTCTCTGACCTTGGAAGCATGTATATCACGGCTGCCGATGGCAGACAGGTCCCGCTCAAGAGCGTGGCAAATATCAAAAAAGAATACGCTCCGAGTCTTATCGAGCACGACGGCATTCGGCGGGTTATTTCAATCAATGGTTATTACCGAAAAGGCCCGGGCGATAAGCCTTCGATGGACGTGACCATGGATCTGATGATGAACGCCATGTCCCAGGTGAACTTCCCTCCAGGCTACGGTATGGAAGCCCGCGGCGATATGACCCAGATGATGGACAGCTTCGCGCGGCTTCTGCGGGGCCTTGGGATTGCTCTGATTTTCATATTCCTTGTGTTGGTAGCCCAGTTCAGAAGTTTCTTGCAGCCACTGCAGATGGTGTTCAGCCTGCCGTTGGAGCTTGCGGGTGTATTCCTGGCGCTATTCCTTGCGCACCAGGCATTTTCTACTGTATCGATCATGGCGGTGATCGTGCTGACAGGTATGGATATCACCACGGCCATTTTGCTTATTGATATGATTGCCCGCTATAGGGATCGCGGGATGCCCAGGGATCAGGCTGTGGCTGAAGCATGCCCGCAGAGATTGCGGCCGATTCTCATGACCTCGATGATCACAATTCTGGTCATGATCCCGGTGGCGTTCTTCCCAAGGACAGGCATGGACGCCTATCAACCGCTGGGCACGGTCATTCTTGGAGGTCTCATAATCGGCACCATTCTGAGCTTATTTGACATCCCGATCATGCACACTTATGTGGATGACCTTATCAAATGGCTAAACTGGAAGTTCCTAAAGCGCAGATGGGAATGGCCCGTAACCGAGCATTTTGGTGACGACGAGCCCAGCAAACCTGCGTGATAAAGCGTAATATTGGAGAACAAGAATAATTATGAAAAAAACACTGGCAGCAATCATCTCAATAGGAATTATTATTGGCGCGCTGGCGGCAATTCCTTTGGTAGCCCAAGAGAAGATCGACACATCCGGCGTGCCGCTGATCTCACAGGCGATTACGCTTACAGATGCAGTCAACATAGCGCTGAAAAACAACCCCAGCATTGCGGCGCGGCGGGCGATTGTCGCTGCTGCGTCGGCCAAGGTTGGTATGGCAAAGGCAATGACCCGCCCAAGAATATCCACCACCTCTTTCGCAACTACGGGCAACATGCCAATGATCGCGCCGGGGCCTGAGGGCGTTATGCCGCAAAGCCTGCAACTCACGCCGGACCGCGGCAGGCTGGACCAAAATCTGATGGCTGAATACCCCCTCTACACAGGCGGCAGGCTCAAAGGCAAGGTCAACAGCGCACAGGCTCTGAAAGAGGCATCGGCGTTTGAAGTCGCTAAATCTGAGCTCGATGTATCATTTACAGTAAAAAATGCCTATTTCCAAGCGCTGTTAGCCTGCAAAATGGCGAACGCATATCAGAAGAGAATCGACGAAGCCCAGGAACGCCTGCGAATAGCGCAAGATGCATTCGACACGGGGCGCATAGCGAAATATGACCTGCTGCGCAACAAGACAGACCTGGCAGAGGCACAACAAAAGCTGAATAACGCCCAGAGGGATGTCGAGATGGCAACCATCGATCTCAAGAACATGATGGGCATCTCGCAGACATCTCAAATAACGCTGTCTCAGGACCTTGGCTTCAGCGAGGCTCCTGCCAATCTTGACGACCTCCAAGCCAAAGCGCTTCAGCAAAGGCCCGAAATCGCCGCCGCCCGTGCTCGTTTGCGCTCATCTCAGGCAGACCTTGGAGTTGCCAAAAGCGCCTATAAGCCCCAGGTTTCAGCGATGGCTATGGCTGATATCTCCGCCATAAACGCGGCCAATCCTGAGAAGGGTTATCTCGTGGGAATAGCCGCCGCTTTGCCGATCTTTGACGGCGGCCTGAGGAAGTCATCCATAGACGAAGCCCAGGCGGTGATCCAGCAGATGCAAGCAGATGAAAAAGAGGCAGTCCAGATGGTGAGCCGCGATGTGGCTTCTGCCTTATCTCAACTAAACGCAGCCGCAAAGAACGTCACGCTGTCTCAAACGGCAATCACGCAGGCTGATGAAGATTACCGAGTCATCAAGCTGAGATATGAAGCGGGAAAGGCAACCAACGTCGAGGTCCTCGATGCCCTCGCCTCGCTCACTCGCGCTCAGACTGATAATGCCGAAGCGCTCTATAACTATAATGTCGCTCAGGAAGCTATTACCCGGGCCATCGGTCAACGATAGCAATAAGACAGTCGCACTCATCCGACACAAAGAACGAGTATTCACAAAACAATGCCAGATAAGCGAAGGAAGCTGTGTGCGAATGTCTAAGTAGTAGATGGCGCTTATTACAGAAAACCAAGGGGATTATTCATGATAAAGAGTATGACAGCGGTCTTTGCGCTGCTAATTGCATCTATGACGATTGCGCAGGCCGCAGATTGGCCGCAATGGGGCGGCAGCGCGTCGCGCAATATGGTTTCGTCTGAAAAGAACCTGCCGCCGACATTCAGCTTCACTTCAAAGAACTTGAGCTGGAAAGCCAAACTTGGAAGCCACTCTTATGGCAGCCCGGTGATCTCTGGGGGCAAGGTTTTTATTGGCACTATGAGCAATACGCCCTACGACAAGAGACGTTCTATGAGCGGCGGCGGCGCTATGGCCTGTTTTGACGCAAAAACCGGCAAGTTCCTCTGGCAATTGATGATTCCGCAGTTTGTAATGCCGAGTAAAAACTTCAACTTCGATAAATACAAAACGGGTGTCTGCTCAACGCCAGTCGTTGAGGGCAACCGTCTATATTTCGTTTCCAATAGAGATGAACTGCTTTGCATAGACACCAACGGAATGGCCGACGGTAATGCGGGGCCGTTCAAGACTGAGTCTGTATTCATCTCGGATGAATCCAATCCGGCCATCCCCACCATACCCACGGACGGCGACATCATCTGGCGCATAGATATGATTTACAACAAAGATATATTCGCTTGGCCGCAGGACGCCGCTGATTGCTCGCCGTTGATTGTTGGCAATTATATCTATGTTTCACCGTCCAATGGAGTAGATAGATCGCACAAAAAACTGCAGCGACCAAACGCGCCGAGGCTGATTGTGGTGGATAAAAAGACCGGGCGCATAGTTGCGCGCGATTACAGAAAAGGCCCCACTAAAATCTATCATGGCGAGTGGTCTTCGCCATCCGCAGGCAAGATTGGAGGGCGAAATCTGATATTTTTCGGCGGCGGCGATGGCGTTTGCTATGCATATAGCGCCAAACCAGGGCCTGCCCCCAAAGGACAGAAGCTGGGCTCGCTGAATATGGTATGGAAATTCGATGTCAACGCGGCTGCCAAGCGCGTGGGCAGATACAACTCGGCAACAGGCCCCAGCGAAATTGTCTCGACTCCGGTTTTCTATAAGAATCGTGTTTATGTGGCCACAGGAGAAGACCCTGCCCACGGCAAGGGGCGTGCGGCGCTGGCGTGCATTGATGCCGCAAAGAAAGGCGACATCACCAAAACCGGCAAGATTTGGGTGTTTACCGGCATCGACCGCAGCGTTTCGACGGTCGCGATATCGGGCGGTCTGCTCTATGCAGCAGATTATTCTGGGCGAGTTTTCTGCCTCAATCCCGATACCGGCAAGCTCATCTGGCAATACGACACCGAGCAGCCGATTTGCGCATCGCCGATGGCGGTTGATGGCAAGGTCTATGTTGGCACAGAGAGAGGCAATCTGTTCACGTTCGCAGCTGGCAAGAAAGCGCAGGTTCTGGGGATAACTGCTCTCGGCTCGCCAGTTACGGCAACCCCATCTGCCGCAAATGGCATACTTTATGTAATGAATCAGAACACACTTTTCGCGGCATCGCTGCCGAATAATCGAAAATAGCAAGGGGACGCATCTGAATCTAATATGCATGTGAGTAAACATACGTGTAAGCATGCTGAGCTCCGTCGAAGTATGCGGCGGCTATAGCTGAAGTCTTTGATAATGATTGGCCGCACCTTTCGACGGAGCTCAAGATGCTGGGTTGTTGCTAATGCGACGATATAGATGATTCACTCTGCCACAAATAAGGAGATAGAAATGACATTCAAGAAATCAGCGCTCGCGGTCGGCCTCACGCTATTATGCGCGCAGGCGTTCGCAGGAACCGGCACGGTATCCATCGATGCCTCCAAGAAGGGGTTTGAAATAAGCCCTAAGATGTATGGTATCTTCCTTGAGGAGATAAATTACGGTGTTGACGGCGGTTTGTATGCCGAGATGGTTAAAAATCGCGCTTTTGAAGGCAACAACCCGCCGGAAGGCGGAGAGGGCAGGTTTACTTCTGATCCGAGCGGGCTGCCGGACTGGAGCTTGGTGCAATCAGGCGCTGGCAAGGGCGCAATGTTCGCTGATATAGAAAATCCGCTCAATCCCAATACCCCCCACTCGCTGCGATTTGAAGTAGATAATGCTTCGGGCGGACGCATAGGCGTAGCCAACGGTGGTTTTTGGGGAATGAGCGCAGTTAAAGGCGAAAAGTATAATGTCTCACTTTGGGCAAGATCCGCCGATGGCTTCAGAGGGCCTTTGACTGTCGGTATCGAAGATGCCAAAGGCAGAAAGTGCTCGACTCAGATCGGTTTCACAGCCATAGGACCCGAGTGGACACAGTTTAACGCTGACATTAAAGGTACGGCAACCAATCCCAGAGCAAGGCTCGTGATAACTGCTGGCTCCAAGGGCACGGTATGGCTGGATATGGTCTCGCTTATGCCCGCGAAGACCTGGAAAGGGCTGCCGCTGCGCGCAGACATCGCCCAGATGATCGCGGACTTGCAGCCGAAGTTCGTTAGATTCCCTGGCGGATGCGTGGTGGAAGGCTATAGCGTAAAGGACGCTTACAACTGGAAGCAGACCATCGGCAAACCCGAAGAGCGCCAGGAATGCTTCAACGCCTGGGATTACCGCCGCACGCACGGCATGGGTATGTATGAGTATATGCGCTTCATCGAAGAGATGAAATCCCAGCCGCTGTTTGTGCTTTTTGCAGGCGACTCGTGCGTCTTTCGCGGCTCCGAACACGTCGCGCCTAAGGACATGGGGTGGGTAATAGACAATTACATGGACTATATCGAATATGCCACCGGCCCTGCAGCCTCCAAATGGGGCGCTATACGAGCTAAAGCCGGTCACCCGAAACCGTTTGAAACCCCGATGATCGGCATTGGCAACGAGACTTGGACTGACCAGTATTGGACCAATTACCCTGTGATTTACAAGACAATCAAAGACAAGTACCCTGATATCACCACCATCGCATGTATGGAAAAAGATGGAGTGCCCATTGATATGATGGACAATCATTACTACTTCAGCGCGCGCTGGTTTTTGAACACGCAGACATACGACAAATACGACCGCAAGAAAGCCCCGGTCTACTGCGGCGAAGTCGCCAGCCCGAACGAGCTTACCGAGCGCGGCCACAACATCCTGGCGGCGCTGGCTGAGTCTGTATTTATGCTCAACTGCGAAAAGAACGCGGATGTGGTCAAGATGATTTCCTATGCGCCGCTGGTTGCCAATTCGGACTACAAAGATGCTCCCTGGCACGGCTGCATCAACTTCGACACCAGCCGCATCTTCGGCACGCCGTCGTATTACGCCCAGAAGGTATTCTCCACCAACTGCCCGACATATAACGTGGCGACAGACTTGAAATATGAAGTCGAAAAGCCCGAAACGGTGCCAGGCTGCGTAGCGTTTGAGTTCAAGAAGATGGCGGGCGAGGTCAAAGACTATAAAGTCGAGAAAGACGGCAGGCCGCTCACCGTCAAAGACTTCCTGATGCCCGAAGGCTGGGAGAACAAAGACGGCGTCCTATCTACCACAAATGGCGGCACATTCAAGTATGGCGACCCGTCCTGGGAAGACTACACCGTCAGCGCCAAGGTTAAGTTCGACAAGCTTCTTGATGAGAAGGAAAACGAATTCAAACTGCATTTCGGTCTTTCTGACAAGATGGACTGTGCCCTGAATATTTACGGCAGTGGCACAAAGAGCCAGATCACCGGCTGCGACAATGCCTACGGCGAAAAACCCGTTAATATGAATGACGGCAACTGGCATGAGGTTAAAGTGGAAATCAAAGGCCTGCATGTGCGCGCCTGGGTTGACGGTCAACTTACCCACGAAATCGACATGCGCGTGCTCTACAAGCTGGCGGTCGGCGCTGGAATGGATGCAAAAACAGGCGAATTGATCATAAAAGTGGTCAATACTCATCCGGAATCGATTAAAACCACGCTCAATATAGCCGGTGTTTCCAAGATCGACCCAAAAGCGCAGATTACAGTAATGAAGGGCGATTCCCTCAAGGCGAAGAATACGCTCAATGAGCCGAAAAAGGTCGTTCCGGTGGCAACTAAGCTCGATGGCGTTGGTCCGAGCTTCAAATATGAGTTTGCGCCGAACTCGCTGACTGTGATTCGGGTAAAGGCGAAATAACGTCTCTGTTTTATTATTATCATTGGACTGGCTAGGTGGAAGAGAGGAATATAGTTTGATCGAGAATCAATCATACGCTTTCGGCTGTGCGCCTGATGCTGTTGACCCTAATATTGTTCCGAAGCGCAAGCTTTACACGGGCGCCGAGATGCCTGGTATTGGATTGGGAACCTTTGGTTCGGACCGCTTTACGGGCGCGGAAATCTCTGCGGCTGTGATTGAAGCTGCCTCGGTGGGTTACCGGCATTTCGACTGCGCTTCGGTCTATGGCAATGAGAATCTAATCGGGCAATCTTTGAAGAGTATTGGGGAAGCCGGAGTTACGCGCGAAGATTTGTGGGTCACCTCGAAGCTGTGGAATGATAAGCACGGCGAGGACGATGTAATCGCTTCCTGCAAGAAATCACTCGCTGACCTGCAGCTCAATTATGTCGATTTATATCTGGTACATTGGCCGTTTCCCAACTTCCATGCTCCCGGCTGCGACGTTACCTCACGCTCTGCCAATGCCAAACCTTACATTCATGATAATTTCATGAAGACCTGGCGGGAGATGGAGAAGCTGGTCGAGATGGGGCTGGCGAAGCATATCGGCACATCCAACATGACCGTTGCCAAGCTCAAACTCGTGCTCCGAGACGCCAAAATCAAGCCAGCTTGTAATGAAATGGAACTGCATCCTCACTTCCAGCAGCCCGAGCTTTTCGATTTTTGCATTGATAACGGCATTGGGCCGATAGGGTTCTGCCCCATCGGTTCTCCAACTCGCCCAGACCGCGATAAGACCGATACCGATACCGTCGATATTGAGGACCCGGTCATCAAATCAATCGCCCAGAGGCTTGGGGTGCATCCCGCGGTCGTATGCGTGAAGTGGGCGGCGCAGCGAGGACAGATTCCCATTCCGTTCTCGGTATATCGAAACGAGTTTCTCGGCAATCTGATATCCACTATCATTGACCCACTGACTGATGATGAAATGCGGGCAATCGCCTCAATAGATAGGAACTGCCGACTGATCAAAGGCCAGGTTTTTCTCTGGAAAGAAGGCCAGACCTGGGAAGACCTTTGGGATATTAACGGCGAGATAACACCTGCTTAAACACACAATTGAAAGGAACGAATAATGAGCGCAACTATGACCGGGGTGGTGCTGCCGGGAAACAGTACCGTGGAGTTTCGAGAGTATGCCGTACCTGAGCCGGGTCATGGCCAGGTTTTGGTAAAAATGAAAGCTTCCTCAATATGCGGAAGCGATATACGCGCGATCTACCGTGAGCACCTGGGCAAAGGCCCAGAGGGATACCAGGGCGTAATCGCGGGGCATGAGCCTGCTGGGCAGATAGTGAAAGTCGGCCCGGGCTGCAAGCAATTCAAAGAAGGCGACCGAGTGGTTATCTATCATATTTCAGGCTGCGGCATTTGCGATGAATGCAAGCATGGTTATATGATAAGCTGCCGAAGCCAGCATCGCGCGGCATACGGCTGGCAGCGCGATGGAGGAATGGCGCCATATTTGCTTGCTGAAGAAAACACTTGCGTTATGCTGCCGGATTTCTTGAGCTATGTGGATGGCGCGCTGTGTGCCTGCGGATTTGGAACCGCCTACGAAGCCTTGCGCCGAATGAGCGTCAGCGGGCAGGATCAGTTGCTTATCACAGGCCTGGGGCCGGTGGGCTTGGCTGCGGCTATGCTCGGCAAGGCGCTCGGCGCAAAGAAAATCATCGGCACAGACCTCTCTGAAGCCAGAATGAAACTGGCAGGCGATCTGGGATTGGTTGATCATACGGTAAAGGCCGATGATAACGCTCTCGACCAGATTATGAGCCTCACAAGTGGATGGGGTTGCGAAGCCGGCATCGATTGCTCAGGCGCATCCTCTGCCCGTTTATTGGCGCTACAGGGAACTCGCGATTGGGGCAGATGCGCGTATGTTGGCGAGGGCGGCAGCGTTGAGTTTGAGGTCTCCAAATATCTCATTCACAAGCAAATTACACTGTTTGGGTCTTGGGTGACCTCGCTCAAGCATTTGGAAGAACTGGTGGAACACATTGATCGGTGGCAAATCCACCCCGAGATTACCAGCGATGTTCGCCTGCCTCTGGAGAAGTGCGGCGAGGCTTATCAGATTGCCGCAGGCGGACAAACGGGCAAAGTTTGTGTCGTATTTAACGAATAGGAGCATCTAAAGATTGATATACTTCGGGACTGTTTTTCGTCCAGAAGAGTGCGGTTATCGAGAGCGCTTCGGGGTGAAAAGCGCCCGAAGCATATCAAAAGTTTGTGTCGTATTTAATGAATAGGAGAATCAGATAATGTCAGATATGCTGTCAATTGCAAAAGGGCCTTATGATCCCACGTTTGAATCGCTGCGCAACTTCGAGTGCCCTGATTGGTTCCGTGATGCCAAGTTGGCGTTTTGGTCGCATTGGGGCCCGCAGTCTGTGCCTATGTTTGGCGACTGGTATGCGCGCAACATGTATGTTGAGGGAAGCGATCAGTATCGTTACCATTGGCGTGTTTACGGCCACCCGTCCAAGTTCGGCTATAAAGATATAGTTAAGCTGTGGAAGGCTGAGAAGTTCGACCCGGACGCGCTTATGGGCTTGTTTGTGGATGCGGGCGCGCGGTATTTCGTTGGGCAAGCCGTTCACCATGACAACTTCGATAACTGGAACTCAGCACACAACAAATGGAACTCTGTTAACATTGGCCCCAAGAAAGACATCTGCAAGATGTGGCAGGAGGCGGCGAAGGCGAAAGGCCTGCCGTTTGGCCTGACGGAGCACCTGGGCGCGAGTTTTAACTGGTTTGAGACAAATAAGCGATGCGATAAAGTTGGCCCTTATGCAGGCGTGCCTTACGATGGAAATGACCCGGCGTATGAAGATTTATATTATCCGAACCGTGATTATTCAATAGACAGGAGCGGCGAGTGGCAGTGGTATACCAGCAACTCATGGTTCCATCAGCATTGGTTCAATCGAATTATTGACCTCATAGACAAATTCCAGCCTGATCTGCTCTATTCAGATGGGGTTCTGCCGTTCGGCGAATTCGGCCTCGCGATGGTTGCTCATCTTTACAACACCAGCGCAGCTTTGCACGGCGTGAACAGGGCTGTTTACAACCAAAAGGATTCAAACCCTGATGTTTACACCGTTGGCGTGCTGGACATCGAGCGCGGCCAGCGAGACGATATCGCCGAGCATCCGTGGCAAACTGATACAAGCATCGGCGACTGGTATTATAACGTTAAGGATGTCTATAAGACCCCGCAACACGTTATTGAGATGCTCATAGACATAGTCAGCAAAAACGGCAACCTGGTCATGAACATCCCGCAGCTTCCTGACGGCAGCCTTGATGATGAATGCGCCTATCTGCTCAAAACTATGGCTAAATGGATGAAAGTCAACGCCGAAGGAATCCATGGCACGCGACCTTGGACGAAGAGCAGCGAAGGCTCGTCGGCGGCTGCAGCGGGAGCGTTCAAAGAAGAAGCCGTGGTCTGGAAACCGGCGGATTTCCGCTTCACCCAAAAGGGCAACACCCTATACGCTTATCAGATGCGCAGGCCGGAGTGCAATCAGAGCGTTATCAGAAGCTTCGCAAAAGGCAGAACTCCAAAAATCTTGAATGTACAGCTCCTGGGCTGCGGCAAAGTCGCGTTTGAGCAGACCGTGGAAGGTTTGGAGATAACTCTGCCGAATGCATGGAAAACAGACATGCCCCAGTGCTTTGCGGTAGAGACGGCGGGATAATACACACACTAGATCGGACGGGCGCGATGGATATCGCGCCCGATCATGTTATCAGCATAAAACATCACAAAAAAACAAAAAATAGCAAATTTCCAGGAGGAAGTAAACTGCCTTTAGACCAATTACCATATTAGGGGAAGTTGGTTTTTTGCGCCTGATTCCCCGTTAAATTCACAAGGTAGGCTTCGGCATCAGGATACCGAAGCAACAAAATTCACACGGTAGGCTTCGGCATCAGGATACCGAAGCAACAAACAAAAGGTAGACTTCGGCATCAGGATACCGAAGCAAAAAAATTCACAAGGAGATTCCGAATGAAAAAAGTTTCTTTGATGATGGCCGTCAGCTTATTGCTGGCGCTTGCCTGCCTGCCTGCATTGGCAGAGGGCGATCCGCAAATCTCAAACAAGTTCGATGAGGCATCGGCGCCGCGTATCGAGGTTGGAGGCAAGTTGCTTGTCGATCTCAATGCGGAGATCATGCTTGCAGTCGACAAAGACCAGAAAGTTAACAACTGGTTTAATGCCGGTTACTTGTGGGGATGTTTCGGCGATTTTGGATTTGCAGGGCCAAAGGCTCAGTATCCGACCGTCGGCATAGTTGATGGCGTGAAGGCCGTTACATTCAGTGGCAAGAGCATGCTCGTAGGATCGCCAGCCGTGCCCAAAGCAAAAGTAACTGACGCCACAAAGGCAAACTTAGCTACTCCGGAAAATATGTACGGCGATGGCGAATATGCAATTGAGGTCTGGGCCTATAACCCGACTGTCGAAAATGATGAGTGTTTGGTTAGCTGGGGGACGAGTTACATTCTTTACCCCGAGGCCAAATATGCGTCAGCAAAGAAGTGGCATCACATTGTATTGGTGCATTCCGGCGACAAGGACAAGCTCTATGTCGATGGCAAGCTACAAACTGAAGGCCAGTTGATACAGGTTTTGCTCGGCTATAGCATATCGGCGTATGAGCCTATTACACTTGGCGCAGCGTTTAACTACAAGAACTTCACAGGCTCCATCGCCGCACTGCGCATACATGAGAAGGCTATCACTGCCGATCAGATCGCCAAAAACTTCGCGGGCGGAATCAAGCTCGGAACAGTATTCATGCCAAATGTAGACCCCGCAACCCCGGATGATGTCAACTGGGGCAAGAGTGATAATCCTAAGTATAAGCAGTATTTCTCCAAGCATTTTCGCATGATGTTCGAAGCCGAGAAGGACGTCAACAAGATCATGACCGACGAGAAGTGCCGCGAAATGCTTACCGAATACGAGGACGTTTATGACCTTTATGAGCAGATGGCCATGGCCGCTCCGATTGTTTCTTCGAATAAGAAAGACCGCGGCGATGGCATTAAGTATAAGATCAATATCTGCATCAATTGGGATGGCGGCGCATTCGGCGGCTTCAATGGCGATAGAGGATGCGGTTACCCGATCCACGCGCCGGGCATTATTCACGCTCATGAATTGGGCCATTCTTACCAGACGCAGCAGTTCGGCGGCCTGGCAGGCAACTGGTGGGAAACTCACACAAGCTGGCTCTCGAAGCTCTATGAGAGCCGAGGCAAGAAATTCAACTACAACAACGCCATGATAGGCAACGCGATGTTCTTCGTATCCAATGGCCGCGATTACTATCACTGCTATCATATTTTTGAGCAGCTTGGGCTGGACCCCGAATTCGGCCCGATGTTCATCGCCAAGCTTTGGAACACCAATGGTTGGGATGCGTATCCGTTCAAACGCGCTGAAGAGATATTCCCCAATAAGATATCAGACCTCAAGGACCAGTGGGTCAAGATGGCGCGCCGCAATATCACATGGGATTATCCTGATGCTGAGAGAAATCCTAAGGCCATAGATTTCCGCAATTCCCGCACGCTTTTGGAGCCTATTCCTTATGAACCGGGCATATATCGCTGCCCCAAGGACATGGCTCCGCAGCAGTTCGGTTATGTGATATGCCCGCTGGAGCCGCAGGCCAAGACGGTCATGGTCGATCTCGGCGGCTACATCAACCTAGCGCGCGGTTCCGAATGGCGCGCATGTCTGGTTGCGGTCAATGACAAAAAAGAAGCCCGCTATGGCGATATATTCGCCAAGGGCAAAAACTCAATGACTCTGCAGCCTGACGAAAAAGAGCTCTATTTGGTCGTGGCAGCAACGCCTAAGACCATGATGATCGAGATGGCTGGCGATGGCGCCAGCGCCGACTACCGCAGCTTCGAGCAGAGCCAGTTCCCATTCACCGTAAGAATGACCGGGTGCGCCCCCAAGGACGTTTGGATTCCCGAAAAACCGACCGTGGCAGGCAAGGCACACGCCAACGGCGGCGGGTTTGTGGCTGACAGCGCAACTGTTGCAGAGACTGCTTACGTAGGGCCCAATGCTCAAGTGCTCGGCAAAGCAAGCGTTCAGGGCAAAGCTCGCATCGAAGACTACGCGGTTGTTAAAGACAACGCGGTTGTTCGCGACCATGCCGTTATCAGTGGACATGCGCTAGTATCGGGAAATGCGCTCGTAAGAGACTATGCCAAGGTGCGCGATTTCGGCAGCGTGACCTCCAAGCTCACCAACTTCGCAAAGGTAGCTGAGCACGGCGTTAATGGCGGCAGCGCATCCGAGTTTGCCACCATCAAGGGCGTATCCGCTTCCTATGGAAACAACTATGGCGCCAGCATCGTGGACGGTATGTATGCCAAGGGTAACGAAATCTCCAAGGGCGCATGGTTCACATGGAGCTGGGCCACAGGCAAAAACGCAGGCGAGCTTGATCAAGACCTGGACGGCGTCTACGCTCAATATCTGTTTGATAAGGCTCATCCGTATCTTGCGCTGGACACATTCGGCGTCACTTACGGTTATCTGGTGGGCAAACCCACAGTCGCTAATGGGACAATCACCCTCAATGGCAAAAACCAGTTTGTAGAGCTCCAAAAAGACGTCGCCGATATGCACGATGTTACCCTGGTTTTCAAAACCAACTGGGCTGGCGGCAAGAATCAGGTTCTCTTCGGAGCCGGTTCGGACGCCAAAAACTGCATTTATCTGACACCTGCCGATGCTGACGGTGTAATATCGTTCGTGATTGTGAAAGATGGTCAAGCGCAGGCGATCAAGGCCAAGAGCGCGCTGCCTACCGGCAAGATGGTCGACCTTAAGGTGATGCTCTCCGAGGACCTCGGCACGCTTTATCTGGACGACCAGATAGTCGGTCAGAACGACAAGATGACCCTCAACCCTGAAGATATCGAAGCAACAACATGCTATCTTGGCCGAGGTCTTGACGGCGGCTATTTCAGGGGGCAAATAGATTCCGCTACCGTCTATTCCATCGCTCTGGTTGATAATGCTCCTCCGACACCGAACCCGGCTGAGTGGCGCATAGAGCCTATTTCTTATAGCGATTCCAGCGTGATTATGTATGCGACAATCGGCTGCGACCCCAGGGTGGGTGTTGAATATCTCTTCACCGAGACCACCGGCAAGGGACACAGCAGCCAATGGCAGACATCGCCGATCTACGAAGACAAGAGCCTCAAGGCAGGCGAAACTTACACCTACACGGTCAAAATGCGCGATGCCAGCAAGAACGAAACCGCAACTTCCCCCGAGAAGTCCGCGAAGTTCGAAAGCCTGGCCTATTATGTGACAAACACAACTCAGGGCGCTAATCCCGCAATGTTCGTGATGGAAGCTGAGCATTTCCAGAACAAAGTTAAGGGCAAGTTCCACGACTGGGTTATTGAAGACATGTGCGCAGGTTTCCGAGGCGAGGGCGCAGTGTATGCCGCGCCTGAAAACGGCCCTGCAATTGGCGATTATATGCTGGATGCTCCGAGGCTTGATTATCGATTCAAGGTAGACCAGCCCGGCAAATACTATCTGTGGACTCGCGGAATCGGCCGATACTACCGCAGCGAGTTTGTATATGTGAGCGTAGATGGTCAGCAGCCTCAGAAGGCGTTCCCCGGCTGGCAAAACAACACATACCGATGGAAGACTCAGGGCGACGCCAACAAGCCGTTGGAGCCGTTCAATGTCACCGCTCCCGGCGTACATACGCTATCTGTCTGGATGGGTGATGATGCCTCCAGCCTGGATTCGTTTATTCTAACGACTGCGACTCCTGAGGAGTTCAAACCGACCGATGAGCTCAATATCGACAAGGATATGATCGGTAAGGGCACGATGAGAGAAAGCCGCATTGAGAAGGACGGCGAATTCGTGCGAATGTTCAAACCAATCGATAAGCCTGAGTGGAGCTCGCTGCAGCCGGTTATGGTTAGCGGCACGAGCGCTGTTATGCAGGCCAAAGACTACTCAGACAGAATGCGCGGAAGCATTGAATACAACTTCGAAGAAACCAGCGGCAGCGCAAAGAGCAGCGGGTGGCAAAAAGAGCCATATTGCGAGTTCAAGGACCTTGCGGCAGGCAAAGAATACGCGTTCCATTACAAGATGCGCTTTACTTTCAATAGACCTGGTTCGCAGGGCCAATCTATGGAACTCCCTAACCCATCAGATACTATCACTGCCAAATGGGATACCTCCAAGGCAGTCAACGAGCCTGCTAACGGCCTAACAGTTATCGAAGCCGAACACTTCACCAACAAGACCGAGGGTAACGCCGGTTACAAGTGGGAGTTTTCAAGCAATAAGAAAGTCGATATCTGGTATGGCAGCTGGGCTGGTGATAGATCTGATGCACCCTACAGCGGCGAAGGCTACATGACCACCTCTTCTAAGACCGGTCTGCTGGGCATGGGCAAAACCCTGGACCTCAAGCCCAGATTAGACTATCAGATTAACTTCACCAAGGCCGGCGCTCATTGGGTGTGGGTGCGCGGCTCTGGCGAGCACTGGATGGATCATATTGTAAACGTCGGTTTTGATATGAAAGGCGAAGATTGGGGCAAGATCGAAATGAATTGGACTGGCTTGCGCTGGGTGCGCAGCAAGCAGTTTGACGTGGCAGCCCCTGGCATTCAAACGCTTAACATCTGGATGACTCAGGACGCCCTGCTGGTTGATAAGATTATTATCACCACAGACGAAAAATACCTGCCGTCCCCTGCCACCGAAGTCGACCCATCGAGCGGCGCTCCCAATGGCATCGGCCCTGACGAAACTAAGTAAGTAAACAACAATAGGCGGCCTTGCATTGCGGAGCCGCCTATGTAAATGTACGATGTGAGCATGCTGAGCTCCGTCGAAGTATGCGGCTACGAAGAGACATGTGATTATACTTGACCGCACCCTTCGACGGAGCTCAGGATGCTAGATCGATTTATCAACGCTTCGTAAACAAAAGAAAGGACAAGTATATGAAAAGGTTTTACATCTATTTAGCTCTCTCAATCTGCATTCTACTGGGGCAGGGCGCTCCCGCTGCTGAGCGCGATTTCACATTCCTCTCTATGTCTGATTGCCATTACGCTGCACTGAAAAACGAAGACCGCAACACGCGTGATCTGGACACGATCAGGGCAATAAACTGTGTGACAGATCTAACCTGGCCCGACGAACTTGGCGGCGGCCGGGTTCAAGACCCGAAAGGCGTTATGGGCCTGGGCGACATTATCGACGACGGCGACATGAAAACCGGTGATGTCGTGGTGAGCGAAAGGCAATACGCTACTTTTGTTGAACAATGCGGCCTCGATGGCAAAGACGGAGTTCTGAAATACCCGATTTTTGAGACATGGGGCAACCACGATGGCCCGCCCGTGGGCAAAGAGAAGAATGGCTTCAGCTCGCAAGCTCATCTCAAAGAGCGCAACACAATCCGCAAAGAGAAAGGCCTGATTTCCAACATCTCCGATAGCGGCCTGCAGTATTCATGGGATTGGGCAGACGTCCATTTCGTAAGCCTCGGCATCTACGCAGCCGATAAACAGCGCGATGGCATCCGCTATTCTCCAGTCTGGCATGACCCGCAGGGCGCGCTTACATTCCTCAAGGCTGACCTCGAAAAGAATGTCGGCAAGAGCGGGAAGCCCGTAGTTTTGATGAGCCACATGGGGTTCGACAGCGATTGGTGGGTCAAAGACGACTGGGCAGACCTCTACAAAGCCGTGAAAGACTATAACATAGTCATGTATATCTACGGCCACAGCGGCACCGGCATCAGAGAATGGGCTCCGGATGGTGAGATAAAGAAATGGCTCTGCGTCAATGAAGGCCAGCTCGAAAACGGCTTTTTCGTGATTCAATTCACGGGTGACACACTCCGCTTCGGTCAGCGCGCCAAAAACTGGAAAGATGTAAAGGCCACAACACCCGAAGGCAAAACCACCAGATTCTGGAACGGCGAATGGAAATGGAATTGGACCCAAAAAGTGGAATTAGCAGCCACGCCAACACAAGTAACTCAACCTGCTCCCAAGAAAAAACCTTGGTGGAAACGCTGGTTGCGACTGTAGTTTGGGTCTTAGTTGCTTCGGTATCCTGATGCCGAAGTTCGGTATGCTGATGTAATGAAAATGTAGTGGCCTCCTTACGTAGCATGCGCTACAATGGAGTTAATTCAAGACCCAAAGGAGGCCATGATCATGATATACGTTGGAATTGATGTACACAAGAAAAATTTACAGACGTGCGTGTT
>JAPLCU010000127.1 GCA_026392045.1 Armatimonadota bacterium
TCTAGCATTTCCTTATGACACCTGGCTGCAAAAACCAACAATGGGATCAGCGGAAACCATAGGGTTATGAGCGTAAACCATAGGCAATAATGACTTGTTTCAATAATTATGGGACGGTACTGAACTTGATTCGGAATCTAAGCCTTAAGCTTAACAGATCCTGAATCGAGTTCAGGATGACATGTGATTCGCACCAAGTCTGAGCTCTTACATCTGTTTCAAGCTCTTGCGTATTTATCTTCTAAATGATATTCTACTACCGGGCGTGTAGCATATAGCAACATGTCCGATATAGCTCGTCTGGTAGAATATCTGCAGCGAGTTTCATTAGACAAGGAGGAATCACAGTATGAAACGCAAGAATGGATGTAGAATCGGCCCTTCGGCGGAGCTCAGGATGCTGGTTCTTGGTTTGTGCATTATCGCCGTGCCATCAATGGTCGGAGCACAAGCCTGGTTAGACAACGATAGTGAGCAGAAAAGCAATGATCCAAAGTACAACTACCGCAGGTCTGAGCATTTTCGCATCACATGGGCTAAGGGAGCTTCAGCAGAGAAAGACCCTCAAGCCGCTAGAGACGCTAACAATGGCTTCAAGGAAGTAACCGAGCAAATGGTTCAGGGCAATCTTCAGATGCTTGAGGGCGTGTTTCACAGGTTTCATGATGCGCCGCCAAACGGCATGGGTTTCCATTCTACTGGATGGTCCACGAAGCCTGAGAACAACAAGGACGGCAAGATGCGCCGTAACAACCTTATCATGAGCTGCACCGGCAACTTCGCCAGCGGCGCGTGGGGCGGCGTTGACAGCGGAGGATATCCTATTTTCGCGCTGCCTCCCGGCTATCTTTCTTTTGATACACCTTCCGGAGCCACTCCGCATGAATACAACCACACCAGCATTATCAACGCTGAAGGGTTTAATGAAACCCCCTATGACGGCATGTGGCATGAGGGCACTTCCAACTGGTTTATGCTTCAGTATAATAATGCATATCCTGGCCCTGGAGGCGCAATCCAGCCTTATCTTTCTATTCCTCACGGACGCAACTACTATGATTGCTGGCCAATTCTTGAATATATGAGAGAGCAGCCGGGTTACGGCTACGATATAGTCAACAAGATTTGGACTCAGGCAAATGGCACCAAAGCCAAGGGCGGCGAGTATATGTATGACGCCATCGTTCGCCTGGACACCAACCACGGCCCTGACTCATACAATTTCTTCAAAGACACTATCGGCGGCATGGCCTCCCACAGCGTTACTTGGGATTATGAGCGAGGTCAGTTCTTTAAGAAATCAGTTTCCCGCTCACAGGATCCTTATAACGAGAATTATAGGCGCGGCTATACTGAGCTTGAGAGAAGAAATGGCGACACCACATGGTTTAGAGTGCCATTTGCCCATGCTCCGATGCAGGTGGGTTACAATTTGGTTCCGATAGCTCTCAACGGCAAGCCCAAAGGCCAGGCTTATCAGGTTAATGTCAACTTCAAGCCCCTTTGGGACCCCATCAGACATTCTGATATGAGAGCCACATTAGTGGCAGTTAATGACAATGGCGAACCGCGCTACAGCACAATGTGGAACGGCGGCGTCAACGGAATCACTCTCGCGGATGATGAAAACAAGCTCTTCCTGGCAGTAGCCGCAACCCCTGATTTCATGGGCTATGAAGGCTTCTCTCGTCCTTTGCCTTCTGATTTGCCATTGCAGCCGATGTCTTATGAAGTTGCCTTTCCGAACTGCAAGGCAACTGCCTTCGAGAGCGTTATGAGCCAAGCGAAGGATGTTTCAGGCAAGCCTCACAGTAACGGCGGCGGTTTTGTAGCTGATTCTGCCAAAGTAGAAGCTTCAGTTTTCGTAGGCCCCAACGCCAAGGTTCTGGGCAATGCTCAGGCGCTCGGCAACGCTCGCATTGAAGACTATGCGTGCGTTATGGGCAACGCAGTTGTTAAAGACAACGCCATTGTCTCCGGCCATGCGCTGGTAAAAGACAGCGTGCAGGTTTACGACAATGGCAAAGTGCGCGACTGGGCGACCGTCGGCGGCAACTGGAAGATATATGAAAACGGCAGAGCCCTTGAGCGCTGCACCCTGATGGGCGGAGGCGATCTGTTCGGCTGCGCCACCGAGAAAGGCAACACCTGCGACTATGGCAACATCAAAGTCAAAGGCACCGCAATCAAGGAATATGACACAGCCAACGGCTGTAATCTCGATAAAGGCACGCTTATGTGCTGGGTTTGGGGCGCCGATCAGTCCTACGGCGACAAGCAGCCGGACAACCTTGGCATTTATTGCGGTTTCCACTTCGAACCAACCGATGCTTATGCCGACACAGCCAAACTTGCAGCAGACGGGTCGAGCGCTTACTGGATTGATGCCGCTGGCAAGCCTAAAGTCTATGATAGAACCAACACCATCTATGCTCATGACACATTCGGCTGCGTTCACGGCATTCTGATGGGGTCACCAAGAACTGTAACGGTCGGCGATGCAGCGCTAGGCAACGTGCTGCCTCTCAATGGCAAAGATCAATACATAGAGCTCAGAAGAGACGTAGCGGACTTCAAAGATACTACGTACGCAATCTGGGTCAGCTGGACTGGCGGCGCTGCTGATCAGAAAATTCTAAACTTCGGCGATGGCGCCAATAAATATGCCTATCTTACTCCGAAGAACGCGGACGGCAAAGTGGCGTTTGTTATCAGCAATACCGGCAAAGCTGGCGAGCAGGTTCTGGTCGGAGATTCTGCGCTTTCCACAAACAAATGGGCGCATGTTGCCGTTACTTTGAAAGGCGACACAGGCACGCTCTATATAGACGGTAAGGCGGTTGCCACCAACAGCAAAATGACCGTGAACCCGGACGACGTCCTCGCCGAAAACACTCTTGCAGGCAACAACGCAGATTACATAGGCAGAGACGACAAGGGCAACTACTTCATAGGTATGATAGATGACTTCCGCGCCTATGTTCAGCCGCAGGAAGATTCTGTTATCGCGAAGATTGCTGCATCAGTGACGAACAAGACTGCGAGCATTTCTGGAGCAATTTTGTGGACTCCCACGCCGGAAGTTCCCAAATTCCTTGTGACCCCGACTGCTATCGATGATGCTGCGATTGTTATGTCTGCGACCAGACCAGCCGAGAAGTTTGGTTGGATGGAATACTATTTCAAGTGCATGAGCGGCGGCGGCCATGACAGCGGCTGGATTTCCACCAACCGCTACACTGATTGCATGCTCAAGCCCGGCGCTTACACATACACGGTTAAGATGAGGAATAATAGCGGCTTGGAATCGGCTGCCTCGGCTCCTGCGGGCGCGACAGTTGCCAAGCCTGCTGCCGCACCTGCGGCTGAGTTCGTTGTTGCCCCTGCGGGTATCAGTGACACTGCAATTAAGATGATCGCTAAGAAACCCGCCGTTCCTGGATTGGTGGAATACAAATTCTCCAGAAACAACGGTATCGCAAGCGCATGGCAGGCAAGCAATAGTTGGACTGATACCGGTCTTACTGCTGGCGCCATGAATAGGTACACCGTTCAGATCAGATATGCTGGCAAAGATGGCGCTGTTTCTGCTGCCAAGTCTGCAATTGCAAGAGACACCACCCCGCCAGCCAGATACAGACTCGGCGAGTGGCAGACTCTGCCTTACTCTACAGTGGAAAACAAAGTATCTCTGCGAGCTATGCCTGTATACGAACCGAGAAATGAGAACTCAATCGAAAAAGAGCCGGTTGAATACTTCTTCAAGTGCGTCAAGGGCGATGCTCCCGACAGCGGCTGGATTACCGAAAACAAATGGGTAACCCCTGAGCTTGCTGATGGAACATACACTTATCAGTTCAAGATCAGAGACAAAGCTGGCAACGAAACCGGCCTCTCAAGCGCTGAGAGCGCGACTGTTTCCAATATGACCGGATACCACAAGTACAAAGTGGAACAACTCCAGAGACTGCCGGAAGGCGCTCTTGTGGCAATCCAGGGCAAGGTAGAAAGTGTTGAGAAAGACCATTACGTGGTCTCCAGCGGCGGCGCAAAGATCAATGTCACGCCCGCGACCGCAGGCGATGCTACTGATCCCTCATTCAATGGCAAGGACGTAACCGTCAAGGGCGGCCTGTGGATTGTGGGTGAAGACAAGAGAGTAACTTGGGCTGAGGTCAAGTAAATCAATATCAGGTAAGAGCTCAGACTTGGTGCGAATCACATGTCATCCTGAACTCGATTCAGGATCTGTTACGCTCAAGGTTTAGATTCCGAATCAAGTTCGGAATGACAAAACAGCAAGAGTGAGCTGTTACAATATCAGCCCATAATCAAATGGCCGGTGTGTTGATTTTTCAACACATCGGCTTTTTCTAATTAGTTGCTTCGGTATCCTGATGCCGAAGCCTTTGTTAGTTAGTTGCTTCGGTATCCTGATGCCGAAGCCATTGTTCGGGCGGAATCTCTGATCCGCCTGCAGCGGCTGATGCAAAAATATTGTTGTTAATAAATCAGATTATTTTGGCAAGATTGCGCTGAGCGATTCGTCCTACATAATCGTAGGTGAAAGATCATGAAACACCCAAATATAAGTGAATTAGAAAATTTCGTCAACGGAAAGCTGGATTCCAAGCAGCTTTTGGAGATGGATGAACACGTTTGCGGCTGCGCGCAATGCAGGGCGGCAATCAGTAATATGTTCGTCTCCAAGAAGATGGCTCTTGATCTGGGAGCTTTGCTGCTGGGCGCAAATGATTGCCCAGAGTATGAGCAATTATCGGCTTACGTCGAAAATGAACTGGATACCGATCAGGCAAAAGCCATGCAATCGCATGTCAATAGCTGCGAGCCTTGCACACGCGATGTCAGCCGGATGGCTGAGTTGCGCTCTCATGCGTTGATGCGGCCGTCAGTGACGGTTGCTCCGGGTATGAGCAAGCAAGCCGCAAGAACGGCAACCCCGATTTGGAAAAGAGCGCTGGCTGGCATGGGCGCTGTGGGCGTTGTTGCTTTCTCGGCATATATGTTCTTTGGGCTTTTGAAAATGTCTAATCAGACCGCGCCTGTTGCCAAAGCGCCGATTGCAGCTAAGCAAGAAGTCGCGCATCAGGCTAATCTTCCTGAAAAGCCTATCAACATTATCCCAGGCGTTGATAAGCCGACAGTTATCGCTGCCAGGCCGGAAATCCTGTTAAATGATGGGAATTACCGAATTATCAGAGAGAACGGCAAGCTGCAAATGGCCAAGGCTGGCGATGGTTCGCCCCGCACAGCTTTGGAAGTGCGTATAGCCGCTTCGATTAACGAAAAGCTTCAAACCGGCAAAGTCAAACTCGACGAGCCATATCAAGTTTCGATGACCGAATTTACAGTAAGATCCAATGGCGCCAACAACTCTTCTGAAGCTATAGCGCCTAAGTTGATCGAACCGTCCGATAAGGTTATATTCTCTTCCAATCCGACGCTGAAATGGTCCAAAATCGACATGGCGAGCTCCTACAAAGTGACTGTCTACGATAAAACCGGTCGAATACTAATCGACCAGACAACCGATAAGACATCTATGATGGCGCCGACCTCCCTGCCGCGCGGCGGAGTTTATCAGTGGCGGGTTGGAGTCAGACGAAGCGAGAGCGATAAATGGGCAATGTCTGCAGCATCCAATTTCGCAGTGCTCTCCGATCACGGTTACAACACTATTCAAAAGGTTCGCAGCCAGATGCCCGGCTCTCACCTGGCGCTGGGCGTGGCGTATGAATCTTGTGGTCTGTATTCTGAAGCGAGACAAGAGTACGCTGCGGCAAGGCGCGCAAACTTCGGTTCGGCGCTGGCTAACAAGCTGCGCTAAGTTTTCGATAATTAGCGAAAACATTGTATGGGTGCGGGGATATAATCCCCCCGCACCTTTATTTATTGTACCTCTAATCACCAATCCATGAAGGTTATTGGGGCATTGAAGTCTAACTAATCCTTATTGGAATAATAGAAGCCTATAGGCAGCGGAGGATGAAATGCGATTTGGCGCCGATTATTACCCTGAACACTGGCCGGAGGAGCGTTGGGAAACCGATGCGCGTATGATGAAGGAAGCCGGCTTCAATATAACCCGGCTGGCTGAGTTCGCATGGGTCAAAATGGAGCCGCGCGAGGGCGAATTTGACTTTGATTGGCTTTTGCGCGCTATTAATATACTCAACGACCACGGAATTCAATCCGTAATTGGGACGCCCACAGCCACCCCGCCCGCATGGCTTTGCATTAACAAACCGAGTGTGATGCGTGTCAATGAACAGAGGCAGCAGATTACATTCGGCAACAGGCAGCAAAGCTGCATCAATCAGCCCGAATATCTTGAAGCGTGCGATCACATAATCGAAGCTCTTGCGGATGCAATGGACGGGAACGACGGTGTTTATGGCTGGCAGATAGATAATGAATTCTGGGCGCCTTGTTATTGCGACGAATGCCAGAAATTGTTCCAAAAATGGCTGCAGGAAAAATACGGCACGCTGCAAGCGCTCGAAGCTGCGTGGGGCGCTATATTCTGGAGCCAAACCTACACTGATTGGCGGCAGATTCCATTACCTTGGGCAACCAGCGGAGCCCCAAATCCGAGCCTCGCGCTCGATTATAGAAGATTCATTTCTGATAGCTATGAATCATTCACAAAACGCCAAATCAAGCTCATCAGGCAATATTCCGATAAGCCTATCACTCACAATTTCATGGGAATTTCCCCGGATGAAATTAATTATCAGCAGATCGCGGATCATCTTGATTTTGCCTCTTGGGATAACTATCCATTCGGTAGCGCTGACCCTGCAATGATTGCCGCTGGGCATGATATTACCAGAGGTTACTTGAGAAAGAATTTCTGGATGATGGAGCAAATGAGCGGGCCCGGCGGTTGGGGCGAGATGAGTGCATCTCCAAGGCCCGGAAGAATCCGAGAATGGACCTACCAGGCAATCGCCAGGGGTGCGGATGCTATGATCTACTTCAGATGGCGCGTTTGCCGATCTGGTACTGAGCAATATTGGCATGGCATTCTAAACCACGATGGCGCCACGAATCGCCGTTATTCCGAGATTAAACGAACCCGCGATGAGTTGCTTAAGTTCGAAGACCTGCTCGAAGGCACAACCGTTAAAGCCGAAGTTGCATTCTTGAACGATTATGACAGCCGATTTGCATTCAGATATCAAAAGAGCAACAGCGAGCTTTCTTATGTAAAAACGCTCGTGAGCCTTTACAAGGGCTTTTTTGAAAACAATATCGCCGTGGACATCCTCACGAAAGATGCCGACCTCTCAGGATACAAGGTTGTGGTGGCTCCCGCTCACTTTGTGCTGACAAAAAAGCGGGCCGCATTGCTAAAAGACTACGTACAAAACGGCGGCACGCTGGTTATGACCTATCGCAGCGCGGTAAAAGACGCAACCGGTTTGATATTCGACGAGCCGCTGCCGGGACTTCTTCAGGACGTGTTCGGTGTTGTCGTCAAAGAATATCATTCCCCGGAGGCATCAGAAGAGAATATGATTTGGGGCTCAATGGGTGAGATCAATGGTCACACCTCGCGCGTTAATGTCTGGCTTGATTTGCTCGAACTAAGAGGGGCTGAAGTGATGGCGAAATACGATGGCGGCTTCATATCCTATGGGGTCGCAATCACCCGCAACAGCTTCGGCAAGGGCAAAGCCTATTACATCGGCACTCAACCGGAAAGCGATTTCATGATCACTCTGATGGACGCCGTAGCCAAAGACGCCGGTGTAACGCTCGGCATTCCCACCCCGCAGGACGTGGAAGCTTGCGAGCGTGTCGGAGAGGGCAAAAAGCTGACGTTTATCATCAACCACACCGAACAAACGCAGAATGTCTCAATACCCGAACCTTGCACCAATCTAATTACATGTGAGGCAATCGAGAAATCACTGACAATCGATGCTTATGGGGTGGCTGTATTGAAATAGATAGGATATCAAATAGTTCCTTGATGTTTCGGGATTTCGGGATGCACTATGCGCTCAGGCTTGATGAAACCAAAATCCCGAAACATCGGACATCGGGAAAAAACTCTATATTTACTTAAAGCCCACTTGCCAAAACCAGAATTACATGGCATTATACACTTAGCTACTATTGGCTGGTATCCCTACGGAGGCGATTGGACGTGATAGGCAGGACAGCAAAATTCGCTGCAATCCTTTTCTGCTTTATGGTTTTGTGCGCGCCAGCATTCGGCGCCGCTCAATCCATGCCTGATTTCGCCACTATTGATCAGCAAGTCAGCGTGACCCCTAAATCTGCTGAAACATCAGTCAAGAGCCTTGCCGCTTATCTTAACAGCCTCTGTAAGAACGATCTTGAAAAGACGCGCGCCATATACGACTGGATCACCCTGCACATCGTCTACGATGCCCAAGCGCTGGTACGTGGTAATTACGGCAGCCAGGATGCAGAAAAAATACTAAAAACCCGCAAAGCTGTATGCGGCGGCTATGTGAATCTCTTCGGCGCTCTCGCCAAAGTCATGAACCTTGATCAGGTGGCTATTCCCGGCTATTCCAGAGGTGTTGGTTATATAATCGGCATGCGCAAATCCGAGCCTGATCACGCATGGAATGCTGTTAAGACTAATGGAAAATGGCGATTGATCGACTGCGCATGGGGCGCAGGATACTTGGATTCTAATAAGCGCTTTGTCCACAACAGAAACTACCACTTTTTTTTGACCGCACCGGAAAAGTTTATATATGACCATTTTCCCGAAGAATCAAAATGGCAATTACTTGACAAGCCCATAGACAAAAGCGCGTATGACAAGCAGGTTTGTCTGAAACCGTCATTCTTTGATTATGACCTTGGGCTGATCAGCCATCGCGATGCGCAATTGGTATGTGACTCCAAACTGCGGTTATTGCTGAGTGTACCGAACGATGTATTGATTGCTGCCGAAATCCACGAGGGCAACGCAGAGTGCGAAGAAGCAACTACGCTGGTCAAAAAAGCTGATGAGCAAGCCGTAGTAATTATGTCTTTTCCTAAAACAGGCAATTATCTACTGCATCTTTACGCTGCGCGCAAAACAACTACGGTAGAAAAGTTCAATCAAGTTGCCACTTATGTAGTTAAGGTGAACTCGATGGCAGAGCCCAATATTGTTTACCCAAATGCCTGCGATTCATACTACACAAAAAATGTATCTCTAGAGTCACCTATGGATGCTGTGATGGAGCTTGGCAAAGTTGAGCTTTTCAAGCTGATAGCGCCAAACGCCGAAGCCGTGCAAGTATTGGTAGGCAGCAAGTGGTATAAGCTTCAAAAAGATGGCGACACATTCGAAGGCGAAGCCGAAATGGATGGCAATCGTGCTTCCATCGGCGCAAAATACCCCGAAAAGAATCAGTATATTGCTCTTGTGGAATACAAAGCGGCCCCGAAACAGACTGCAGCAAGATAATTACCCACTTTCTATCCTCAAGAAGGAATCTGCCTACCAAACGCCGAAATCCAAAGCATGTTTACACACAAACTCGATGACAACTCAGAACTCTTGCTGATGGAGCCCAGGCATGCTGAAGAGCTGTATGAGCTGGTGGATGCAAACCGCGAGCATATGCGGCAATGGTTGCCCTGGGTAGACAGCGAAAAATCACCTGAGGACGGCCGCGTGTTCATTCAGAGCATGTTGAGGCAATTTGCATACACGGAAGGTCTCCTCGCCGCAATCACTTATAAAGGCAAGATCGCGGGCAGCATCGGCCTGCATGATATCAATCAGCATGTAGGAACCGCGCAAATCGGCTACTGGCTTGGAAAAGAGTATGAGGGCAAGGGACTGATGACCAAGGCCTGCCTTGCGGTGATGCAATACGCATTTGAGTCGCTAAATCTCAATCGGATTATGATACGTGTCGAGCCCGAAAACACCCGCAGCAGAGCAATACCGCGCCGCCTCGGGTTTCATTATGAGGGGACGATGCGAAAGGTTGGGCATTCGATAAATGGTTCGGTGGATTTGGAGATATACTCGATGCTCAGGGACGAGTGGGACGCAAGAAAATAGCCGCAGGAATTGATGTTTGATGAATCTTGCTGCATTTAGTTGTATCGGGACACCCTTGTCCCGATACCGCCGAACTTTGCATAACTTTAGTCCATAAACCTACACATCTACCACGCAAATGCCTCAGGGGCCACGCCACCTGGTCCAGGGAAGATTTCGTCCAACTTTGTTAAAGTTTCCGGGGACAACTTGATCTCCAAGGCTCGTAAAGACTCATCCAACTGCACAAGCGTACGCGGCCCTATAATGGGCGCGGTAACCACGGGGTTCGATAGCAGCCACGCAAGCGCAACATTTGCAGGGTTCTCGCCAAGCTCAGCGCACAAAGCCTCATATTTCTCCAACTTAGAGCGGTTGCGTTCTATGTTTTCCATTACGCCGCCCTCAGATCTTCTGCCTTTGGCTGCCTTTTTAAGCGCTCCGGCTAATAGTCCGCTGGCTAATGGGCTCCAGGGGATCACACCCATACCATAGCTCTCGCAAGCAGGCAAAACTTCCATCTCAACCGTGCGAGCGTTCAAATTGTAAAGACACTGCTCGGCAACAAGCCCCATGAAATTACGGGCTTTAGCTCTTTCGCTGGCCTGCGCGATATGCCACCCGGCGAAGTTACTGCTGCCCACATATATGACCTTGCCCTCAGCCACAAGCTGCTCCATCGCCTGCCAAATCTCCTCCCAGGAAGTATTGCGGTCAATATGGTGCATCTGGTAGAGGTCGATATAATCGGTCTTGAGGCGCTTCAAGCTGCCCTCGCAGGCCCGCTTGATATGCAGCGCAGAAAGCTTGGATTCGTTGGGCCACTTGCCCATCTCAGCGTAGACCTTGGTGGCGATAACGATCTTCTCGCGCCTTCCCCCACCCTGCGAAAACCAATTGCCGATGATCTTTTCTGTAATCCCCTCGCCCGTCTTCCATCCATAGACATCGGCAGTATCGAAGAAGTTGATTCCGTGCTCAATTGCGCGATCCATTATCGCATGGCTATCCGGCTCGGTTGTGTGAGGTCCGAAGTTCATTGTGCCGAGGCAAAGACGGCTGACCTCAAGCCCCGTCCTACCAAGATGCGTGTATTGCATAAAAGTCTCCTTAAAATTATCGCTCAGTTCGTTCGCGTTGTCATGCTGCCCTGACGACATCAGACTAAGTCTAAGATTAGTGATGTATAGGCTGATTTCCTTCTATAACAGAGAATTACACTTCATATATTAGACCCACTTTGACCTTACTGGGCCGGAGTCCCCCTGAGATCATTATTACAAGGCAAACCCTTCCTGCAAGAAGTGCTTATCATAAGCTAAAGCCTTATCAATATTATTATCACGCATAATCGCAAAAGATGAACAATCAACAAGACTTGGCCTGTTCTTACCTTGAGCCAGCATTGCGGCTGTGGCGATCTTGTGGGTATTCTGATCCACCCAGATCACCATAGCAAGCGGCAAGAGACTGTCAAGAAAGCTGCGAACCGCGTCATTGCCAAGCCTGTTCCTAACGAGAGCACAGGTCTCTACGATAACATAATTCGATGTGCAGAACCTCACCTGCTCATCGTCCATCAGAGCGTTCCAGTCGCTAATCGCTTTCGCGTAGTTAGCATCTGTCTTTGACAGTGCGGCGTAGAATGCTGACGTATCGACAAACACATTCATGCCTCATAAGCCTCCGATAGATATTGATCGTGATTTTCGGAGACATCAGGTTGGCTATCGGAAAAAGCGCCAAAGACCCCGCGCGCTCTGGCCTTTATCTCGTTCATATTCGGCAGAGTCTCAGACGCGAGCGTATTATCAACGGATCGACGAATAACCTCAGCCACTGAAACGCCCTTAAGGGTGGCAACTCTCTTCAACTCCTGATATTGCTTTTCAGTCAGTTGGATCTGTGTTCTTACCATGTTATTCTCCTGTGATTACATTTTCACTGACATGATAACACAATTGTTCCACTATTCAAACTACCCAAACCATATAATTCCTGTATAATATTATCGTCAGTAATTGATGAGAAGCAATTACCTGGAGGAGATATTCTAATGCGCAAAGAGCAAATATTGGCATTCGCGACCTTAGCCTGCACGGCGCCTGCGGCTGGAATGGCCGCCGTTTCAGGCATAGAGATAATCGGCGATGTGCGGTTCACAATAATCACAGCGCAACTCATAAGAATCGAGCAGAAGAAAGACGGAGGGTTCGTGGATGAGCCGTCGCTATTTGCTGTTAACCGCTCGGCAAGATTTAAGGGGTATAAAGTCACATCCGATAACGGCACGCTCATCATAGATACGGGCGTTATTCGTCTGACGTATAAATCAGACGGCAAACCGCTGAGCGCCGAAAATCTGCAGGCGCAAATCAGGAAAGGCGATTCTACCTGCCAATGGAAACCGGACATGCCAAACACAGGCAATCTCGGCGGCACCGAGCGCACGCTTGATGGATGGAACGGCTCCCAAGCGCTCAGCCCCGGTTTGATCTCGCGAGACGGCTGGTTTCTGCTGGATGATTCCACACGGCATCTATTCACCGCCGATTGGGTCAAGCAAAGAGACCACGCTGGCACGGATTGGTATCTTTTCGGCTATGGTGACGACTACAAGGCCGCGCTGAAATCGCTGACTACCATCGGCGGCGCAGTGCCAATGCCTCGCAAATACGCGTTGGGAACGTGGTATTCCCGCTACTGGCCCTATACATCTGATGAATATAGAAAGATTGTTGCCGAGTATTCAGAGCACAATTTTCCGCTGGATGTGATGGTCATGGATATGGACTGGCACAAGGACGGCTGGACCGGCTGGTCTTGGAACCGCAAACTTCTGCCGGATGCTGAAGACCTTCTTAAATGGTTCCACGAGCAAGGGCTAGCGGTCACGCTGAACGTTCACCCCGCAGATGGCGTCGGCCCTCACGAAGACATGTATGCGGATTTCATGCGCGCCATGGGCGAAGACCCGGCATCAGGTGAAACCATCACCTACGATGCCGGCAACAAGCAATATCTGGACACCCTCTTCAAATACACGCACGAACCGCTTGAGAAAGAGGGCGTTGATTTCTGGTGGCTGGATTGGCAGCAATACCCCGATACCCGCAGCATTGCAGGCCTCACTAACCTCAGGTGGCTTAATAATTACTATTACAAGCACACTTCCGAAGGCGGCAAACGCGGCCTATCTTTCAGCCGCTGGGCGGGATGGGGAGATCATCGCCACCCGATCCATTTCTCAGGCGACTCCTACACAGACTGGAAAATGCTTGCTGCTGAGGTTCCGTTCACGTCAGCAGCAGGCAATGTGGGCTGCTTTTTCTGGTCGCATGATATCGGCGGGCACATGGGCAACCGCAACGAGGAATCCTACACGCGATGGTGCCAATTCGGAGCAACCACTGCGGCGCTTCGATCTCATTCGACCCGAAATGAAGCGCTGGACCGCAGGCCCTGGACCTATCCAAAATGGGCTGAGGATTCCATGCGAATCAGCTTCCACTTGCGCTCCGAGCTTTTCCCGTATATCTATTCCAGCGCGGCGCAGTCTTGCAGGGAATCGATTCCGCTGAACCGCGCGATGTATATGCAATACCCTAATGATGAAAAGGCATATAAAAATGCTCAGCAGTATTTCTTCGGCGACAATCTGCTTGCAGCCCCGATTGCAATGCCCGGCCTTGGCGCGGATAAGGTCGGCTGGCAGGCGGTATGGTTCCCTGATGGGGTATGGTATAACTGGTTCACCAGCGAACAGCACAAAGGCGGGCAAGAAATACTCGCAGCGGCCACCATAAACGAATTCCCAATATATGCGCGCGGCGGTGTTCCAATTCCAATGCAGCCATATTCTGAGCGAATGGCAACAGCCGCGCTGAGCGCTCTCGTTATCCGATGCTACCCTGGGGAAAGCGGCAAATACACTCTCTATGAGGATGACGGCCTCACCGAAGCCTACAAGACCGGCAAATGCGCAACCACCGAGCTCAGCTACTCAAAGAAAGGCGCCGAAATCACAGTCAAGATCGCTGCAACAAAAGGCACATTCGAAGGCCAGCTAAAAGAGCGTGAATACATAATCGAACTCCCCGGCACAGCCAGGGCCGCCTCGGCAACAATCGACGGCAAGCCCGCGCAAACCGAATACGATGCGCAGACCCACACAAACCGAGTTAAAATCGCATCCAGAACGATAAAAAAGGGCTGCGTGATAGTGGTTAAAGCTGAAAATGCAGATTTCAACCAAATTCGATTGGAATCAATTGCAAAACGCGCCGGAATTGCAGAGCTCGACCAGAAAATCAAGAGCGTAAAGGACCTGCTGCAAGCGCATTTGCCGTCCATGACCACTCCCGATCAACGTAACGCGCTCCTTGCCGCATGCGGAATCGGGCTTGTGGCGAAAAACGAGACCCCTTACCTCTTCCCCGATAAAACGAGTAACTTCCTGTTTGCGCCTGCGGATATTGTGGATTGCGGCTTCACTCAGCCATCGATCATCGAAGCGCCAAATGCGGATATTACGATATCAGGCCAGAAAATCACGCTGGATGTCGTGCGCTTGCAGGGACCGTAGAAATTAACTCCGGATGGTCGGGGATTTGTAATCCCCGATCCCTCTTCGCGGGTTTGTAACCCGCCAAACCAAGTTATTTCTCAATTGCATGGTTTCACTCTGATTTCGGAGCAGGCGAGCTGAGCAGCTTTATCTCCTGCAGGCACATGGCATAACTGCTGCCGGGAGGGTTGGATTTCCACCTGGTACCCATATAGCCGTTTGTAAAGTTTGCTGAATAGCAGAGCCATGCGCTGCGGCCGTCTTTGCTGATGAACTTGGATGGGATGTTCAAAAAATACGCCTGCTCACCGAATTTCGACAGATAAGTGACCATTTTCCACGGGCCTGTGACCTGATCCGATTCCATGATATACGAGCTCATTTCTTTCATAGTCGGCCAGCCGTCGGTTACGCACATTAGATACTTCTTGAGCGGGGCGTTGTAGGTTATGGTCACGCAGCCGCAGTGATTGTTCCAGTCAAGGATGGGTTTGATCTTGTCGAAGTCTTTTGTCCAAACGGGTTTTGCCTTGCCATCATAGCCGCTGAAGAACTCGTATTTGCTTGCATCATTCATATTTTCGATGCTGGGAGTAATGCGCGTCAGATAGATCTGATCACCTGATATCCAACTAAGATTGGCCGGGCGGGGTTCGGGATCGGGGTCAGATGCGCCATGTGCGACCAGATAGGCCTTGCCATCCGTCGAATACTGCATGTTCTTGCCGAAGTCGACGAAGTGCGGCGAACCGAATTTCACCTTGCCGTCCTGCTGCTTCGGTTCAGGAAATAGCGGTTTGCTGGGTGTGTGCGGGGTCTGTGTCCAGGTTTTTCCAAAGTCTGTGGAGTATCTGAAACCCACAAAAGGACCCATAATGCCCCAGTTGTAGCCAGGCTCTTTTTCATTGTCCAGGCAGTATGTGCCATAATACCAAACGCCATTGTAGACGAGGCTGCCGCACGGGTATCTTCCGCCATAAGGAAGCGATGAAGACACAAACACCCCCTGATCTACAATGCTGAGATTGAGAGGATCATCCCCCACGATTTTCGCGTTTCCGGTAGTGGCCGTTTCTCCAAATGACCCCGACCGCAAGCCATTTACCGAGCCATCTGTGAACGGGGAATACATATTTCCATCTGAAGCCCAGCTGGGATACCACGTATCGGCCTTGGTGTATTCCGCGTGTCTGCCGGTAAAGAGAACCTGTTTGATGACCTCAGATTGCTTGAACGGACAACCTGCCGGCAACTCCGACTGCAGCCAGGGAAGCGCCTCCGGCTTTTGCGCATCGACCAATTTGGCGGCGCTCGCCGCAACTACGAGAAAACATAAGGCAAGCGATATTATTGATTTCTGCATTAAAGGAACCTCCGGTTTTAGTTTTGAGTTCTGAGTTTTAAGTTTTGAGTTTTGAGTTAGGGATTAGGGAAGGGACGGGCTGGATTGCAAATCCACCCGAACAGAGTATCGGGATTGCAAATCCGCCCGAACACAGCGCTTCACCCGAACACAGCGCTTCGCCCGAACACAGCGCTATTCACCAGCTTAGTTTCCCCTGAAGCGGAAGGTCTCTTGATGATGAGCCTATACTTATGATGAACTCGCCGGGCTCTGCTATCCATGCTTTATCTTTGGGACTGTAAAAAGAAAGCTCGTCTTTGGTGATAATGAACTTTGCAGTTTTCTTTCCCCCCGGTTTGAGCGTCAATTTACTGAAGCCTTTTAGCTCGTGTATTGGGCGGGGGAGGCTGGATTTGACGTCGCCTACGTAAAGCTGCGCAATTTCCGAGCCTTCGCGCTTGCCGACGTTGGTTATATCACAAGCGATTTCGAATGTGCGGCCCTCGCCCCTGCCCTGCGGTTTAATTTTGAGATTGCTGAACTTAAAAGTGGTATAAGACAAGCCATGACCAAAGCAGAATTGCGGCTGGGTTTTGTTCTTGTCATAACCTCTGTAACCCACAAATATCCCCTCAGTATAAGGAGTCTTTTTGTTATCCTTGATTCGATAATATGGGTAAGACGGGTTGTCTTCGGCGTTCTTCTCAAAAGTGGCCGGTAGTTTGCCGGATGGGTTCACATCACCAAATATGATTTCGGCAACTGCTGTGCCGATTTCCTGACCGGGATACCAGGCTTGCAAAACTGCGGGGACTTTATCGAGCCAGCCATTGAATGAAACGCCGCCGCCTGAATTAATCACAACGATAGTTCTCGAATTCGCGGCGGCGGCGTCATTGATGAGCTTTATTTGCTCAACTGGGAGTTCAAACGGCCTATCGAATCCCTCGCCCTCCAGCGATTGGTTGAAACCGACACACACAACTGCAGCGTCGCTTTCCCTGGCGACTTCAACCAACTGGCTGTATTTTACCTCAATATCGCTGCCTGCGAGCTTTTTTACACCCTCAGAGATGCTTGTGGAATGAAATACTTTTGTAAATGCGCTTCCGCCGCCGCAGTAGATTGCAGGATCTGCGTTCGGGCCAATGATGGCAATCGATTTGATCTTTGCTCTGTCTATCGGCAGGGCGGATTTTTCGTTTTTAAGTAGAACTATGCCCTCGCGAGCGCCATCGAGAGCCACTTTCGCGCCTGCGGGGTCGTCCTTTGGGATATCGCTCAGGGTCTGGGGTCTATCGAAGAATCCAGCGGCGATGAAAGTCTGCAGGATTCGTCGGATTTTATCATCTATCACAGATTCTTTCAGCCGACCGTCTTGAATGGCAGGAAGCAGATTCTTGCGACTCATAAATGCCGCATTGGGCATTTCAAGGTCAAGACCAGCGTTTGCCGCAGCGATGCCATCGTATGTGGAGCCCCAATCAGACATCACAAACCCCTCAAAACCCCATTCTTTCTTGAGGATATCGGTCAACAAATAGCTGTTTTGAGAGCAATGCACACCATTGAGCAAATTGTAGGCGTTCATCACACAGCCGACTTTGCCTACCTGGACGGCGGACTTGAAGGCTGGAAGATAAATCTCGCGAAGAGTGCGCTCATCCACTTCGGAGCTGATGCGGTTACGATCCCACTCCTGATTGTTGCAGGCGAAGTGCTTAACCGTGGCGAGCGCTCCCTGAGACTGCACTCCCTGAATCTCAGGAGCGACAATCATCGAGGTCAGATACGGGTCTTCACCCAAATACTCGAAATTGCGCCCGCAGTTCGGTGAGCGATATATATTCACCGCCGGGGCAAGCAAAATATGAACGCCCCGCGCGCGGCAGTCGCGGCCTAAAGCAACCCCCACCCGCTTTGCCAAATCGGGATTCCACGTGGCCGCGAGCGCAATACCTGCCGGGTAACACGTGGTATTGCCATAGTTGCGGCAGCCCATCGGGCCGTCGCTCATCTTTATCTCGGGGATTCCCAGCCGCTCTATAGGCATCATATAAAAATTATTGATCCCGCCGATGTAGTCAATTTTCTCCTCGACAGTCATTTTCTTGAGCAGCGATTCAGCACGGCGCATAACTTCCTCCGAGACTTTAGCCTCCGCGCAAGCGCAGATCGCCAGCAATATGCAAACCGCCGCAAGCTTCATAAGCATGATATTCGGGCCTCCGTTATTGAGAGCTTGTTTTGTATATAGTTATGCGTAGTTCATGCTGTTTCCTGCATGGGGATATTTTCCCTGAGCATAAACCGTCTTTAACATACCTATTGACTCCGCATTAAATCAGGTGTAGAATTTAAAAACAATCTAGCATAAGTTTGGAGACCTATGAACAGCGAACTTCTTACCTGCCGAAAACTTACAGCGGGCCTGGTTTTTCAGCCCTATCCATTGCAGCAACCGCAGGTGAACCGCATTTACGCGGATATCACCGAGCGTTATCCCTATCAAACGCTTCAGCACCTGCCGGATGGCGCCAGAATGGCTAACCCCAACGGCGATTTCTTCATTCAAACAACCCGCATGCAGGTGAACGAGAGCGTTGATCATTTCCAATCCTCCAAGGAAAAGATCCTGGAACTCTTTAAGATAACTCAGGAAAAGCTGCATATTCCACAGTTTGTAACTTTTGGGATAAAACTGACTGCGTTCTTGCCCGTCAACGGCCCGCTCAACGCCGCTCAGATTATTGAGAACTCTGCATTGAGTTCAATTAAAGACAATCTCGATCTGCTGGGACCTGGAAGACAGGGAGCCGGGCTGAGGTTTGTGCTTCATCAGGATGGTGTTCATGAGCTGAAAATCGAGCCGTTTTTTGGCGATTTGACGCAGCTTTATGTTGAGCTTGATGTGCAGCACCCTAATCCATTCACTGATTTGGGCTTAACTGAATTACGAATGGATGCGGCTTACGATTATCTGTTCCGTGAGGTCAGCGGTTTTCTTGAAACACTCGCATAATCTGCAGAAAAACGGGGTAGGTTATTGATACTGCTGATGCCGTATGTCTGCATGTTAAGGCGAATGATGATTACACGAACTATTATAGCAATTCTGTTGGCAATTATTGCGCCGGGGCATATATGTCTCGGCGCAGGCCTAAATACAACTTCCCCCAGAGACGCCACAGCATTCCCCCAGTGGGGGCTGAGCGCCGAGATTCCCAAGCCATTCACGAGGCACCCGTTACCCCCGAGCGACAGCATTCCTTACTCAGAGGTATTCATCTCAGGAGATTACGCTTACACGCTGGAAATCATCAAGATTCCCACCAAGTTGCTCGCTTCAACTTTCATAGAGCAGAGCATTCAGTCTGATATTAAGCTAACCTCGTCGGCTGAAGCGAAAAGGTGGGAACTGGAGTCTCGACAGGGTGATCTTTTCAAAGGCATAACCAAGCCTTACCAGCTTACTGTGCCCTTTCCCGGCGCTCTCCAGAAGATGCTCGGCGGCGAAACCGGCATTCAAAGCGTTGCTATGGCGCCGCTGAATGGCGAATCGTCGCCGGTTTTGAAAATTGGAATCATTTCGTCAATTGCAAATAAGACAACCGCTGAAAACAAGGCGAAAGCGCTGGCAACTTTTGTGGTCTTCACTGGAAAGCTCAACAAAATTCAGCCAGCGCTTGTTCCGAAGCCCGTGCAGGTGAAACCGAACCCACCTATTGTGATCAAACCCAAACCGATCACGCCCACTTTCCTAAGAAAAGGCGAAATCGAGCTGGTGGGCGTGGTCAAATCGATTGATACTGTTGAAAAGAAACTCGTTTTGGTTGTGACCCAGATAAGGCTGCCTGGTTCGAATATGCAGAAAAGGGACCCCGCTGTGCCCAAGAATGTCGTGCTGCTATTCATTCTTCCAAAGGACATCAAATTAGGCTCAAAAATCAGTGTGATTGGCAAGAACCTGGGGGTTGGAAAGCCTATCATGGCCGATGTAATTTTGTTAATCAGCGAAAACTGATTAGGCTATATATTTAGAATCAGCAAGGGTGGCGACTTCCTGGTCGCCGCCCTTGCTTGACATTTACCGGGTACATATTGGCCCGTTCCGGCAAGTCAGGGCGCCCTTTGGGAGGGGTAGTACCCGGTTTTCGGCCTCAAAGAAGCCGAAATCTGTCTTACTCAATGTTAGTAGCCTCAGAAATATTCCCATCCAGCAGAGATAATAAACCTGAAACCCTACAATTATTATTGCTGAAATGAGAGATGCGTTATTTCAGGACACTTGAAGGAACAAACTCAAGCTCAACTTGAGATCAGATACCATTTTATTTTATTAGAAAAACATAATGGGTTTTAAGCAGCCCATTCTCTTCCCAATTCATAATTCAAAACTCATAATTCATAACTCGGAAGCGAAGCGAATGCCTATCTCTTCAGATACTCATCCACCGGCAGGCACTCCGGTTTTTCGCCGCGCTGCTTGGAGCGGAGGGCTTGCAGGAGGGCTTTGGCTGTGTCGAGAGAAGTGAGGCATGGAATTGAGCGCTGCACGGTGGCTTTGCGAATCATCGAAGCCTCCAGCTCAATCTTTTTGTCCTTAGAAGCAGTGTTTACCAGCAGATCGACCTGGTTGCCCACGATAAGCTGCATCATATTGAGCGAGTCTGGGTCGCCGATTTTTCCGACCTCTGTATTAGCGATGCCATTCGCGGTCAAATATCGCGCGGTTCCCTCGGTGGCGAAAACTTCATAGCCCAGGTCAACGAACTCGCGAATGATCGGCATGGCTTCTTCTTTGTCCTGGTCAGCTATGGTGGCGATCATCTTTCCGCCCACCGGCACATCCAGGTTGCAGGCGATCATAGCCTTATATAGCGCGCGGGAGAAATCGCGATCGATGCCCATAATCTCGCCGGTAGACTTCATCTCCGGGCCAAGGTTGATATCCACCTCGGTGAGCTTCTGGAAGCTGAAAACCGGCGCTTTTACTGCAATACTCGGCTGCTGCTTATAGAGGCCGGAGCTGTAACCCTGCTCCTTGAGCGTTTTTCCAAGCACAACATTGGTCGCCACCTGAATCATAGGAACACCGGTGATCTTGGAAAGAAAAGGCACCGTGCGGCTTGCGCGCGGGTTGACTTCAATCACCTGAACCTCTTCATCGTCGATAACGAACTGAACATTCATCAAACCGCAAACCTCAAGCGCCTTCGCCAGCTTGATTGCATGCGAGATAATCTGGTCGATTATGTCCTGCGAAAGGGTCTGCGGCGGGCAAACGGCCATGCTGTCGCCCGAGTGAACACCCGCCCGCTCGATGTGCTCCATAATGCCTGGGATGAGGCAATCTACGCCATCCGAGATGACGTCAACTTCCACTTCCTTGCCAAGAACATACTTATCTATGAGAATCGGCGCATCAGGATCGGGGCTGACATCCACCGCGTGCTTCATATACTGCCGCAATTCGGGCTCGGTGAAAACTATCTCCATCGCGCGGCCCCCAAGGACGTAGCTCGGGCGCACCAGCACGGGGTAGTTGATCTCATTTGCCACCTGCACCGCAGCCTCCACGCCATGTACGGCGCGGCCAGCAGGCTTGGGAATCTCCAGCTCATTAAGAATGCGCTCGAACTGGTTGCGGTCCTCTGCCAGGTCTATAGACTTGAAATCCGAGCCAAAAATCGGAATACCCATCGCATTTAACGGCTTGGCGAGGTTGATTGCTGTCTGACCGCCGAACTGCAAAATAACGCCGTCCGGCTGTTCGTATTCGATAACATTCATCACGTCTTCAAGCGTAAGCGGCTCGAAATAGAGCCTGTCGGAAGTGTCGAAGTCGGTTGAAACGGTCTCAGGGTTGTTGTTGATAATAATCGACTCATAACCGGCCTCGCGCAGGGCCCATGCGGAGTGAACGCTGCAATAATCAAACTCAACCCCCTGCCCTATTCTGATTGGACCGGAACCGATAACGATGGCTTTTTTCTTGGGCTGATGGCCCGATGGTTCGATGGCGTGATGGCCGGGAAGGGATTGCGCGTCATTACCGCACCC
>JAPLCU010000047.1 GCA_026392045.1 Armatimonadota bacterium
ACAATGTTCGGGCGCAATCTCTGATGCGCCCGTTGGGTGCTGGTGCAGGAGATGGGGGCTCTGTCCCCAATTTCTCCCTATTTCCACATGGGTGCCTTGACTACTGGGGATAATTAATGTAATCTGAATACAATAGCCCAACGGATGGGCTAAAGACCAAGAATAGGAGAAGCAATATGCATCGATTGACAAGAATTGTTATGCCAATGGCTCTGGCGCTGCTGCCGATGGCAATTAATGCGGCGGATTGGCCGGGGTTCCTGGGGCCAAAGGGCAATGGTTTCTCAGCGGAGACCGGCATTAAGAAAAACTGGAACGAGAGAGCGCCAAAAATGCTCTGGAGCGTTCCTCTAACCGATGGTGGCTATGCGGGGCCATCAGTTGCCGGCGGCAAAGTTTTCATTATAGACCACCAGGGCGCCAATGATGTTGTGCGGGCGATAGACATTAAGACCGGCAAGGATGCCTGGACATACAAATATGAAGACACTAAAGCCGCCAATTACGGCTATTCGCGGGCGACCCCTCTGGTTTTGGCTGGCAAGGTTTATGTTAATGGCCGTTTGGGACTGGTTACCTGTCTTGATGCCAAAACCGGCAAGAAAGTTTGGGACAAAGATATTAAGGCCACTTTCAACGGCAAGAACCCACAGTGGGAGTATGCAATCTCGCCATTCATAGACAGTAACAAGCTGATTGTTTGCCCTGGCGGCCCCGATGCCTCCGTAGCTGCGCTGGATGCGAAAACCGGCGACACAATATGGAAAGGTGGCGGCAGCGACATTCCGAGCTACGCGACCCCGGTAATGGCGATGGCCGGCGCCAAGAAGCTTTACATTGTTATGACCGGCGTTAGCCTGATAGGCGTGGATGCGGCGGACGGCAAGCTGCTCTGGAACATTCCCTGGAAGACTTCCTACGACATTAACGGAGCCACCCCGATAGTTATGGGCAACACCATTTTCATCACCGCCGGTTATGGCCACGGCTGCGCGTTAGTGGAATTCTCCGCGACAGAAGCTAAGATTCTCTGGGAAAACAAAGACATGGTTTCACGCTTCAGCACTCCGCTTCTCTACAACGGCTATCTTTACTGCACTGAAGACTCCGGCAACCTGGTATGCATGGATGCCAAAACCGGCACAGTTGCCTGGAAGCAGCCTGGTTTTGAGTGGGGCGGAGCAGTTGGCATTGACGGAGTTGCCATAGTATTCGACGGAAAGGGTGGCGACCTGATCATGGCCAAGCTCTCACCGGAAAAATATGAGGAACTCGGTCGGTTCAAACCGCTCGGCGACCAGAGCTGGACGGCGCCGATTATTTCAGACGGCAACCTGATAGTGCGCAACAAAACCGCGCTTGCGGCTTTTTCATTGAAGTAGAATTGAATATCTCGGGGGGTCGGAGACCCCCTGAGATCAAATAGGCCGGGAACAGATTTCCCGGCCCATCGGGATTTCCCGGCCCATCGGGTAGCGCTTAGTTAATCCGCCACTCTTGGATACCGCCGCATTGGTTTTCCTTGCATTGGATTTCTATGCGCATTTCGCTGGTTTTGACGGGGTCGAAGGTTATGTGGTGGAACGTGTCTATGTCAACCGGGTAGCCGCTGGGGTTCTTTACTTCTTTCCATTCGGCGCCGTCTTTATAGGAAAGCTTCCAGGATTTGGGCACTTTGATGTCGCCTTTTACTTCTTCCATCCAATAGATATCTATGCTGGAAACCTCGCGGGGTTCCTTGAGCTTTTGCTTTACCCATTGGCTGGTGCCCTTGGTTTCCCACGCCCACCAGGAGAATACCGGGGTTGATCTGTCCGCGGAGTTCTTTGGCAGCTTGCCGTCGATCATACCCTGGTAAGGGGTGAAGCTGCAGAAAAACGAGGAAAGCGGTTCTTCGTATTTTGCCCATTCTTTGGCTTTGGCGCCGCTGCCAATTACGGGAATTGCCGATACTCGCAGCCTGCCCGCGCCCATGGGAATCATAGATATAGTTTCGACGGGTTCGTCGCTCTTAACCGGGCTCTGCTGAAGCGCATCGATGAGGCCCCAGTAGTTTTCGGTCCAGTTGGGGATTTTCTTTGCTTTGACTTCGAGCTCTATTGGAGCCTCATTCCATGCAAAAGGCTGATCTGATTTCGGCCACGCCTTCTTGACCACTTTGAAAGACTTCGCCGGGTTGGTTTTGTCGATCACGAGGCCATAGTTCCAGGGTGTGGTCGGGAAGATTTCCCATGCTGGCCACTTTTCTGTGCCGCCGCTTTTCACGTATTTTTCACCGATTTTGATGGAGAATGTGAGCGGGCCGCGGTCAATGGAGACCGAGTCCTTGTTCTTTTCCCAGGTTCTAATCTTGATTGCCATCGGGAAATTGATTGTAACTCTGTCGCCGTTCGCCCATGTTCTTTCGATCATCACGTAGGTGCGCGGCTTGGCATCGGCTTTAATTGCCTTGCCGTTGACTTTGAATGCCGGGTTGTCGCACCAGCCGGGAACTCTCAGATAAAGAGGGAACTTCTCTTTTTGAGTTGCCGTGATCATAAGCTCGACTTGGCCGTCAAATGGGTATTTTGTAGTTTCTTTTATGGTAATAGTTGAACCGCTGCCAACTTTTGCTTTTAGCACACTCGGAGCATAGAAGATGGCCGCGATGCCGTTGCCGGGAGCGCCTTGCCAGAGGTTTTCAGCAAAATACGGCCAAGCCATGCCGGAGTTGTGCTGGCAGCAGCGGTGGTCATACGGGTTCATGCATTGCATCGGGCCGCCATCCGCCAGAACTGGCGATTTGGTGCGCTTATCAGAGTTGCTCTGGTTCGGAGAAGTGAGATATCTCAGAGCTTTAAGGTCCGATGTGAAATGCGCCGGCAGTGAGTTGAAAGCAGCGTCTTCGCAGCGGTCCGCCCACTTGAGGTCGCCAGTTACGCCCAGGAGAATTTCCTGCGAAAGCATCATGTCAACCGTGCCGCAAGTCTCTATTGCCTGCTGGGGATCGGTGTGGCCGGGTCTGGCGAACTCATCACCGCCGAACATGCCGCCCGGCACCTGGCCGTAGACCGCATACATGCTGTCGAAATTGCCTTCGGCTGCGGCTAGATATTTCGGGTCCTTGGATTGAATATAGAACTGGCCGGGTTTGCGGAAACCCTGAGAGAAATCGACATTATGCCCGCCATTTACCTTGCCGGCCATCCACGTAGAGCCACATCGCATGAGCTTCTCGGCAAGATCCAACAGAGTTTTTTCGCCTGTCTGATTGTAAAGCCAGTAGACGCTGTCCAGGTTGTCGCCGTTGCGCGGGACCTGCCATCCGCCGGTAAAAAACTCACCCAGGTTTGCGATAGGGCCGAACCATCCGTCTTCGCGTTGGCTCTTGATAGCGGCGTCCAGCCAGATCTGCGCTTCTTTGATGATCCGCTGATCGCCCAATACGTAGCCCAGGTTGCTGAAACCTCTCAGCCAATACGGCATTTCCTCCCAGCCGTTGTCGCCTTTGGCGTCAGCGCTGAGCCAGGCGTTGTTTTCTTTTCGCAGAAAGCCGCTGATCTCGGTAAGGTGACCGGTGAAGCCCTCAGCTTCGAGTTCGAGCTGCTTTCGCAGCCAACCTTCGGGTCTGATGGCGCCAACAGGCAGCTTGATCAGTGGGGTAGGCAATAACGGCGCGCGATTGCCATTGTAGTATTCATTCGCAACGGAAGTGTCGGGTTTGTTTACGACCTTTACCGTCATGTCCGATGCCCACGCTGGCGCGATTACGCAAGCTATGCCGAGCGCTGTTAGGATACTCTTTTTCATTTTTTCACTCCTTCTTTGATTATCGAGCGGGCGGATCAGAGATTCCGCCCGAACAAAAGAGGTTTCGGGAAAAGGGTTTCCCGAAATAACTCAAGTAAAGTTGTGGCTTCGCGACACGCTTAGCCGTCCCATTCCAGGCTACTTTGAACTTGGCAGGAACACATGCAAGCTGTCAGAGCATGCAACCGAATTCGCCTTTTTCCAATATTGGTTCATCTCACCCGGCGGTATGTCCTGGAACATGACAGGTAGTCCATTGGCAGTCAGGAAGTCTTTTGAATCCATTAGTTGAAAGTGGAGGTGTGGCTCAGAGGAGTTTCCGGTGCTTCCCGCCAATGCGATAACCTGGCCTGCTCTGACGCGATCCCCCACATTTACCATCATTGAATGCTCGCTGAGGTGGGCATAAAATGAGAACTCATCAACGGCATGCTGCAACACAATGTAGTTGCCGCCGCCGGCATTTCGAAGGCCAATGGTCTTCGCCAGCTTCCCGATGACTTCAGATGAAACTGCAGCCGACCAGTTAGCTGGACTCACCGTCTCTTCCTCTGGGTAGCCATCCGCGACTTCGACCACAGCGCCATCTGCGGCTGCAACGACTGGCTTTCGGTATGTGTAATAGTCTTGCAGATCCGATGAGCCATCTTTCACACAAGTGGAAAGCCGTCCGTCCCCGTTAGGGCGGACTTCCAAAATATCCATCCCAAATTCCTGAGAGTGGCTTTGACGGTGGTGCAAGTAGTTCATCGCGATGTTGCTGATCTTTAAGTTGCCCTTTAGCGGGCAGCTATACTTGATTTTGTTGCCTTGAAAGGACAGGGGGATTTGCAACGATGCAGTTGGGCGCTCATCAGCTCCCTCACAGCATATCTTGATCTCCAGAGAGTCGATTCTTTCCGTACCGACGTAATGGAGATAGAGCGCTGCTGAGAGATGGATAATCGCGCTCTGGCCTGGTCCTACCGTCTCACTGTCAGAGAGGCTGTGCGCGTTTACTGACATTTCCCCAAAGATCGACGCCAAGCGCTCTTTGGCCCCAATTCTCCCCTCAAGTGTTTTTCTGATCTGCGGGTTCACTTGGCGGATCAGGTCTCTGATTAGCTCTTTGCTCACATACAGGCTCTCCACACGAGCGCCCTTGCTTGTCGCGAGGATTTCAACGCCTGTTGGCGTCAGGGATGCTTCCGACGAATTCGTAAGGAGCAGGTCAGGAAGTTTGATGTCAGTCACCGTTAAGGATTCATACTCGCATACCAAAGGGATAACCCTCTTGCCCTTGCTCAGTAGCGATACCATCATAGCTCCTCCAAGTCCCACTCGGGTGTGAGGTCCGGTTTTCAAGAAAGGTTTCCTCCTGGTGTAGTTAGAACTAACTCAGGGGGCCGGAGACCCCCTGAGATCAGCTACTGCTTTCCTCCCGCAAACTCGATATAGTTGCACATGATCTTCCTTACAACATCAGCGCCGCCATTTCCATCGCTGTTCAGAGCGCTCATATCCAGCGTAGAAAGAATGATCTTGCCCTTGCCATAGTTGACTATGCCAACCGCAGTGCCAAGCCTGGGTTCGTTGTAATTGACCGTGCCGGCGATCACTTCCTCGCCGTCCAGCAGCAGGCCATATCTCTTGATCCAGTATGGAATTATCTCCTGATACTCCCAATTCATGCCCTGGTTGACGGGCAGACCTTTGAAGAGCGGGTGCTCGCGGACGAAGATGTTACCGCCGACCCACACATCGCCGAGCTTCTGGACGCCGTTGAACTTGATCACACCGCGCTTAGCAAGCATCTCCGCCCATCTCTCCGTCCCGGCGGTGATGACCATAGTGGCGCCATCGTCCTTAACGCGCCGCAGCAGATCGTCGAGCATTTCATCTCCCGCGGTCATTCCCGGTGTTTTCCAGAGCAGCCTGACGCACCTGCCGCCGTCGCCCTGGTAGTATTCGATTTTGATATCATAGCTCTTGCCTGCTTCCAACTCCAGCTCACTGCTGACGTTGGTTTTGACCGGGTGCACATTCCAGTCGTCTATTATCTGCTTGCCGTCTATCCACAGCCTTACGCCGTCGTCCGACTGAGTGAAGAACTTGAAATTGCCGGTCTGATCAGGGGTCAGTTTGCCTGTCCATCGAACGCTGTATTGCATCGAGCGGCCAGGGTCGAGGGCAGTTGTGTCCTCCGGGAAATCGATCCTCGCGTCCACACGCTTTTTGACGCTCTGCTGGAAGTTTGTCCCCAGGAAATACTCGCCGGTAAGGCCGGGCTTGCCGTCATCGGATGTCAGCGCGCTGGTCGGGATGATCTCCTTGGGATCGGAATCCTCCGCCGCCACCATCACGTAGTTCAGCTTGCCGAGATTGGGCGAATAGGCCGGCAGAGTGGCGTTCTTGCGAGTTGAAAGGAACTGTCTCAGATCACCACCCGTATCCAGCACAGCGCCGCCATCGGGAACCTTGGCGGATTTCCAATCGACTGTAAACGCCTGGTCATCACCAATGGCTGCGACTTTACCCGTGGAATCAACCAGCTCGGCTTTCATCGTATAATATCCCGCAAGCGAGCTAGTTTCGGCTTCGATTTTCTCTGCAAGCAGCTCGCCGAAAATGTCGCCGCCAGTTATCTTTACAGGCCAGCTCTTATCCCAAATGGACTTGCCGCTGGGGTCTATAAACGAGGCTTTGAGAGTGAAATCTCCCTTGAGATCGACTTGATTCACGATAAAGAAATCGGTGGTTATGGTCGCCGGAACCTGGGCGATTTTGTTTCTGATTTTCACAGCCACATAGATTGGTTTGTTGTAGCGGGCGATGAGATTCGGGTCGCCTTTGGGGTTGCGCCAGCAGTCGACTATGCCTGAATGGTTCTCAAAAAGCTCAGCTTCCCAGCCGTTTGTGGTGTAGCAGTCCGCAACATTCCCCACACGACAATTTTCTATGATTCTGCCGTGGTAATACATCGCAAGGTTGCCCATACTTGAGGTAAGAGCATCAACCGTTGGAAAATACTTGCGCAGTTTTTTATTGTCCAGGAAATCGACATAGGCCTGATACCAGCCCTTATACCACTCACCATCCCAACCGTTCTTGCCGGTTTTCTCAAGTTCTTTATTGATCAGTTCAAGCCGCGATGGTGTGCCAATTGCGCCTTCTTCTCCCCAGAAAACGATTTCTTCTTTGTTATCGGTGCTCAGCATGTATCGCTTGGGATCGTTGTAGTATGTGCTGCGATAGACGCCAGGGCCAGGTGCATGGTGCCAATCCCACCAACCTTTGACGTATTGAGTGTCGTCATAAGGCAGCATGTGCAGCTTGACTGGGTCGTCCACTTTGCCTTTCGGCCAACCTGTGGTGAATGTAATCGGGCGAGACGGGTCAAGTTTATGAGCATCAGCCATGTCTATAAATTCGTTAGGAAACGGCTCGCGCATGGATTCGTTTATCATGTTATAAATAACCAGCGATGGGTGGTTGCGGTCTCGTTTGACCACCCGCAAGAGCTTTTCGCGCGACCACGCGGCGGAAAACTCATCGCCGTTGCCGTTTCTATAACCGCCCGGTTCTTCATAATGCATCAGACCCATTTCGTCGGCCTTATCGAGCATCATTCGGTTGCCGAGGGTTCTATGGAAGTTGAGCATATTCATACCGAAGGATTTTGCAGCTTTGATCTGCTTGACGACAAGTTCTTCGGTCGGATATAGGCCGGTTGTCGGGAAGAACCCCCAACTGATGGCAGTTTGCAGGAATATTCGCTTGCCATTGAGCCTGAACATAGCGTCTGAACCCTCGCCTGTTACGGTGAAGAACCTGAAGCCGAAGCGTTCGGATTTGATATCTCTGACTGTTTTGCCTGTGACCACTTTTGCCTCGCAAACATACAGATTCGGGTTATCAGGGTCCCATTTCTTTGCATTTGGAATGCTTATGGATTTGGTGATAGTTGTCTCGCCTGGCAGGCTTACACTAGGCACAGTTTCAGTCGCAACCACGCGGCCAGCGCCAGCCTCGCTAATAGTAATTTCAACATTACCTGTGGCAGGCTTATCGGTGAATGTGTTTACAATAGTCACGTCAACGTCTATTGAAGTAATCTCAGGTTTGTTCTTAACGAAAATATCCGAGATATACACGGGATCGGTTGCTATAAGGCTCACGGGCTGGAAAATGCCGCCAAAGCCGTGGCTGGCGGGGATGTTATAATCTCCCCATTTATGCACATACCAATCTACCCAGTCGAAGTTGCCCGATGGGTCGGTCACGCGCACGGCGAGCGTGTTTTTGCCCGGTTTGGCTTTGCCGGTGATGTCTACATCGAACGGGGTGTTGCCGATAAGATCATAGCCCACCAGCTTATTATTCAAAAAGACCTCTGAGCGCAATCGAACGGCCTCAAAATGAATGACCAGCCTCTTGCCAATCGCTGAAGCAGGAACATCAATCTCCCGCCACCACCAGCTCACGCCTTTGTAATCGCCTGACGTTCGGTTCTCTTCTTTGAGAGTATCTGGGAACTTGGGTTTGCCCGCGGCGAGCGTGTCCCAATAGTATTCCTCTACCGTTCCAGGCACCGATACTTTGATACCTTGACTGGAGTATAGTTTATCCCAACCGATGGTCGGTGGGTTCACCGGCAGTGATTTCAGATCGACAGGCGGAAGGAAAAGCTTATCTTTTTCCCACTTCGCCGATGTATCGAGCCAAAGCTTCCAGCCTGTGCCGGAAAGGTCGGTTTCCGTCCTGGGAGATTTTACCTCTGCGGAAAACACTTGAATGCTGCAAAGCAAGCATAATGTGAGTGAAACAAGAAAGTTCCGAAGCACGAATCGCGGTGTTAAAGTCATAATTTTAGATATCCTCCAAGATGTAAAGACGGTGATCAGCAGACTGTATTCATTAGCTGCCTGAAAAGGTTGAGCATTTCCTGCAGGTCGGGCTCAACGGTGACTAAGGGAAGAAATAGATAGACCACGTTTGCCACGGGTCTCAGAATGATTCCATGGTCAAAACCTCGTTTATAGAACCCGATTTTGGCCATATCAGCAGCAGAAAGCGGTTCTTTGGTGGTTTTATCTTTCACCAATTCCAGAGCCGCGCAGCACCCGATAACCCGAACATCGCCAACCAGCGGATGGGTTTTGTATGATTCAAAATCTTCGGTTAGACGTGCTTGGAGGTATGCTGCATTTGCCAGGGTGTTTTCGGTCTCAAAAAGCGCCAGGTTAGCATTTGCAGCCGCGCAGGCTATGGGGTTTGCGGTGAAAGTGTGGCCGTGATAGAAAGTCTCTGTTCCTCCCGCAGGCCCGGCGAATGCGTCGAATATCGCCTCGGTCACCAAAGTAGCCGCCAAAGGCAATGTTCCTCCGGTTAAGCCTTTGGAAAGGCACATCAGGTCTGGCGACACGTTCGCGTGATCGGCTGCAAACATTTTTGCCGTGCGTCCAAAACCGGTTGTAACTTCATCAAAAATCAGATGCACATTGTGCGCCGTTGTGAGTTCTCGTGCGCGCTTTATGTACTCGGCGGGATATATTATCATCCCGCCCGCGCCCAAAAGCATAGGCTCCATTATCACCGCAGCCAATTCCGCCGCGTGTTTATCCAGAGCTTTTTCGAGATATTCAATGCAAGCGCAGCCGCAAGTCTTCTTTTCAAGCCTCATCGGGCAGCGATAGCAATAAGGCGTTGGAATCCGAATGGAATCAAACATCAAGTGCTTGAAATGGGCGGTATAAAGGTCTATGCCGCCCACGCTCATCGCGCCAATAGTGTCACCGTGATAACCGCGATCAAAGCAAATAAAACGGCGCTTTTGCGTTTGGCCGATATTCTGCCAATATTGAGCGCTCATCTTCAGCGCGATTTCCACCGAGCACGAACCATTATCCGAATAAAACACGCGGCTGAGGCCATTTGGCGCTATTCCGCATAGCTTCTTTGACAGAGAAACAGCGGGATCATGGGTGATAGCGGCGAAAAGGATGTGATCGAGCGCAGCAGCCTGCTTTGAAATAGCATCGCTGATTTCTTTTCTGCAATGCCCATGAATATTGCACCACCAGCTCGCCACCGTATCATAGTAGACTTTCCCATCGGAGGCGTAGAGCTTCACACCTTCCGCGCGCTCAATGAGCAGCGGAGGGGTCTCGTTCAACTGCTCCATCTGAGTGAACGGGTGCCAGTTATGGGCAAGGTCTATTTTAATGCGTTCATCCAATGTAATCGCTCCAGCGCTTCAGAAAACTTCTTCCAATTGCGTCAAAATCGGGGGTATACTTGCTGGGGTCTTTGAGCCAACCGATTTCACCAAACACAACCTCGCCTGAGATTGCTCTTATGGTTTCGATATTGTCAGCAGCGATGATCTCATCGGCTTCAGCCGAGACCCTCGTAAATACTATTCCCAACACATCAATATTTCTGGACCTGAGAGATTCGATTGTCATCAATGCATGGTTAATGCAGCCCAGTTTGTTTGCAACCACAACTATCGCGGGCAATCCAAGCTGCGCGGCAAAGTCAGAAATTAACAAATTATCTGAAAGCGGCGCCAAAGCTCCGCCAGACCCTTCACACAGCACAATCTCATGCCGATTTGTCAGCTCATCCAAAGCAAGCTTAATGGCTTCAGTGTCCACGGCCCTGTTTTCCATTTTCGCGGCAAGATGAGGAGATGCCGTGTAAGCAAAACGTATCGGCACAACCAGGTTCAGCGGCTCAGAATTCGATATTCCAGCGACACCAGCGTGGAACGCGGCATCGTCAATTTTGCCCCAACCCGTCTGCACCCATTTCTGGCTGATTGTGTCTATTCCTTGCGCTCTGAGAAACGCGAGGAGTTGCGCGCAGAAAATGGTTTTGCCTGCGTCAGTGTCGGTTCCGGTTATAAAGACCGCGTTTGTTTTGCTGTGCATATCACAACCTCATAGCTTGCGCGGATGCACCCAAAGCGGGAGATATATTCCTGCTGGGTGGTTTCAAGGAGCCTTTTCGTCCAGCGCAATCTTGGCCTCGACCCAGCCCCGCGAGTTCCGGTTAATTTAACATGCTCCATCAGCGCTCTGATATCGGCAAATTCCTGAGTATATACCTTGCGTTGCGCTCGAACATCCGTAAACTGTTCTGAAAGAATCTCTTCCAGTTCATCAGCCGATGCAAAATCTGCGCTGGGCAACTTGACTTCAAAACCCGCCGCATGAGATAGGGCTTCGGTGAGCTCTCTGTAGGTATTTCGAGTAAAATAACTAAATGCCAACGTCCCGTTTGGAGCCAGATGGTCTTTCAAAATAGCCAAAACACTCGCTGCGTTTCCCGCCCAATGCAGCGCGGCATTAGAGGCTATCAAATCCCAACGCTCCTCAGGCAGGTTCTCAATATTGCAGCGCATGAACTCAATATTGGCATTGTTACTCGACTGCCTGGCTTTTTTGAGCATTTTTTGAGACGGATCGCACGCCAAAATTTGAGCATCAGGGAATCTTTCGGCGAGCATGCGAGTGAAGAATCCCGTCCCACAGCCAATATCCAGCGCTCTGGCAGGCGCGGCAGCTTCGGCATCAGGATACCGAAGCAACAACATATCCATCAAATCCAGCGCACAATCACGCTGCGCCGCTGCATTTTGCTCATAGCTGCAGGCTGCATCTGAAAACGCGCGAATTATCTCTACTTCAGCCATTTTTCAAGAATCCCTGAGAAGTCGCCGTGCAAAAATGCCGCATGCGAAGCCTCCTCAATTATTTGAACCGGCACGTTTGCTTCCTGAGCCAGTTGAGAGGCCTCCTCCGCAGAGGCTATAACATCCTGCCTGCCATGCACGATGAGAGTAGGGCATGTAGCAAGCAATTTCTTGTCTATTTGCGCTGTGGCGAGGTAATCCAAACCCGCCATGAGATGCTCCGAATCCATATCATTCAAATAAGATTCCATCAAATCAGCCTTAAACACAGACCAATCACGCCTCTGAGACGGCAGAAAGTTTCGCCTATAGAACCCTTTCAGGCATGCTCTGCGGTCCCGCGTGAGCTCGTCTTTTGTTATCTGAATTTCCTCGGGGGTGTAACTCCGTCTGATTCCGACGAGAACCAGTGACTTAACCAGTTCAGGATACACCATCGCAAAATCCACCGCCGCGAATCCGCCCAGCGACCAGCCAACTATCGTGACTGGCCCCGCGATGGATTTTTTTAAAAACCGCGCCAGCTTCGGCCCAAAACCGCGCCTGACCCCTTGCCGAACATATATGCGGTTCACATTTGCCGCAGACCTGCTCATGATCCGCCAATCATGCGCCCATCCCTGCAAAAAAACTACATTTGCCAGCCCTGATGACCGCTCTTCAAGCCATAAGCTGCCGGAGTCCATCCATCACCTCAAGTGTGTAATCAATATCTTCTTTGGAATGTGCCAGGCATAGGCTAAAACGCAGCCTTGCCGAGCCTTTGGGCACAGTCGGCGGCCTGATGGCAAGCGCTCTGATTCCCGCGTCATTGAGCTTAGCAGCAAGGTCAAGGGACATTTGGCTCTCGCCGATAATTACCGGCACAATCTGGCTCTTGCCGCCCACTTGCCAGCCCTGATTCCGAAGCTGCTCTCGAAAATATGTGGAGCTTTTCTGCAATTCGTCTGACATCTCGGGATGGTTCGCAACTATCTTCAGCGCGGCGATATTTGCGCAAATTATGCTCGCAGGCAGCGAAGTTGAGTAGATGAACCCGCGAGCGCTGTTTACGAAGTAATCTTTCATTAACGCCGAGCAAGCCACATACGCGCCAAAACTGCCGAATGCCTTGCTGAATGTGCCCATTATGATATCAACCCTGGCAGACACCCCCAGCTTGTGCGCAATGCCTCTGCCAAACGCACCCGCGCCGTGAGCCTCATCCAACAGTATAGCACAGCCGAAACGCTCTTTGAGGTCAACAATTTCAGCAAGCGGCGCTATATCGCCATCCATGCTGAATACAGATTCAGTGAGAACCAGCGCCTCGACATAATTCGCCCGCTCCTTTTCAAGAAAGCCCAAAAGGCTGTCCGCGCAGATATGCTCATACCGAAACAGCTTTGCCCCCGATAACATCGCCCCATCTATCTGGCTGGCGTGCGAGAGTCTGTCGGCAAATATAACATCGCCCCTGCCGACAAGCGCTGGAATGATGCTTGTATTCGCCTGGTAGCCCGAATTAAACACCAGCGCGGCTTCCGCACCCTCGAAACCGGCCACTGCGCTTTCCAGCTCATGATGCGGAGCAAGGCTGCCGCTCATCAAGCGCGATGCTCCGCTGCCAACACCCCAAAAGCTCAGAGCTATACTTGCAGCTTCAATCAGGCGAGCGTCATTGGATAGCCCCAGATAGTCATTTGAGGAGAAATCTATAAGCTCACGGCCGTTTTCATTTACTCTTGCAGGTCGTCTTTCATCAAGCTTACGCAGGGTTCTCAGAGTGCCTTCTTCGGCTCGCTTGGAAAGGTAGCGTTCTATGCGCTCCACGCAGCTATCACCTCCCGCGCAAACGCCTGATCCTCCTCAACAGACCGGCCGCGCTGCGTGAGGTAGCCGCCTACCATCATCGCATTAGCCCCAGCAAAAAACGCCATACCCATGAAGTCCTTGAGCACGGTCTCGCGCCCAGCAGCCAATCTGATAACAGCCTTTGGATTGGCAATTCTGAATACGGCGATGGTCTTGAGCGCTTCGCCTACACTGATAGGCTGGCAGTTTTCCATCGGCGTTCCCGCTATAGGCATCAGCACATTGACAGGAATCGAATCCGGCGCAATTTGCGCGAGTTCCAAAGCCATAAGCGCGCGATCCTCGCGGCTCTCGCCCATGCCTATAATTCCGCCGCAGCAGATAGAAAGCCCAGCCTCCCGCGCAAGAGCGATTGTCCGCAGCCGGTCTTCAAAACTATGGGTAGAAGTTATTTTCGGAAAATATGAGCTGGCCGTTTCAATATTATGATGATAGCGGTTCAGCCCGGAATCTTTCAATCGCTTGAACCCATCAAGGTCAAGAATACCCAGAGAAGCACAAGGCGTGATTTCGCCCTTTTGCGCGATGGCTGAAATAGCAGACGCGACCTCCTCCAGTTCTTTATCAACAAGCCCTTTGCCGCTTGTGATTATCCCGTATCTGTTACTGCCTATAGCAGCGGCTTCATCTGCAGCCTGAAGCATTGTTTCGCAGGATACCAATGGGTAATCAGCTATATCTGTTGCATAATGAGCCGACTGCGCGCAGTATTTGCAGTCTTCGCTGCACTTACCGCACTTGGCATTGCATATAGTGCAGGTTTCAAAATGGTTTCCCATGTTTTCCCTGCGGACTTTATCGGCTTTTGCCGCGAGATCCGCAAGCGGGAGATCAAATAGCTCAAGTATATCTTTCAATTGCATCTTGCTGCTCACTTTGTGTAAGGGCATTGTCGAATCTTGACGATTATACCACGCATGAGCCTATGGCTCAACTTAACGAAGACGTTAAGAGGTCAATCTCGGTGATTGAGGGGAGGGCGAGGCTCCCGCCGAGCCTTGTAGATGTGAACCATAGGCAATAAGGAGGTAATACCTATGGCCTTCGCGAAGTGGTTTTTGATGGGAAATACAATAAACAAGGCCTCTAAATATGCATACTACTGTAATTATCTCCGGCTGCGCCTCTTTGGAAGATAGCCTGGCTCAGCTCTGCGCGTCGGCTGGTTTGAATGTGCTGATTACTCCGCACATTTATCATCTGCCGGAGCAGGACCCGATATGGTCTGAGTTGGCATCACTGCAGGGACAAATAGTATTGGTAAGCCCGCTCTACCCACGCCCGGCAGAGTGGCTTTTTAGGAAACATTGGAATGGCGAACACCTGACGGCGCTCAATATCTCTGATTATGCCACAGCCGAAGAATGCCATGCAGCGATTCTCGAACTTTTGAGCGAAGCCAATTCCCTTCCCATTCTATTCCCTGTTCCCTATTCCCTATTCCCTATCGGCTGCTCTCCACTCTCTCTTCCCGATAGGTGGTACCCCATCATAGACCGCTCACGGTGTAAAAACTGCCGAAACTGCCTGCAGTTCTGCCTGTTTGGGGTGTATGAGATGGATGGCGAATTAGTTACCGTGTGCAAGCCCGATAGCTGCAAACCCGGCTGCCCCGCATGCAGCCGAATTTGCCCCGAAGGCGCATTAATGTTTCCATTGTGCGAGCAAAGCGCAGCCATCGCGGGTGCTCCTGGCGTGATGATGTCGCCGGATGCTGCTGCGCGCCGAATGTTTTACGCTCGAACAAAGCAAACCTGCCCAGCATGCGGCAGCAGCGAGGATGTGCGCGCGCAGGATACGGATGGCGCGAAAATATGCCAGGAATGCGGCAGACCCGTTTTGAGCAACATCGGTAATTTGGCAGGTTCTGAATTGCGCGATGAATTAGACCAGCTAATAGACGACCTCGACACTCTGACCCGGAAGGATTAGATTTTGATTAGACCCAAAGGATTCCCCGTAGTTCTGAGCGCAGACCGCACCCTGATGAGTGGTTACAAGCTGCTTTTCGATGGCATGCTGGCGGCCTGTCAGACATCATCCACCCCGCCGCTTTTGATCTCTGCGCTGCTGATGCCCGGGGCCGATAGCCAGGTTGCTCCTATGGGCCTGCGGCGGATAGAGGCGGCGCTGCTTGCGGGCGGATTCGCGCGCGAGGATGTGGTGGTTGTGGATGAACAGCATCTGCACGAGGCCATCGGGCCTGATACGAAAATTATTGGGATCACCTCAGGAGAGCCTACCGGCCTTGGAATGAACAGTTCGACCATGACCGGCGTTGCGGGCGGCAGGATTTACCCTGAGGTGATGTTCAAGAAACTGATCAAGGCGGTGCATCGGCAGGTCAAGAAGTCGTCTTCACCGGCAAAGATTGTTATGGGCGGGCCGGGAGCCTGGCAGCTTGCTGCAGATAAGAGTTCGCGGGCTGAGTTGGGCGTGGATTATGTCGTGACAGGCTACGCCGAAGCTAACGTCGCAAGCGTTTTTCGTTCAATTATAGATGGCGATGAGCTGCCGACTGTGATAAAAGGCGAAACCCCCTCTGCAGAGAATGTGCCGAGCATACGCGGCTGCAGCACGATGGGAGTGGTGGAAATCAGCCGAGGGTGTGGGCTGGGATGCGACTTTTGCACCATCGCGAGCGTGCCCATGATTCATATTCCCGAGGAGACGATCATAGCGGATGTGCGCACGAATGTTGAGGGCGGAATGGCAGGCGCGGCGCTTCTGAGCGAAGACTTTTTCAGATATGGCGCTGAAGGCCTAAAGATGAACCCTGGCAGGTTGAATTCGCTGCTGGAATCTCTGCGTGAAATCGACGGCCTGAAGCTTTTGCAGATAGACCATACCAATATTTACAGCGTTTCCCAATTCTCAGATGAAGAGCTTCTGAGAGTGCGCGAGCTCTTGGTGGGCGATTCCGGCTGCGAGTATCCGTGGGTAAATGTCGGAATCGAGACAGCATCCGACGCGCTTTTGCGAGCGAACGGCGGCGCGCCGAAAATGTCTCGCGTGAAGCCCAATGGATGGGGCGAGTTCTGCGCTCACCATCTGCGCAGGCTCTGCAGGGCGGGTTTTATGCCCATGGCAAGCTTGATTATCGGGTTGAATGGTGAAACTGATGATGATACCCAACAAACACTCGATTGGGTTCGCTCGATAAGTGACGAGTGCATTACCGTGTTTCCGATGCTTAACGCGCCTATCGACGGCAGCGTGCCGATCTCGGTTCGCGACCTCAATAAGCTCCATTGGAATCTGATCAAGACCTGCTATAAACTAAACTTCAAATGGACGCCGCGTATGTATTGGGACAACCAGAAAGCGGTCGGAATTTCGACTGGTCGGCGGCTGTTGCTGCAAATATTGGGCAGAGGCCAGGTTTTGCAGTGGAACGCGCTCTTTGCATGGCATTCTATGAGGGCGAAGAAATGATCGATCATGATCGCCTGCAGTCGGCGTTCGATACGGCGCTTGCTCATCTGCTGGGCCAAATGCGCCCCGAGGGATATTGGGAAGGGCATCTTTCGTCCTCGGCTTTATCGACTGCCACCGCGATAAGCGCGCTTTCGGTTGCAGGAATAGATGGCGATGTTGAGATTATAAAGCGCGGCATGAATTGGCTCGGCGACACCCAATGCGCTGATGGCGGATGGGGGGACACACCGGATAGCCCAAGCAATCTTTCCACAACGCTGCTGTGCGCATCTGCTTTGAAATTGGCCAAGAACATAGCAATAGACGAGGAAATTGAGCGCAAAGCTGACGGATATATCACAGCGCACGCCGGAGCGAGTGCATCTGATCGCTGCGCAGCTATTGGGAAAATCTATGGCGCGGATCGCACTTTCGCTGTGCCGATTCTAATGAACTGCGCGATGGCCGGAATTGTTTCGTGGGCGGATGTGCCGCCGCTGCCGTTCGAGCTGGCGATTTTTCCGAGGAACTGGTATAAGGCGCTTAGGCTGCAGGTGGTGAGCTACGCGCTGCCCGCGCTGATTGCGGTCGGGCTGAACATTCACAGGCATAACCCTACTCGAAATTTACTTATAAGAGCGTTGAGATCGGCTGTGGCGAAGAGAGCTATTGCGAAATTGGCGACTCTCCAGCCATCCAGTGGCGGATTCCTGGAGGCGACGCCGCTGACGTGCTTCGTAGCGATGAGCCTGATTTCAACCCTTGGCGCAAAGCAGCCTGTGGCGGCAAAGTGCCTGGATTTTGCGAGGAAATCGCAGCGGGCTGATGGCAGTTGGCCGATAGATACGAATCTTTCTGCATGGGTAACCTCATGCGCCGTTTCGGCGCTGGCGAGCTCTAACTCACTGGATAAAATCGATGTCTCTCGCACTGCCAAATGGATAGCTGATCGTCAATATCAGGACACGCATCCATATACCGGCGCAGCTCCGCGAGGTTGGGGCTGGACGCACTTGGCTGGAGGAGTTCCAGACGCTGATGATACCTCCGGAGCTATATTGGCCCTCAAAGCTTTGGCTTGTGCACATTCCAAAACTCCTAGCTGTGCACACCCCAGCATCCTGAGCTCCGTCGAAGGGTGCGGCCAAATTTCACCGCGTGCTTCGACGGAGCTCAGCATGCTAGAAAGT
>JAPLCU010000128.1 GCA_026392045.1 Armatimonadota bacterium
CATAACCCCCGGCAAACCTCCCTGAGTATCCGGCGAAAGGAGCTTTTGACCTTTTTACTTTATACTTTTGGATTTCTAAGCGCTGGCGTGAAGGTATTCCCGTCTTGAACACTAAGAAGATGATAGACAATGACGGAACAAGCCGCATGCCAATTGCGTAGCTTATATATGGAGGTCGTATGATTAAAACGTGCGTCTGGGAACAGATTTCCCAGACGATCTTAACTCGGTTGAAACTTTCAGGATTTATATTATCTATAGGGGCGATACTAACGCTTGTTTGCCCGATGTCTGCCGCGCAGGTCGTAAAGACCCCTGTGCCGGGGGTGACACTTTCGCAGGACATCAGCGCAGATCCCACGCTGCCCCAGGTGGTGACGGTGATCTCGGTGGAACTCGCAAACCCGACGCTCAACCTCCAGGCTGTGCTTGGCAAAGATGATATATGCAATTCCGACCCTGACAAAGGCCGTGAGATAGTTAGCTCTATGGTCGGCAGGAAAGATGCTATAGCAGGTGTAAACGCAGATTTCTTCCCGTTTACAGGCGATCCGCTGGGAATGTGCATTGTGAATGGTGAACTAGTCAGCGAACCAACCCTTAACCGTGTGGTTATGGGCATCACTAAGACTAAAACAATCGTTTTCGATAACCCAAAGCTCAATGCCAGGCTGACCCTTCCAAACGGCGTTTCTCGTCAGATCGACGGCATCAACCGTGTTCGCGAGATGAATCAAATCGTCCTTTGCACAGAGATTTTTGGAGCGTCTACACTTAACACCAAATATAAGGGCGTCGAGATAGTGTTTACCACCTTAGACTTGCCAGTGCAGGTGGGCAAGACGCTTAATCTAACCGTTGCTGAGGTCCGTAACGATGCTCTGGATACGCCTATACCCAGGGGCGGGGTAGTCATTTCAGGCGGAGGCGCTGCAGGTAGTTTTCTCAAGGAGAATCTCAAGCCCGGCGATGTCATCAAAGTTTGTTTCGATATCAAGAGCGACGCCGGAGTGGATTGGAAAACTGCCGATCAAGCGATTGGCGGCGGCCCATGGCTGCTGAAGAATGGCGTTGAGTTCGTTGATACCGAAGCGGAGGGCTTTGCCCCCGCATTCTCAACCACCACTCACCCACGCACCGCCGTTGGCGTCACTGCGGATAACAAACTGTTGATGGTTACGGTTGACGGCAGACAGACGTTCAGCCAGGGCAGAAGCCTCAAGGACATGTCTGCCCTTATGAAAAAACTCGGTGCGGTGAACGCCATCAACCTGGATGGCGGCGGCTCCACCACAATGTCAATGAAGGGAATGGTGGTCAATAGCCCATGCGAAGGCATAGAGCGCACCGTAGCCAACGCTCTCATAGTTACCTCACAGATTAGGCAAGACGAGCTTCCCAAGCTCACAATCACCGGCGTAGACAAACAAGCTATCGCTGGCGAGACAACTAAGCTAACGCTAAAATGGGGCGATGATCAACAAACGCTTCTGCCTGATCAGCTCTCGCAGGTCGTATGGGGGCAAACGGGCGGCATCGGCTTTGTTGACCAGGACGGCAATTTTATGCCGATAAGCGCTCGCAAGGGCAAGCTTAAAGCAATCTTCGGCACACAGATTGTCAGCTTGGACATTATCGTGGTTGCTGGCGCACCGGATAAGATCAGCGTCAGAAGCGCTCCAGACGGTCTCAATCCGCTTCATTATGGCATTACTGCAAACATAGTTGACGCCTACGGCAACCCGGTTCCGGGTATAGAACTTAACCTCGCCGCCATTGGAGGAAAACTCGATACTCTTAAAGGCACAACAGACAATAAAGGCGAGTTTTCCGCAAACATCACCTTGGAACCAAATGCAAATGGGCGATACGTGACAATCACGACAGAGACGATGAGCGCCAAGTTGAAGTTCGAAGACAGCGCTCCCACAAAGCCCGCCGCAGCAGATGTTGCGATGAAACTAAGCGCTAAGATCGCACCCGACGCCAATAATCCACAACTATGCAGCATCACCGCGACTCTGCTCGATGCCGCAGGAAAGCCCCTCCCGGGTAGACAGATAACACTGAGCGTCACTGACGGCAAATCCGACGCATCCAGGGGCATCACAAACATCAAGGGTGAGTTCACCACCAACATCACCTGGAACCCGAACGCCCAAAACCGCAGCGCCACTTTTACGGTGGGAACAATCATAGTTACAGCGCCGTATATGGAAAAATAGCCTGTAGATTGATCATTTAATGGCGGAGGAACTAAATGAACTCTCGAATTCGCCCAATACTCGCGGTATGCGCGTTGGCTGCTGCCTTGGCCATTTCAGGCTGCAGCGGCAAAGATGCTGCAGTTAAATCACCAGCGCAGAGCGCTAAACCAGCGCCTAACGCAAAGCCCGCGAATAGCAAACCCTCGGTATCAGGCGGACAATCTGCGCTGCCGAGTTCCCCGCTCACAGACGCGCTCGCGGGTAAGACTCCGGCAAATCCTCTGGACTTCAGCGGCAATTCTTCTGCAAAGCCAGGATACGGCAATCTTCCGACTATACCAAAGCCCGGCATAGCAAACTCCGTAAAACCGATCCCTCCGGTCGGCAGACCAGAACCAAAACAGCTCCTGATGGTGGTGCAGGCCGCCTATCGCTCTGCCAAAACCTTACGCATTGACGGTTTCTCCTCAAGCATCATCAAGCAAGACGGCAAAGTGGTGATGCGCGAGCAAAACGTGAGGATTGGCACGCTATACAAGGCTCCAAGCAAGTTTGTTTTGAGCTCTCCTGATTTCAAAATGACCTGCGATGGTAAGAATGTTGCTGTCTATGCAGCCGCTGCAAAGAGGTATCAGAAGATGCCATTCAACGCTAAATTTGCCCGTGATTTGGTGTATTCCAAGCCTGGAATCGGTGTGATGGGGCTTTTATTCGGTGTTGATTATATTTCAGCGATAGACTCATTCAAGCTGCTCAAAGATGCCAAAATGCAAGGTCAAGACACATTCGTTCTTGCGCTTCATTTCAAAAAAGGCGCCGGTGGGATGCCGGATAGCAATGTCAACCAAACCCTCTGGATCGGAAAACGAGATCTTGTCGTTTACAAAAACCAGGTGATTGTCACGATGCACCCAAAGGCTCCCAAGGGCTTCAAGGGAAAGGTGCCCAAGCTAATCGAGACCACTCTCATCGGCACAGTCCAAAAATGCTCGGCTAATACGAAGATTGCCGATTCCGTTTTTGTCTTCAAAGCCCCGTCTGGGGCAAAAGCTATCACTGCGCCTAAGCCTGTCGACTTGATCGGAAAACCAGCGCCGGAACTTTCGTTCACTTCGGCTGATGGTTCAAAGAAATCCATCTCCGATTTCAAAGGCAAGCCCGTTATACTAATCTTCTGGGCATTGCCGATGCCTGATGAGCAGCTTTCAGCGCTTCAAAGCGCGTATGACAAGCAAAAAGATAACGCAGAGATCATAGCCATAAACTTCAATGGCCAAAACGACAAAGTCAAAGAGTTTATGCAGAAAAAAGACTACTCTCTGCCGATTGTGTTCGGGGATGAGAGCATGTTCAAGTTGGCGGTTGAAAAATATGGAATGCGAGGCATGCCTTTTATGCTAATTATTGATAAAGCAGGCAATGTGCGCCTGGCAACCATTGGCATCCCGGACGCAAATGACATGGCAGCTAAAGTGGAAAAGTATGGATTATAAGCGCAAGCTTGTGATATAATCACAATGCAAACAGGCAAGCGCCGTTGTCCAGGAGAGACTATGATCGACATAGAGATGATAAGAGATATCATTCCGCATCGTTTCCCATTCTTGTTGGTAGACCGCATTGTGGATGCAAACGAAGAGTGGACGAGTTGCACTGGAATAAAAAATATCACTGCGACCGATAAGATTCTTCAGGGTCATCTACCGGGTCAATCAATATTTCCCGGCGCTTTGATCGTGGAACATATGGCGCAGGTTGGGTGCTATCTTGTGCTGATGAAGCCAGAGGCTAAAGGTAAGCTGGCGTTTTTTGCCGCCATTGATGATGTTCGTTTCAAGCGCCCGGCAACCCCTGGTGACACGATCATTACGAATGTCGAACTGCTCAGCGGGCGTCGCGGTATATGGAAAATCAAAGCCGAAAGCCGAGTAGAAGGCAAACTAGTCTGCCGAGGCATCCTCACATGCGCGCTCGTGGATTATTAACCCGCGTGTCCCCTCTCTGCTGGTGAAAAATCATTCATTGCTTAATAGCAGTGGCCCCAATTAATCGGGGCCACCAGGGGGAAACACACCTTATTACGCACTAAGAATTAACTTCAGCTTAGACAAAGCCTTCTGCTGGATGCGCGAAACGTGCATCTGCGAGATATTGAGTCTTTCGGCCACCTGGGTCTGAGATAGCTCCTGAAAGAACCGGTAGTAAATAACTGCCTTGTCTCGAGAATCCAGTGAGTTGATCGCATGCATGAGATCGCCATGTTCTTCGAGCTTTTGCAACGAGGCATCCTCTTCGCCGACGAATTCAGCCAAAGTCATTGGAGCTGATTCCCCACCTGATTCAATACGTGTATCAAGTGACACGGTATCATACGCGTTCCCGAGTTCCATGGCTTCTATGGTCTCTTCTTCGCTCGCGCCAACGGCTTCCATTATGTCCTGTATTGTCGGTGGATGGCATAGTTTCTTGGTTAACTCTTCTGTGACCTTTGAGATGGTCAGGTTGAGTTCCTGGAGCCGGCGCGGCACCTTTAAGCTCCACGCTTTGTCTCTAAAGTAGCGGCGAATCTCGCCTACAATCGTTGGAGTTGCGAAAGTGGAAAACTTAATGCCTCTGTCGGGATCGAACCGATCCACGGCATTGACGAGGCCGATCATACCAACCTGGGCCAGATCTTCCAGCGGTATTCCGCGATTCGCGAACTTAGAAGCAAGGTAACGCACCAGATTCTGGTGTGCAAGAATGAGCTCATCCCGGCGACGTGGATTTGCGGTGTCGATATAGTCCCTGAAAAGCTCGTCCGTCGTCTTGGATGGAGATTTGTTGAACCCTATCGATGTGGAGGGGTGCTCCTTCACCATTAATGTCATCCTATACCTCTTGTAAGCCCACTCATTTTCTTTAGAGCAGGTGTTGTGCTATAGAATTTCGCCCTTTTAGATGAGTTACCCAGACCGCAACGCCCCTAAACAAAGATTGGTGTTAGGACCAAGCATAGTATTAGGATTTGTCACTCAGATGGATGCACTCACTTCAACAAGCATTATATTATTGTTGATTTTCGTCGTTTCCAAACCCCTTTTGGCATGATGTCCGGTCGAAATTATCATTTTGAGCTGTCCGAAACAGGCTATCTCAATTACCGGTTTGAGATACCTGCAATAGCGGGTAGTGTGAATTGACCCACCGATAAAAATGGCCCCGATATAATCGGGGCCATTTGACATTACTAGAGTATCCAGACAACCATTTGGCTGGTTATGGATAGATGATTATCGTCTGTGCCTCAATAGCCTTGCTAACGCTAAGAACACCAGTGACTACAACGGTCTTATTGACGGCAACCGAAGGCTGCGTCAGACCGTTGAAATTCACGCTGACACCAGCGACATTGTAGCCATCGCTGATTACGAACGATGTGGCGCCATTCACGCTTATGACTTTGCCCCAGACTTTCACTGTTTTTCCTATGAGCTTGACGTCAGTTAGGGCAGACTTGTTGTTCATACCTATGAGTTTAGCAAACGTGGCTGAGATGGTGTGGCTTGCGTTGACGTTGTTGAATGTATAGCTGCCAACTGACCCCACCCAAACCCCATCAACAGTTACATCCGCAACGGCATATCCGGGTGACGGGGTCATAGTGTATATTGACTGCGTGCCGGAC
>JAPLCU010000053.1 GCA_026392045.1 Armatimonadota bacterium
AGGGGCTGAATACGGAAATGGGACGGCTACTGCCGTCCCACCAAACTTCCGTTTCAGCAACAAAAGCGATAAACCCAATAAAGCCAAAGGGGACAAAATCCCTTTGCAGTTAAGGGGACATTTTCCCTTTGCTTAAACAGAGTGGGGTTGGGGGTTGGAAGGGACGGATCAGACATCCGCCAAATATGCGTCGGGGAACAGATTTCCCCGACGATCACGGTTTAGGGTGTTGACATTGCAAACTACTTAATATATATTAAGTATATTCTATCTCTTGTAAATCGAGGTTTTCTATGAAGCGGTGGCTTGGTGTTATATTACCTGTGTTTTTGCTGGGCTCGTTGATTGTTTGGCGGTTGGATCAGAAGCGGGCAGAAAATGCTGATCAGGGTCAGCAGCGCGGTATGAAGATGAAGGGGCCTGCGGTTGCGGCGATGGCCAGGGTTGAGGTGCGTGATATTGTAAGCACGTTCGATGCAACTGGCTCCGTGGAAGCTCCAATGAGCGTAAAAATCGCGCCAAAGATTACCGGGCGTATTGAGATGCTCAGTGTGCAAGAAGGCGACCGCGTGAAAAAGGGTCAGGTATTGGTCAAAATCGACTCTTCTGAGGTGGAAGCCAATGTCCAGCAGCAGATGGCTAATGTCGCCGAGGCGCAGTATCGGCTTGCCCAGGCTCAGATGAATCAGAACCCCGCTGATGTGGCCGTTAATACTCAGATCAGCCAGCAGAAGGCCAATGTTGCAAGCGCCGAAGCCGATTATAATCAAACAAAAAAATCCAATGATGCGCAGCTTGCCGCAGCGGTTGCTAACCTCAGTGATGCCCAATCTAAGATCGAGAATGCAAAGGCATCGCTAAGAGGCGCGCAGGCTAATTTGGCAAATGCGCAGACAAAGTTCGATAGGATCGAAGGCCTCTACAAGAAAGGCTTCATCGCTGCCCAAGATGTGGACGACGCTAATGCCGCTCTTACAGTGCAGAAATCATCGGTTGATATAGCCGAAGGACAACAAAATTCGGCGATTGCCCAAAAAGAATCCGTCCAGCAGCAGATGAATGTGGTCAAGGCTAAAGGCGCGGCGGATATCGCGGCCTCGAAGGCCAAGCTCGCGCAGGCCAATGCTGCGCTGGAATACGCTCAGGCAAGCACCTCGCAGAAAAGCGCCTATCGGCAGAGCATTTCCGCGCTGAAGGCTTCGGTGACTGCGGCGCAGGCTTCTTTGCGGAGCGCACAGGCTAAGCGCCGCGATACGGTGTTGATATCGCCTTTGGATGGCTATGTCACCGGGCGGTTCTCCGACCCCGGCGCGATTGCATCGCCCTCGCAGCCGGTTTTGGATGTGAAGTTCATCAAGCAGGTCTGGGTATCGGTGCCGGTGCCGGAGGACGTTTGCGCGAAGCTCCATATCGGTCAGCCTGCGAAGATCAGCTTTGACAGCCTGCCCGGGCGTCCGTTTGATGCCAGCGTTTTGCAGATCAATCCATCGGCAGAAACAGCGAGCAGGCAGTTTATGGTTCGGGTGATTCTCAGTAACAAAGATAACCTACTGAAGCCGGGAATGTTTGCGCATGTCTCCATAGAAACGGAACGGATTAAAAATGCTTTGGTTGTGCCGCGCGAAGCTATTCAACGCGACAAAGACGGCGCCTATGTGATGACTGTTGGATCGGATAATAAAGCAAAACGCTGCCCGGTAGAGCCGCAGGCTGAAGATGCTGATTTCGTGTGCATCGGAAATGCGCTGCAGCCAGGTGTAAAGGTCATTACAATGAGCGCGATGCCTATAAAAGAGGGTCAGATAGTTAGCGCTGGCGGCGGAAGAAGCAGCAAGGGCACTCAAGGTGGGCCGGAATCCAGAGGAGCCCAAAAGCAATGAGCATAGCCAGTTTTGCAGTCAGCAGGCCAGTTGCGGTCACCATGCGCATTGTGGCTCTTGTGCTCCTTGGCTGGGTGTGTTTGATGCGCCTGCCGGTGGACTTGCTGCCGAATGTCACAATACCGTCCGTAAGCGTAACAACTCAGTGGCCGAATGTGGCTCCTGAGGAGATAGAGGCCCAGATAACGCGTCCGATGGAGCGAGCAGTGTCATCGGTGCCGGGAATGTATCAGGTGACTTCCAGCAGCGTCGAAGGACGCTCGCAGGTGCGTATTGCGTTTCGCTGGGGAGTTGACATAGGCCAGGCCGCCGTTGACGTGCTTCAGCAGGCTGAACGCGCGCAGCGCTCATTCCCGAACGACCCCACTATTCAGAAACCGACTATCATGAAGATGGACCCGACGCAGATGCCGATTGTTACTTACGCGGTGTCGGGTATCAATGATCCCGTGAAATTGCGCTCACTATTGGATAACCAGATAACTCCGATGCTGGACTCGGTGGATGGGGTGGCGTCGGCGACTGTGAGCGGCGGCCAGGAGAGGAATGTTATTATTGATGTCGACCCATATAAACTGCGGGCGCATCATCTTTCGCTCTCGGACATATCCAGAAGGATTCAGCAGGAGAATATCAATGTGCCTGCCGGAATTGCGAAGCAGGGCAATACAGAATATACGATTCGCAGCACTGGCTGGTTTAAGAGCATTGATGAGATCACCAAGATTCCACTCGGCGCGTTTGATGGGCAGCTTGTATCGCTGGGAGATGTTGCGACGGTTCGCGATTTTCATTCGGAAACTCGTAATTACGCTCGATTCAATGGAAAGCCTTCTGCCAGCATAACGATTACGAAGCAAAGCGGAGCGAACACCGTCAGCACCGCACAAGGCGTATTCGATAGAATCGAGAAGATCAAAAAGCTTTACCCGAAATTGACTTTTGGTCTGGCTTATGATCAGTCGGCGTTCATTCGGGATTCAGTAAACAATGTGCGCAATAGCGCGGTCATCGGCGGCATTCTCGCAGTTCTATTGCTGCTTTTCTTCCTTAGGAATGTAAGAAGCACGCTGGTTGTAGCATTGTCTATTCCGACCTCTATCATTTCGACATTCGCGCTGCTCTATATGTGCGGGTTCACGATCAATACGATGTCTTTGGGAGGGTTGGCGCTGGCCACGGGGCTTATTGTGGACGACGCCGTAGTTGTCCTTGAGAACATTTTCCGGCATATAGAACGCGACAAAAAAAGCGCTCGTGAGGCTGCCGTGAGCGGCACCAGCGAGATTTTGTCTGCTGTTGTGGCGTCAACTTGGACGGTAATGGTGGTCTTTCTGCCGCTCTTGCTTATCAAGGGGCAGGCGGGGCAGATGTATACGCAGTTTGCGTTGGTGGTTATTTTCTCGTTGGCGGTTTCGCTGTTGGATGCGACTACGGTGGTGCCGATGCTTGCTGCGAGGTTTATTTCAGGTGATGCTCACGCTGAAAACCTGCGCGCTGCGGCTTCCCACCCCAGCCTGTTGATGCGTATGTTCCACAGGTGCGGAGAGTGGCTGAGTGCGCTGGATAACTCTTACCATAACGGCCTCAAATGGGCGATTCACCATAGAATTTGGACGGTTTGCGGCGCGCTGGGTTTCACCGCTCTCAGCTTGCTATTGGCCACGCAGATCGGCACGGAACTGATGCCTCAGACCGATAGCGGCGACTTTTCTATCAATGTAAAGCTGCCCATCGGAACAGCTCTTGCGCAGACAAATAAGACGATGAGGCAGATAGAGGGGATTGTTCAGAGCAATCCGAACGTGCGGACGGCATTCTCTAACATTGGCGGCGGCTCGCGCGGAGGTTCGTCAAGGCCTAATCAGGGTTCGGTCACGATCAAGCTAAAAGACAATAGAAAGCAGTCAACCCAGGATGTGATGAAGGATATGCGCAAATCACTCGGCAGGCTGCCGGGTGTGAATGCCCGGTCATCTCAGAATGATATTGTCACCCAGATGATGACCGGCGGCAACCAGAATGTGGAAGTAGATATCTTCGGTGAAGATCTGTCGACGTTAACCAGGCTTTCGAAAGAAGTTATGAGGCAGTTGCGCGGCGTTCAAGGACTGGAGAATGTGGATGTAAACTGGCAGGAAGCTATGCCGGAGATTCAGTGGCGAATCGACCGCGAGAAAGCTCAGTCGCTGGGAGTGAGCTTCTCGGATATCGCAAACACAATAAATACCGCAACCAACGGCAACATTGCCAGTTATTATCAGGAAAAGGGGTTCCAATACCCGATTCTGGTGCAGCTTCCTGAAGCTAACCGCAAGACAATCGCCGAGATGAAAACTATTGTTATAAGGACCGGGCAGGCAGGTTCTGCCACTGCGCCCGAGGTGGTTCTCAGCCAGGTTGCCAATGCTGAATATGGCTTGGGGCCGAGCGAAATCACCCGCCTGGACCGCCAGCGCTATGTGGCTATCTACGGCGCTCCTACGGGCAGGTCGCAGAGTGAGATTCAGGCTGATGTGCAGAAAGTTATGGCTGGAATCCAGATGCCGGAGGGCTATTATTGGGATTGGGGTGTTCATCAGAAGCGGAGCGCTGAAGAGTTCGGCGGGATGGGTATTGCGGTTTTCCTGGCAATCGCTTTGATATACATGCTGCTTGCGAGTCAGTTTGAGTCGTTCGTACACCCGTTGACTATCTTGCTTTCGGTGCCTTTGGCGGGCTCGGGAGTGGTATTGGGTTTGTTTTTGACGGGCCGTTCATTTGGATTGACGGCGTTTATTGGGGTTTTGATGCTGGTGGGTATCGTGGTCAAAAACGGTATTCTGCTGGTTGATTATACGAATACTTTGCGCAGGCGAGGAATAATGCGCGATGAGGCGCTGCTGACTGCGGGGCGGACCCGTCTGCGCCCGATCTTGATGACGGCATCGGCTGCGATGCTGGGTATGCTGCCGCTCGCTTTGGCTTTCGGCAAAGGTTCGGAGGTGCAGGCTCCTATGGCGACCACGGTTATCGGCGGCTTGCTGACCTCCACCGCGCTGACGCTGTTTGTGGTGCCGGTAGTTTACTCGCTTTTGGACGATGCCTTGGGGAAACGGCGCGCTAAGGAGCCGACCAATGAGTAATGATGTGGTTCGAGAGCAGGCGGTTGCCGTGAATGCGTTGTTTTCCAAACTGGCGCGCCGATTGAACAAACTAGAGACAGGTGATCCGGTGACAGAACTGCCTGTGGCTCAGATGCGCGTTTGCTTTGCTTTGCTGGAAAAGCCCAGGACGATGGGTTGTCTAAGCAAGGAGCTTGGAATTTCGTTGAGCGCAGTTACACAGTTGGCTGATCGTCTGGAAAAGGCCGAATTGGTGGAGAGATATGTGGAATCCGACGATCTCCGTATGAAGCGCATGCGGTTAAGCTCGCATGGGGAGGAGATTATGACAACCCGGCGGGAGCGGCGTATTGAGCGTCTTGTGAAAATCCTCGAGTGTATGCCTGCCCAAGACCGTGAACTTATAACGCCAGCTTTTCAGAGATTATATGACGCCAGCCTGAAGATTGATCTTGGATCTGAGGCGGACATGCTGCCGATTGTTGAGCAGATATTGGATTAGTGGCTAGGAATTTTTATCGCGAAAACGCGAAAGGGAAGAAAGCCCGAAAGAGACAATATGAGACACTATATTAAGATAGCTACGATTTTAATAGGAATGGCTACCGGTTTGCAGGCGCAGACTCCGCCTATTCAACCCAAGATTCAGGAGACACCGCTGCCGCCGCGTGTGGAGATTGCGGCGCCGGCGAACCGTCCGGCGGATGTGCCAAACCGTCCCCTTACTGCGGATGAAGCCGCGGCGATTGCGCTGTATCATCAGCCTAGTATTTCGACGGCAAGAGCCGCCGCCGAAGCTGCGCAGGGCCGGGTTGGGCAAGTTCGCGCCGGTTTATTACCTTCGCTTAATGCCGGTACCAGCTACACAAATACAGCCATTTCCCCCTCAACAAGCTCAGGCGGGCCGGTTGGAACTGCGTCATCGTCCGGCTATCAGGTCACAGCAAACATCAGGCAGCTTGTTTTTGATTTCAGTCATACCCGCGACCTGGTCAATCAAGCGGCAGCACAGCATACAGCCGCAAATGCTAATATCGGCAAGGTGCAGGCGGATGTTGTGTTTCAGGTGAAGCAGGCTTTTTATGCTTATGCCCAAAACCAGCGGCTCGCGAGCGTCAATGAGGCAAACCTGCGAAACCAACAAAGCCATCTTGCCTCTGCTCAAGCTCGATTAGATGCGGGTCTTGGGCTGCCTGCCGATGTGGTGAGAGCTGAAACAGCCATCGCAAATGCAACTTTCAATCTGAGCCTCGCACGCAATAATGCGTCGGTCGCTGCTGTAAAACTGGCGCAATTGATGGGCATTGACCCGAGAACACCCATTGAAACAGCCGATGCGGGGGAACCCCGCAGCAGCGGGGTAAATGATCTCAACGCGCTGGTAGATACAGCTCTCAAACAACGCCCGGAGATGCAGCAATTGCAATCAACTTTGCAGGCAGCATCGTTTGGGGTCAAGGCCGCGAAGACGGGCGATAATCCATCAATCGGCGCAACTGTCGGCTGGCTTCAACGCGGATCAGCATTTCCGCCGGACAAAAATTCGTTGACTTATGGCGTTTCCCTGCAATGGACGCCGTTTGATGCAGGATTAACAAAGGGCCGCATAAAAGAAGCTCAAGCCAATCTTCAAACCCAGCAATCTGCGTATGAGGCTCAGATTCAGGCCATAGTCTCCGAGGTCTCCCAAGCCTATTTGAATATGATAACCGCCGAGCAGAGGATCAAGACTTCAGATGCAGAGGTCGCAAATGCTGAAGAAGGCTTGAGGCTGACAGACGGGCGCTATATATCTGGGCTGGGGACTTTCCTGGATGTCTTGGATGCTCAAACTGCGCTGCTTACGGCAAAAACAAACAGAGTTAATGCGCAGTCTGCAGTTGATCAAGCCAGGGCGGCTATGGCGCGGGCGGTTGGGAAGTTTTGAGTTATGAGTTATGAGTTCTGAGTTGGGGATGGCGGGTTACAAACCCGCGAAGAGGGATCGGGGATTGCAAATCCCCGACCATCGTATCCCCGACCATCGTATTATCCATGCAAGCTTCTACGCAGCCTTAGTCAAGTTCATAAGTGGCTGTAACTACGACCGTTGTTACCATTTCGCCTGCTTGAATGGTGAGTTCTTCAGCCCCGGAGGCGTCTGGGCTCTCTGGGGATGGTCTATCCATAGACATGCTAAGTTGAGCCTTAGCAGCCGAATATCCACGGCCGTAATTGAAGGAATCATTGTATCCGCCATAATAGCCGCCGTAATAATCATTGCTTGCGCCTGGGTAGCCTTCGCTGCATTTGACCAACTTTCCGAGTTTGCCGCCAAGCTGCGAAGCCAGTTCTTGTGCTTTAGCGCGCGCAATTGCGGAGGCCTTCGCTCTGCCTTTTGAGCGTATTTCGTTGAGATTATCGACGGTATAATCAAGGCTGCCAATTTTATTTGCGCCGGCCTTTGCCGCAGCATCTATCAATTCAGCGACCGTGTCCATTTTTCTAACGCGCACACGCAGAGTTTCTTCAGACCGCCATTTGATCACCTGCCAGGACCGCGAATTGTTTCCCACCCCGGTTCTGCCGCTGTCCCACTGCGAGAATAGTCTAAAGTCTTGCGTTTGGATGTCCTTTGCAGCTACGCCGCCTTTCAAGAGCCCTGCGATGATCTTTTGGCAAGTGGATTTCACATAGTTCTTAGCTTTGCTTGCGGTTGGCGATGACTGCCAAACACCCAGCGTGATCTCCACAAGCTCCGGTTTGGTGCGCACTACGCATGTTCCAGTAGTAGTAATGCCTTGAGCGGTAGGGCCATATCCGCCATCCCCGGCAAAACCAGGATTTTGCCTTGGCATCGGACGAAACAGCGCCAGCGAGGTAATCAACCCCGCCGCAATAAGAGCCACATACATAAATCTGATCAACGATTTCTGAAATTCCGGCATACTGTGATCCTCCCAAGTTATAGCTTGCCCGCTAGTGGGCTTGCACCTATATACGGAACCAAGTAGACAATAGTTTCCAGAAATCAATAAACTTCTAAAAATATTTTCAAAGTGAGGTAAACTCCCTTCCCTTCCAACACCCCCTTCCCCTATTGCATTTATTGTCTTCTAATGCTAATCTAAGCAGGAAATTAAGAGCAGGCGAGCTAGCGCTCATTGCCAAATAATTATTTATGGAGATTTGAATGAAATCAGCGCTGATTGTATGGGGCGGCTGGGATGGTCATGAACCTCAGCAGACCGCGGAATTGTATGCATCTATCTTGCAGGAAAACGGCTTCCAGGTGGAAGTTTCGGACACTCTCGATTCATATTTGGATGCCGGTAAAATGGCATCGCTTAGCCTTGTGGTCCCGGTTTGGACGATGGGAACGATCACCGGTGAGCAGGAAAAAGGCCTTCTGGATGCTGTGAAGAGCGGCGTGGGATGCGGCGGCTGGCACGGCGGCATGGGAGATTCTTTCCGCAACAATACCGAATATCAGTTTATGGTGGGCGGGCAATGGGTGGCTCACCCGGGCGGAATTATTGATTATGAAGTAAACATTATTGATCACAAAGACCCAATCACGGCGGGTATTGCGGATTTCAAGATGCACTCTGAGCAGTATTATATGCACGTAGACCCATCCAATGAAGTCCTCGCGACCACCACATTCTTCGGTGGGCATGACGGAATCTCCTGGATAAAGGGCTGCGTGATGCCGGTTGTTTGGAAGAGAATGTATGGCGCTGGCCGAGTTTTCTACTCTTCACTCGGCCATGTGAGGTCGGATTTTGATGTGCCTGAGGTGAGAGAAATTGTTAAGCGCGGACTTATCTGGGCGAGTAGATAAAGGAGAACGGACACATGAATTCGAAAACAACAAACGCCGCTATCATTGGATGCGGCAACATAAGCGATATCTATTTCCAAAATGGAAAAGTATTTGAGGCATTTGATATTGTTGCGTGCGCCGATCTTATTCCTGAGCGAGCCACGGCAAAAGCTGAGGAATACGGCTGCAAGGCGATGTCTGTTGAAGAGGTTTTGACAGACCCGAGCATAGACATAATCATCAATCTGACCATTCCAATTGCGCATGCTGAAGTCGCTTTTAGGGCGGTTGAGGCAGGGAAATCGGTGCATAACGAAAAGCCGCTCACCATCACACGCGAGGATGGCCGCAAGCTGCTGGCAATGGCTAAGGCGAAGGGCGTGAGAGTGGGTTGCGCGCCGGATACGTTCATGGGCGGCGGAATCCAGACCTGCATCAAGCTCATAGATGATGGCTGGATTGGCGAACCAATCGGCGCAACCGCTTTCATGACTTGCCATGGCCATGAGAGCTGGCATCCGGATCCTGAGTTTTATTACAAGGTCGGCGGCGGGCCGATGTTCGATATGGGGCCTTATTATTTGACCGCGCTGGTTGCCATGATGGGGCCGGTCAAGCGCGTGACTGGCTCCACGAGGATCACGTTCCCCGAGCGCACCATCACCAGCCAGCCGAAATACGGAACTAAGGTCAAGGTGGATGTGCCCACACACGTAGCTGGAATTATGGACTTCGCCAACGGCGCCATAGGCACAATTATTACATCGTTTGATGTTTGGACAGCCGAGCTGCCCCGAATAGAAATCTATGGAACCGAGGGAACTCTGAGCGTGCCAGACCCCAACGGCTTCGGCGGACCTGTTCGTGTAATGCGGCCAGGTTCGGCTCTGATGGAAGTTCCGCTTACTCATGGCTATTCGGAGAACTCGCGAGGGATAGGCGTTGCTGATATGGCGTATGCGCTGAAATCCGGCAGGCCGCATAGAGCCAGCGGCGAGCTTGCTTTCCATGTGCTTGATATAATGCATGCGTTCCATGATTCATCTAATCAGGGCAAGCACATCCAGCTCGAAAGCTCCTGCACCCGCCCAACCCCGCTGCCGCTCGGGTTGCGGAAGGGGTTGTTGGACGAATAGGGTGGTTTGTTTGGGGATTTGCGCTTCGCTCAAATTCCGAAATAGCTAAAATAAGGAAGGCGAATTGAATGATAGGCAAATTACAAAGAGTCCCACTTAGAGAAGTCTGGAAGCACGAAGCATTGGACTTCTCCAAATGGCTCCAGAATAACCCCGATGTATTGAGCGATGCGATTGGAATCAATCTGTCGAACATCGAGCGAGAAAGGGCAGCGGGTGATTTCAACGTCGATCTGGTAGGTGAAGATGAATCAGGAAACCCTGTAATCATTGAAAACCAACTGGAGAAAAGCAATCATGACCATCTGGGCAAACTACTCACTTATCTTGCCGCTATTGAAGCAAAGACTGCAATTTGGATAGTTTCAGACCCCAGACCTGAGCATGTAAAGGCTGTCGCTTGGCTGAACGACTCATCATCGGCTTCTTTCTACTTAATTAAAGTCGAAGCGGTCAAGATAGGCGAATCCGAACCTGCACCTATGCTGACTCTGATTGTAGGACCGAGCATAGAAAGCAAGAGTGTTGAGCATACAAAAAAGGAACTGGTCGAACGCCATATCAACAGAAAACGGTTCTGGGCTCAGTTGGTTGACGAATTGAAAGCAAGGAATATCGCACTGCATTCCAACATACTCCCTGGATTTGAGAACTGGCTTGCCACTAGCGCTGGGAAGCGCGGCTTAGCACTTAATTATCTGATCCGCATGAACGATGCTGCCGTTTGTCTCTACATAGATAGAAACAACAGCGAAGAGGAAACTGCCAAGGCGTACGAATACTTTGAGCAGCATAAGGATGAAATCGAACGTGTTTTCGGAGAGCCGCTGTTTTGGGAGCCGCTGCCTGGCAAACGAGCGTCCAGGATTACCGCACGGCTGGATGTTGGTGGATTGAGAGACGAAGATAAATGGGACAGACTACAGGATGTTATGATAGATGCTATGAGCCGATTCGAGAGAGCTTTACGTCCATATGTTGATGATATGTAGGTGTAACGATGAACATTATGTG
>JAPLCU010000021.1 GCA_026392045.1 Armatimonadota bacterium
TACGCACGTTTGCAAACTTTTCTTGTGTACATCAATTCCAACGTATATCATGTTCATGGCCTCCTTTGGGTCTTAACTAACTCCATTGTAGCGCATGCTACGCAAGGAGGCCACTACATTTTCATTACATCAGCATACAAAATATAAAGCGGCTAAGATATGGCTGGCCCATTCTACTTAAGAGGAGGCAACATGATTTCCAAGGTTGATCCAGCAGACTATGGGAGTATACGCCACTTTTTTGACGAACTCTACCAGAGTCTACCGATCGAGGCCATAATCGCGGGCAATAGTAAAGCTACCATTTGGATTGATAATGCGTCGTCCCCGCGCGCTACTTTCGTATGGGACCGGGCGCATTGCTACTATTTCGGCGGTGATGGGACCAATAACGAATTCAACAATGAGCTGAGAAGCTTACTAGCTGAGTTTGTTATACCCGATTCGATTACCCGGGGCCGACGGGTGTTCAAGCTCTACTATACAAACGAAGGCTGGGAAAGCGTGCTGCCGACTGTTTTTGTTGCTTCGACGCTGACAAAGAGAGCACGCCAGTTCTATGCCTTGCCGGATTGCGAGTTCCAAGAGATCAGCCGATGCGTTTCTGAAGACGTTCGTGTTGAGCAGGTAAGCAATAGCATCCTGCACAACACGAAGATCGGCAACGTCGGCTGTATGTGCGAAGAAATACTGTCCAGTTGGCAAACGATCGAGGAGTTCCTGAACATAGGGTTTGGGTACTGCGTCGTGCAAGAGAATGACATTGTATGTTGGTGCCTGGCAGAATATGTGAGCGGGCGGAAGTGTGGCATCGGCATAGAGACTGTTCAGCCTTACGAGAAGCGTGGTTTCGCCACTCTCGCAGCAACCGCCTTCATCAGCCACTGTCTCTCGCACGGTATTGCACCTCACTGGGATAGTTGGGCCGACAATATAGGATCAATTCGTGTCGCTGAGAAAGTAGGGTTCAGGAAAGTCCTCGATTACTCAGTGTATTACGGCCAGTTCACGGGGTAATGGTGGCACCACTCAGAGGGGGAAAAGGGGACGGAGCCAATACTGTTAGGTGTTTCGGGATTTGAATGGAGCCGAAGGCGGAGTGGAAATCCCGAAACCTCCGGACGCACTATCTAACAATCTATAGGAACAACAGGTAAGCACACCTGCTCTTCGTGTTCATAGAACCTATAGCTCGAATGCAGCCAATCGCCAGGATTCGTTACCAGCCCTCGCCTGACCGGATTTGCGTGAATATAACTAATCTTTTCATAGAGCTTTGGCGCGTTCCATATTGCCAGAGCTCTCACTTGCTTTTTCCAAGCGGCATACTGGCATCCATTTCATTCTTAGGTATTATACATGCTTGCAGCGATTTCCTCTTGGTTGTGACGCGGTTTGTTTCGGGATTTCCGTTGCGCTGCGCTCCACTCAAATCCCGAAACACCGTGCCGCTTAACCCGTCAGAGCGGCCTTGCGATCATCCAGATGCTGCTTTTTCTCTGAAAGCTCTGCCACAATGCGTTTTTCTTTCTCTATAATTTCGGGCGGGGCCTTTGAGACGAAGCTTTCGTTGGCGAGCTTGCCGCTGGAACGGGCGAGTTCTTTTTCGATTGACGCAAGCTCGGCGTTTACGCGCGTTAGTTCAGCCTGCCGCTGCGCTTCATCGAGTTTGGGCCTGGGCATATAGAACGTGCCGAGTTTTAGCGCTGTATTGGCTACATAGTTCTCTGGGTCAGACGGCGCGCAATCTATGAAGCTGATGGTTGTGTTTGCTGTGCTCTCCAGAAACGCCTTTTCCTCATCTGAGACTATGCCGGAATCGTAGGCCAGGAGAGACACTTCCATGTTCTGCCTCAGAGGGATATTTTGCGAGGCCTTGAGGTCTCTTTGTATGCGTGTGCCATCCATTAGAAGGGCCATTTCGTCTTCAACAGCCTGGTCAAGCATGGACTTATCCAATTCGGGGAACTTGGCCATCATGATGCTATCGCCCTCGTGCGGCAGCGCCTGCCAGATTTCCTCGGTTATAAACGGCATGATCGGGTGCATCAGGCGAAGAGTTGTATCGAGCACATAATGCAGGATAGCCTGCACCTGCTCTCGCTCCTCGGCATCGCCCCTGAGCCTGGGTTTAGCAAGCTCGATATACCAATCGCAGTAATCATTCCAGATGAACTCATAAAGCGCGCGGGCGGCATCGTCCATGTCGTAGGTGGTGAAACTGGCGTTGACTGCCTCAATAGTGCGGTTCAGGCGAGAGAGAATCCAGCGGTCTTCCAGACGGCCGCACCCTTCGACGGAGCTCAGGATGCTAGAATGAGATGGTTCACTCAGGATGCTGGAAAGCGATGCCTCACCCATATTGCTGGCGGGAGAGTAGCCTTCGAGGTTCATGATTACGAAGCGGCTGGCGTTCCAGATTTTATTGCAGAAGTTGCGGATTATCTCTACGCGCTTATCTGAGAAACGAATATCCTGGTTCTTGCCTGCCTGCTGAATCAAATCGAAGCGCAGAGCGTCCGCGCCAAACTGCTCGATTAGCAATAGCGGGTTTACACCTGTGCCAAGGGACTTGCTCATACGCTTGCCCTCTTCATTCATCACGGTGGCGTAGATATAAACGTCCTTGAACGGGATTGTATCTAAGTATTCAAGGCTTGAGAAGATCATGCGGGCGACCCAGAGATAGATGATGTCGCGTGCAGTAACGAGAACATCGGTCGGGTAGAAATATTCCATCTCAGGGGTCTGTTCAGGCCAGCCCATGGTCGCAAACGGCCAGAGCGCCGAAGAAAACCAGGTGTCCAGCACGTCAGGGTCCTGCATCATGTTGGCGCTTCCGCACACTGAGCAGGCCTCAGCCTGTGACTTAGCAGCCATATATTCACCGCAGTCTTCGCACTTATAAATAGGAATTCTATGTCCCCACCAAAGCTGGCGTGAAATGCACCAATCGCGGACGTTCTCCATCCACTCAAGGTAGATTCCCGCGTATCGCTCCGGGAAGAACTTAACCTTGCCCTGCTTCACCACCTCGATGGCAGGCTGCGCGAGCTCTTTCATTTTGCAGAACCATTGCTCGGAAAGCAGCGGCTCGATGGTTGTGTGGCAGCGCTCGCAGGTTCCGACGGAGTGCGAGTAGTCTTCGGTTTTTTCGAGCAAGCCCAGAGCCTGCAGGTCTTCGAGGACCATCTGGCGGGCCTTGAAACGGTCTTGTCCTTCATATCGAGTGCCCGCTTCCTGTGTCATTGTGCCGTCCGGGCCGATTACAACCACCTGCGGGAGGTTGTGTCGCAGGCCGATTTCGAAGTTGTTGGGGTCGTGCGCGGGAGTAGTCTTGACCGCACCCGTGCCGAACTCCATATCAACGAACTCGTCCGCGATAATTGGAATCACTCTATCCGTAAGCGGCAACTTCACGTTCTTACCGACCATTGCCTTGTAGCGATCGTCGTTCGGATTGACCGCCACAGCGGTGTCGCCCAGCATGGTCTCGGGGCGGGTTGTGGCAACTACAACATGACCGGAGCCATCTTCCAACGGATAACGCAGGTACCAGAGGTGGCTGTGCTGTTCGACGTATTCGACCTCGATATCCGAAATTGCCGTGTGGCATCTGGGGCACCAGTTAATAACGCGCGCGCCCCGGTAGATATAGCCCTTGTTGAAGAGGCGCACGAATGATTCAAGAACGGCGTCAATATACTGATCGTCCATCGTGAAGCGCTCGCGCTCCCAATCAAAAGAAAAACCCATCTTGCGGAACTGATGCAGAATGGTGTTGCCGTATTTGGTTTTCCAAGCCCATACTCGCTTGAGGAACTCTTCCCGGCCAAGGTCGTGGCGAGTTAGGCCTTCATCGGCAATCTGCTGCTCCACCTTGTTTTGAGTCGCGATGCCGGCGTGGTCCGTGCCGGGAAGGCATAGGGTGTTGAAGCCCTGCATTCTTTTCCATCGAGTAAGCACATCCTGAATGCTATAGCAGAGCGCTTGCCCTATGTGCAGCGAGCCGGTGACGTTTGGCGGCGGGATTGTGATCGAATACTTGGGACGGCTTTTATCTACCTCGGCATGGAAGTAGTTTTCGTCCATCCAATATTTATACCATTTGGTCTCGACGCTTGTCGGGTCATAAACGGTAGGCAGAGACACTTCCTGCGGTTTGTTATCGCTCATTACAAGCTCCTTCTTATGGTCAAAAAGTTCGAAGATTTGCCGCACGGCCATGGACCCTGAATCTAGTTCAGGGTGACGTGATGCCTTACGCGCTAAATAATCTCCACAAAATATCTATCGCGTCTCAGGGCGAACCAGACTCCAAAAACAAGTCCCCAGAAGCCCGACGCGCCGATTGCAAATATCATTATTTTATAGAAAATATCCAGCATATCTCCATCAGGGATATTTATTGGGTTGTTCTTAATGAAAGCAAGTGTTAATCCACCCAAAACAAACGCGGCGCCGCTGCACATGCCCGCGCATATAGGCCCGGTAAGTAAGAATGCAAACCATCGCCCGGCGCTCATCCACGGGAACTGCATTGAAAGAAAGGCGCTGAATACCCCGAGCATTACTGTGACAATACCAACGCTCACAGAAACCCACAATCGCGGCGCTGTAGAAGTCAATATCTCTCCGCAATATGCAAAATGTCCGGCAATAGAAACGATTATGGCCGGAAAGAACCAGATCAGCGTTCTGATCCAAAACCATTCTCTGGCTTCTTCATAGGTCAGTTTTTCCAATCGCGCCACCTCTTGTTGGCCTGCACAATCAGTCGCAAATATGCGGAAAGCCCCTGTCATCCGTCTTCAAGGACGACAGAGGCCCATACCTCTTCGTGGTACCACCTTGATTTCTTCGCAGAGGAATTGCAAAGCTCATATCCGCTATAACGGGCTTACCCGGCGAGTTCTAATAGGCCACAACGGCCTACTCTTCCCCTCTAACGCCATTAGCTCATAAATTGTCAATGCACATAATTACCCAGCCAATTGGCATACAGTAACAAATATATTATAAGCCTTTCGGTTGAAATTGTAAAGATTCACCTTAGATTGGAGGTTAATTGCCGTGATAAGCCGTAGAGATATAGGGCGCTATGATAGCACACCCATTACGGGCGGGATTGCAAATCCGCCCGAACAATCCGTTGGTTAGTTCTAGATTGGTTGACAGTGACAGAATGAATCAAGAAGAAAAGCAAGAAAACGCTCACTTATATGCTGTGTTCGCTATTATGGCGACATTGTTCACATACGCGGCCGTTATGATGATATCTGCCGCATCTGTGAATAAACTGGCTGATCACTTTAAGGTGACAGACACCACCTTGTCGTCCATATTTCGTCTGTTCATGGCTGGGTTCTTGTGCGCGGCTATATTTGGCGGAAGAATATCCGATAGAACTAGAAAAATGCCAGTAGTAGCCAGTGGATGCGCATTTATGGCTGTGGGGATGCTTATGTTCTGTAAAGCCACTCATTTCGCCATATTGCCTTACGCTGCATTGATAGCCGGGCTTGGAGGCGGACTTGCCGAAGTAGTGGGCACTGCGCTGATCTCAGATTTGTATAGCGGACCGCGGCGCACGGCGATGATGAACTGGCTGCAGGTCGTATTTGCAGCGGGCGCAGTGGCAAGTCCGCTGCTATTTGGTCATCTTCTCAAACTGGGTATCAACTGGCGGCAAGGATATCTGGCCGTGACGCTGCTCTGCATAGCGGCGGCCTTACTGGCAGCTTCCGCATCGAAATCTGTCAAGAGACAGGTGGAATCTTTGGACGAACAGGTGAGTCAAGTTCAGATCATGCTTAACCCCAAGGTGCTGCAGCTATCGTTCGGTCTGCTGTTGTATGTGGGATCTGAGGTGGGAATCGTCTTCTGGATAGCCAAGTATATGGAAAAAGACTTGCTCGCAACGCCCGACATGGCTGCGAAATCTGTAGCGGCGCTATGGGTGGGGCTTGGCGTTGGTCGATGGATAGCTACCAGGCTGCCTTCACTAATGACGGACAAGAACATTATTCGCTGGTCGCTCCTGCTGAGCGTCATCATAACTGCGATGCTGTTATGCGCAAAGCATCCCACGGCTGGATTGGCGCTTACCTTCTGCGCCGGAGTGCCGCTTGGCCCTGTGTGGCCAACAATTGTCAGCCGGGCCGGGTATTTGTTTCCAAAACAATCAGGCAGTGTAATCGGGATTGTCGCTTCAGTGGGCTGCGTAGGGGCTACGACAATTCCTTCGGTTATCGGAGTGTTGTCTGATATTGTTGGTATACGCATGGCGCTGTGGACCAGTGTTATTGGGCTGGCATTGAGTCTGTTGATTATGATGATTGGGAAGAAGAGCGGGCAGGATTGCAAATCCAGCCCGAACATAGTATTATGATAGGTATACTCGGGTTTTACCAGATGGGTTTGTAAAAATCGAGATGAGGGTATGTGAAATAACATTACCGGAGGTAGATTATGGCTAACTGGTTTGAAGACAATTCATACAGCATTGGAAATACGCCGCTCGTAAAGATACGCAATATTACCAACGGTGCGAAGGCAATGGTTCTCGCTAAGATTGAAGGGCGTAACCCTTCATATTCGGTAAAATGTCGGATCGGCGCGGCGATGATATGGGATGCTGAATTGAACGGCAAATTGTATCATGGCAAAGAAATAATTGAGCCAACCAGCGGTAACACAGGTATCGCGCTGGCGTTTGTTGGCGCGGCCAGGGGCTATCCGGTGACGCTGACCATGCCGGAATCTATGAGCATAGAACGCCGTAAGGCGCTTATGGCGCTGGGGGCGAAGATTGTGCTCACGGAGGCTGCTAAGGGAATGAAAGGCGCCATCGCAAAGGCTGAAGAGATGGTTGCCGAGAACCCCGATAAATATTATATGCCGCAGCAATTCAAAAATCCAGCTAATCCGGCCATTCATGAGGAAACCACAGGGCCTGAAATCTGGAAAGACACAGATGGTGAAATAGATGTCTTAGTTGCTGGCGTGGGTACGGGCGGAACTATTACGGGAATTTCGCGATATATAAAATGTACGAAAGGGAAACAAATCATCTCGGTGGCTGTTGAGCCGGCGGAATCTCCTGTTCTGACTCAGACGATTATGGATCAAGAGATAAAGACCGACAAACATGGTATTCAAGGCATTGGCGCGGGATTTGTGCCGGATGTGCTGGATCTTTCTGTAGTAGACAGGATAGAGACCGTTACTACTGCCGATGCCATAGATTATGCCCGTAGATTGGCTCGTGAAGAGGGCATTTTGGTGGGTATCTCATGCGGCGCGGCGATGGCTGTAGCAGACCGATTGGCCAGGCAGGACGAGTTTGAAGGCAAAATGATAGTGGTCATTCTACCCGACGCAGCGGAACGATATTTGAGCACGCCGCTGTTTGAAGGTATGGAGATGAACGGAATAATCTGAGACGCACCGCGGCCTGATTGCTGCCTGTACACGTCACGAACGTGCCATCGTGATCCAATATCTAAGCGTCGAGCATTATCTCGCCGCCATTAGCCGCAATCGATCTATCGGAAGCTTCGAGAATTCGCACCATTCTCAAGCCGCTTTCACCGTCGCTGCGCGGGGTTTTTCCTGTTTCAACACATTCCAGGAAATGCTTGCACATAACACTCAAAGGCTCTGATTCCTGCAAGCGCGGCATATTGATGTCGCCGTAATGGTATGAACACAGAAACTCGCCGAACGTATCGTAATGCGGTGGGTTATCTACACACTTATCGTATATATGAATCTTTGCCGTTGGGTCCAGGTCATCATACACCAGCATCTGCTTGGAGCCGACCACAGCCACTGTGCGCACTTTTCTAGGGTCAACCCAACTCACATGAATCACTGCGCTGGCATTGTTGGCGCATTTCAGATTCACAAGCGCCATGTCTTCAACCTTGGGATGAAGCAGTTTTGCGCCAACCGTCTGCACACTCCGGGGTTTTAGGCCAGCAGCGTAAAGAATGACCGACAAATCATGCGGCGCCAGATCCCATACAACATTGATATCACGCTGGAATATACCAAGATTTAGGCGCGAGCAATGCACATACAGCACATCTCCCAGCACGCCGCTCTCGATGATCTCTTTCATCTTGTTAACGCCCGCAGTATACTCGAACGTGTGGTCAACCATAAGAACCAAGCCGTTTTTCTTAGCAATGGCAACCAGTTCTTCGGCTTCATCTACCTTAGCAGTCATCGGCTTCTCGATGAGGACATGTTTGCCTGCTTCGAGAGCCTTTTTGGCCAGCGGATAGTGCCCTGAGACGTGTGTGCACACGGCGATTGCATCTATGGAAGGATCGCCGATGAGGTCGTCATAGTTGGAGGTGGTTTTCATACCCGGATAGAGACGATTCATATGCGCAAGGCGCTTTTCGTCCATATCACAGCAGATAGCCATATCACAAGTTGGAAGCTGTTTTAGATTACGGATTATGTTGGGTCCCCAATAGCCCACCCCAACAACGCCTACTTTAATGCCCATAATACTCCCTTAATTATGAATTATGGATTATGAATTATGAATTAAAAAAGAATCATCTGGCAATGACTCCACTCACAATTCTACACTCATAACTCAGCATTCCACTTTTAACAGGCTCCTCGCCCGACGATTGCTTTCGTAATAGTGCGCATCATTATTCTAATATCCAGTATAACCGATTGGTGCTCAAGATACCAGATGTCCATCTTCACACTCTCATCGAATGTGACTCGGCTGCGGCCATGAATCTGCCACCATCCCGTGATCCCAGGATTACCCTTAAGGCGTCTGCGGTGCCATTCTTTGTACATATTGACTTCATAAGGGATGTGCGGACGGGGGCCAACAATGCTCATTTCACCTCTCAAGACGTTGAGCAGTTGTGGAAGTTCATCGAGACTCGTGCGCCTCAGAAACTTGCCGATCGCAGTAACGCGATCATCACCGGTCAGCTTATAAATTTTTCTGCCGCTTTGGAATTTGTCGAGCCCTTCTTCATCACCCTCAATAAAAAGCTTCATATACTGCCGGTGCGATGAATCATCACAGCCAACCCGCATACTGCGAAACTTAAAAAAGCTAAACTCTTTACCATCCTTGCCGATTCGTGTTTGTTTGAACACCGCCGGACCGGGACCAGATACTCTAATAAGCAAAGCAATTATAGCGGCGAACGGAGCCGCCAGGAGCAAACCAATCGAAGCTATGATAAAATCAATAACTCTCTTCGATCTATACACCTTAATTTGCCTTACCTGATAAATCTGCGCAGCGCTGCCGTCTGCATCAATAGCGCTCTGCTCTGTCGCCATGCCAGAACCTCTCTCCAAGTCCTCTTTGGTCATACTTTGTCGCTCTTGCGGCGATTTGGCATTATCATCAGCCCACGGCTCAGCGGGAGCTTCGCCCTCCCCCACAGCCCACGGCTCAGCGGGAGCTTCGCCCTCCCCCACCGCCGATCAATTCATACATCATGCACCCACGGCTTCTCTAATAATAGAAGCGGCTTGCGCCACTTGCTCTTTCGTGAGCTCAGGGAACATCGGAATCGAAACAATGTGCTTAGCGTATTCCTCAGCTACCGGCAGGTCGCCTTCGCGTCCTCCCAGCATACCATAAGCTGGCTGCAAATGGAGCGGAAGCGGATAATGAACGCCGCAGCCGCAGCCCTTTTCCTTTAGCTTAGCCATGAAACCATCGCGGTCGTTAACCCGCACCACATACACATAATATGCGTGCTTCATTTCCGGCTGCTCTATAGGTAGAACGAGGCCATCGATGCCGGAAAGCAACTGACCATATTCAGCAGCATGCGCCCGCCTGCCATTTACCCACTTGTCCAAATATTTAAGTTTCACTCTCAGAATAGCCGCCTGCATTCCATCTAATCTGGAATTATGGCCGATGATCGCGTGCTCATACCAAGTGGTGCGGCCGTTGTCCCTGAGCAGTTTGAGCTTCTCGCAGGTTTCGTCATCGTTCGTCAAAACGATACCAGCATCGCCGTAAGCTCCTAGAGTCTTGCTCGGGTAGAAACTAAACCCGGCGGCATCCCCCATCGAGCCTGCATGCTTGCCCTTATATAGTGTTCCATGCGCCTGCGCACAATCCTCAACGATTTTCAGACCGTTACTACGCGCAATCGTCAAAATCGCATCCATATCAGCCGGATGCCCATAAAGATGTACGGGTATTATAGCTTTTGTCTTGGATGTAATCGCCGCCTCGATCCTGGTGGGATCTATGCAATAATTCGCGGGGGCGCAGTCCACAAAAACAGGGGTCGCGCCGGTGTGAGACACAGCCTCGGCGGTTGCAATAAAAGTATTGGTGGGCACCAGCACTTCATCGCCTGCCCCAATGCCCAAAGCTTTCAGGGCGAGAAACAGCGCATCGGTGCCATTGGCAACGCCCACACCGTGCTTCGCGCCGCAATATCCGGCGAACTCAGCTTCGAACTGCTTTACATCGTCGCTAAGGATGAATGCCGTGTTATCACAGACTCGCTTAATAGCTTCTTCAACCTCTGCTGCAATGGAGGCGTGCTGAATCTTTAAATCGATTAAGGGGATCATGTTCTACCTCATCTAACGGGCGGATCTGAGATCCCGCCCGAACACTATTAACGTTCTACCTCTAGTCTTCTTGAGCAACAGAAGAGCCATGAATGAGTATATCCCCGTATGGCCTATCTGTCAACCCTGATTGGCATTTCAAATCATATATGCTGCAAATCACCCGGCCAGGATTACCAACAACAACCGAGCCCGCAGGAACATCTTTATTTACAACAGCGCCCGAACCAATAACCGAATGAGCGCCTATGCGCACGAATGGCAAAATAGTTACGTTCACGCCGATCTCAACGCCCTCCTCAATGTGAGGACCCCTCATGCAGTCTACGGAAAATTTGCATCCCGGGTGAATATCATTTGCAATAGTCACTCCTGGCGCCATAAATGCATTGTCCTCGATCACCGTGAACTGCGCGATATAGCAATTGCAGTGTATCTTGACATTGCTGCCTATCTTGCATCCGTAGTCTATCGTGGTGGAGTTCCAGACGTTGAAGTTATCGCCGATCTCATTTTCTTCGCGGATAATCACGTTGTGGCCCGTCGCCAGGCCGTTCCCGATGACCGTTCCGCCATATATGACCGTTCCAAATCTTATGCATGCGTCATCGCCGATGCGCAAAGTATGGTCAGCGATCTTGCGTCCAGTTTTATAGCCAAGCTTAACGCACTCATCTATACAAGCATCTTTTCCCAGGATAACTCCGGGGATCACCAATCCAGTATTATTATTATCACATGTCATAACTGCACCCTCCTCAAGCTACATCTTCGAGCCAAAATCTCAATAGGTTACCGGTCAGTTGGTGAATCTATATTTGATCAAGGTCCAGACCGCCTCAAATGCATCCGTCAGCTTGATCTTTTTGCCTTTCAGCGTAGTTCTGCCAACATAATCAATAGGGACCTCAAAAATATTAATTCCACGTTTTCGGACTTTAGCCGTGACCTCCGGACAAAACTCGAACCTTACACATTTCAGGTTCAGGCTCTTCAATATATCAGTCCGAAAAGCCTTGTAACAGGTGGCTTCATCCGTGATATGCGCTCGATAAAGTATGTTCGCCATCCATGCAAGCAAATAATTCGCTATTCGGTTTGCCGGCCGCATGCCTTGAATGCTCCCCCTGAAACGAGAGCCGTATACCACATCCGCGCTGCCATCGGCAATCGGAGCTATGAGCATTGGAATCTGGCGAGGGTCATACTCCAAATCGGCATCCTGAATGACCACAATATCGCCCGTCACATACTCAAGCCCAGTCCTGATGGCTGCCCCTTTGCCAAAATTAGTCTTGGATAAATGAGCGATAATCCGTTTGCTTCGGCCGAATTCTTCAACAATCTCTGTTGTTCCGTCAGTCGAACCATCATCAACAACGATGATCTCTTTGGGCATCGCCAGCTCTTCTACTGCATCTACAAGCGCTGCAATGTGCGCAATTTCGTTATAGCACGGTATGATAACCGAGAGTTTCATTTATTTCCTTGGTGTCTCCACATGACAGTTCTAAGCTGAACAGGTATGTGCTCACTCTTCGTGAGGATACTTGTCATCCTGAACTCGATTCAGGATCTGTTACGCTTAAGGCTTAGATTCCGAATCAAGTTCGGAATGACAAAACATCAAGAGTGAGCTGTTACAAGCGAACGCCCAAAGCCTGCCCTCTCGAGCGTTCGCCTTAACTTTCGGTTATCCTTTTGCGCTTTTCTTTCCACTTGGCGCCTGCGCGACTGCTATGCCTTCATAAGAGCGCCTGTAATGGAAGTAGATGCTGCTGTCTTCCCGCTTCACCTTATTGAGCACAGCGCCCAATATCTGAACTCCAACAGAATCCAGACGCACGCGCAGATCAGCCTCGCTTCCTCTCGAAACTCGGCCAGTTGAGTGAACAACTAATGCCGTTCCAACGTGAGCCGCCACAAGGACAGCATCCGGGAATGCAACTCCAGCCGGCGTATCGTAGATTACAAAGTCCGCGACCGACTTAATCTGGTCGTCCAAGCTCTTCATAGCCTCAGACCTCAACAACTTCACCGGGTTATCCGGTATAGGGCCTGTCGGTACCAATAGTAGTCCCTGAATCTTGGTAGGAACCAGCGCATCTTCCAAACTTGCGCCGCCAGCAAGAACATTAGTCAGACCAACTTTATTGTCAATGCCAAACATCAGGTGCTGCGTGGGCTGCCTGAGATCGGCATCGACCAAAATGACTCGCGCGCCCTCTTTTGCGAGCGCAATGGCAAGGTTTGAAGCAACCACGCTTCGACCGACATTAGGCTCCGCGCTCACAACCACCAATCCGCTTATGTCACGAGTCTGACTCGCAATCCACAAGTTGGAGGTCAGCATTTGATATGCAACGTCCATCATCTCGGAACAACGCTGTCTCGCAAACGAATGGGCCCTGGATTCAGGCACCGCGCTCAACACCGGCATCCCAAGCAATTTTTCCGCTTCGGGAGCGGTCTTGATGGTGTTGTCCAAGTAATACAGCATGAAAGCTGCGCCGATGCCCAAGAGCGGACTCAGCAAGAGAGCCAGGACGAGCTTAAGCATCTGCTTTTGATTGACCGGTATGTAGTATGCGGCATCTATAGTCTTCAGCGCAACTTCGTTTTTGACCTTCTGTTCTTTGATGCGCGCTTCAGCAAGCTTGCTGCTCATCAAAGCATAGGTATTTGTGGCCGACTGAACATCTGTCTCCAACTCGGCAAACTTTGCCTGCTGTTCAGGAATGCTCGCCATTTCCGAGAGAACCTGACCAACTTCGTTCGACAATACCTCCACCTGCGCCTGGGAGCCAACTTCATCGATCTTGGTGGCTATCCATCTGTCCAGAGCATTTTGTCTCAAAGTGCTTTTGGCCTGAGTAGAGGATGCTAACTCATACTGTTTTTTTATCTCTTCAGCCAACTGCGTTTTAACATCATCTATCTGCCGCTGTAATTCCAAAACTTCCGGATGGTTAGTTCCTCTTCTCGATTCACCGGGATTGCCGTTAAGCATTCCAGCTCTTCTACTCTCAAGCTGTAACAACGATTGCTTGAGCTGCTGCCATATAGGGTTAAGGGCTGTTGTCTCGCTAACCTTCTCCCACTCAGGCAATCCCTGCAGTTCCTGCCCCTGCTTTTTGGTTCTGGCAGCAGCAGACATATACGCAGCATTGGCCTGAACGAGATTCGTCTTGGACATCTCCAAACGCTGCACCAAAGCCTGACCTTGAATATTAAGCTCCACAATCCCACAGCTTTCTTTATAATTGCGCAAGGCATTCTGCGCCTGGATCATGGATTTGCGAGTAGTAGCAAGCTGAGCCTCGATAAACTCGCGGCTTTGCCTTACAGAGTAATTATTGAGTTCCGCATACACCTTCTTAAACTCTGCCGCGATAACGTCAGCCGCAACCTTAGCCACTTCAGGGTCGGGCAGCGTGACTTCTATCGCCATAATATTGGTGTCTTTAACCGGCTCTACTCTAGTGGCCCTCAAGATCTCGTCAACCTTCATATTGAGGCTCAAGTCTCGAAGTGTATCTATAGCGCTTTCCAGAACCCGTTGGCTGGTCGCAATACTAGCCAAATTGGAGAGCTCCATCTGCACATCCCTATTCATCATATAGGGATCTGGGAAGACAGAAACCCCCTCACCGGGCCCAATTTTTTCCATTAGCGTTGTGCGTCCAGTCCATTTTTGAACCGTGTGCATATTGCTGTATACAACTGCGCCAACACATATAGCCATTCCTAAAAGGATTAGCCATCGCCTCCTGCGAACAATTCTATAATAACGCCAAAACTCCAAGGATTCTCCTCCTGAAAAACGTTGTTTAACTTAACCGGACTCAGAACAGCCCGAACTTGCGAATATATGTTAATGATGAAATGGTGCTGAGTATCTGAGATATTTTAGGCCAGTTAATCTTGTTGGTTTCCGGCACGTAAACCACATCGCCTGGCTGAAGTGTAATATCTTGGGACCGGTCGCCCTTGGAAATAAGCTTCGCGATATCACACTTTACTCTTTCCGGTTTAATCGCATCACCTCTAATCACCATTGTGGACTTCAATGAAGCGCGCTCCGTAATTCCGCCCGCAAGGCTTATAGCGGAAAGCACCGTGGTGTTATCCTTAAGATCATACATCATTGGCCGATTGACCTGTCCCATAACGTAAAACTTGTTCGCATACTCCTCCGGAGGGATATTTATCACATCGCCCTTTTGGAGTTCGAGGTTCCCCGCGAGGTCACCGTCAAGAATTTTCTGTAAGTCTACAGGAATTGGCTGCGCAACACCTTTGCGGGTGATGGTCGTTTTCTCGAGCCACGCGTTATCAGGAAGATATCCCGCCTGCGCCACCGCATCAAGAACACGATCTCCCTCTTTGAACTGAAATTCCCCGGATCTTTGCACCGCACCGAGCACTCGCACCATGGGACGATGAAGGGTAATAAGAGTAATAACAATCTTGGGTTGAATCAAAATTTGTGCTTCTTCAAGTTTTTTCGCAATGTTTGCCGTAAGCTCAGACTGCGTCAATCCTGCTGCCTGCATCTCACCGATATAGGCTACGTTTATCTTGCCATCCGGCGTCACCTGCATTTGCACATTGCTCAATTGTAATTCACCCCACACATCCATCCTCAAAACGTCTTCTTCCTGAATGCGATAATTGGCATCTGCCATAACAATTGGATTTGCTGCAGGTGTCTGAGTTGATCCATTCACAGCTGTGTCCTCGGCAAGAGCTGAAGACGCACAAATCAACGTAACAACCATGATGGCGCTTGCCAAAAATAGCGCCAGCTTTTGTCTATTCACAGATATTCCCCTCCTGATTAGCTAAGGCCTGTTGTTTTATTATTGTCCTAACGTCGAGTATCTTTAGTGTAGTCCGGCATTCACCTATATGAATACGCGCAACCTCAACCAAATGTTCCCGCTGAGTTATACCCCAACTACACGAACTACTCAAACATACATTCTACAGATGCAATGCTATAACCTTCGTTCATTCAGAAGATTTCCAGAAAACATGCAGCAATAATCTGCTCTAGGAAGCTCATATGGCACGATTATTGCAAACTAAGTATTAGATAGTGAATTTTCTATTCAAGGCGCCGGCATTAGGAATGGGATGCTAATGCGGGTATGTGTGTAATTAATTGCAATAACAACCAGCCTGGAGGCCATTTAGTAATGATCAGCCGGACAAGGATGTTTTCAGTAACAACAGGGATTGCTTTGCTTTTGTCAGCAACTGCGTTTGCGAAGGAATCGGCACCCAGCGGCTCATTCTTACGCTATCGAGCCAACACGGTGGCGGCGCTGCAGAGCCAGGTTGCCAATGACCGTGTTGTTCAGGCAAGGTATGTTGCGCATTTCAAGGTATCGTCTGCGGAAGTCAAAACGATCATCAAGAACGGGGTAAAGCTTGTATCGCTTGATAGACCCGTTAAAGTTGAAATGTGGTACATCAGTAAGAGTGGACATATTACGCATAAGACAAAGCTTCTCCCTAAGGGAAGCCAGGTATTTGCGACGAAAAGCGGGCAACCGCTGCTCGCGTGGTCGTGCGGGAACCCTTTGCGCGCGGCGCTTCCGAAAGCGTATGTTTCAGCCCAAGGAGATAGTCTGAATAAGACCGTAACCGAAAAGGTCTTGGGTACCCCAGTGGAAGTCATATCTACCGCAGCAGTGGCGGTCCCGCCGGGATTGGTAACCGAAACTGCGCCAATGCTGGCGGCGGCAGCGCCTTTGACAGCTATGCCTTCACTAGCCACAGCAGCTGCTCCTGCTATAGGTTCTATAATTCCTGCTGCCGTGAGTAGTGGCGGGGCTCTATACAACCTGGGTTGGCTCGCGGGACTGGGCGCATTGGTCAGCGCGAAAACTACTTACCATACTGTCCCTGAGCCGAGTTCGCTGCTTGCGCTTGGATTAAGCATCGGACCGCTGATGTTGTTGGGCACGAGAAAAATGCTCAGCTATAGAAAATAATAGCCGCTTCAAACTCAAATATCAATTAAGCCCGCGCCCTTTGGTGCGGGCTTTTCTTCGTTTCGGGGACGAGTTTCCCGAAACACCTACTGCCAATCCTTTGATGGCATGTTTAAGCTCAGCCTTTACGGGGTATGACATATCGGGGGATAGACTCGATGACAATCAGCGCTAAGAAGTCCGTTCTAGGACTTATTGTCTATATTGCGGCTATTCTATTAGCTATTCCAGCGGCATTCTGGCTCATAGCGGGTGCAGTTGACAGAGCGCTCGGTTGGGGGCCAATTCTTAGAGACCCGCTGCCGCAGGCGCTTGGGGCTACATCGCTGCTGATTGGTGTTTTCTGGATGACGTGGTCATATTCCTATTTGGTTTTTGTGGGAAAAGGTCTGCCATTTGAGTTATTCAGAATTGCATTGCATCCCACGGAGAAATTGGTCACAGCAGGACCTTACGCTTACGTTCGCCATCCTGGGATGATTGGGCTGTTGTTTTTCTTGTTGGGAGTAGCTTTTGTCGCGAGGTCGCTCGCGGGGATACTGTTGGCGCCTCTTGGGGCATTACCAATAGTGATTTACCTGATGGCATTTGAAGAAAAAGGGCTTAAAGACAGGTTCGGCGCAGAATATGATGAATTCAAAAGAAATGTTCCAATGCTGATTCCGAGATTGACGCCCTATATTCACGTAATGCCGGATGCCAGCTAGCTCTCAGCCATTCCATACGCCCGGGCAAGGATCAGCTCCTTCGGGGTCGAAGACCATACATCGAACGCCGTCCTTGCGGCATTGCCCGGCTTTGTCGCACCCAACGGGAACCAGCTTCGCCAGTGCGTTAACAAGATCAGGCAAGGTAGCCGTAGACTGAATCACTTCGAGCCGCACCATGACGTTTTTTATCTCACAATACTGAAAGCTCTGCTTTTTCTCGTACTTCTCCACCGCACCGCCACCTGATTATATCTTCTGGCATTATTATACACTGCAGTTGTCAAGAAATCATCTGTGATTGCTTAGTCTGCGAACGGGTCGAATTCTGGCTCAACTGCAAACAAATCGAGATCGGCATCGTCGTTGTCGGACTCCGAATCTAAGGTTTTCCTGCTGAGACCCTTGAAAATTGGGCGCTGCAATAGAAAATGACGCTTGGTAAAAAGGCCGTCTTCGCCGTTTTCGTCCGATTCGGCTATAGCGCGCTCAAATATGGAAATCTGGGCGTCCAGATCGTCCGCTTTATGGAGAATCACAGCTTCAATACTCTTCGGCAACTTTGGTGAGCCAAACTCGTGGGTTCCGTGATGCGAAAGTATCATGTGCTGCAGAGCAAGGCTCATCATCGGATCGAAGCCATCTATGCCATCTGCAACCTCTTTAACGAGCATCGCACCGCTGACTATATGGCCCACGAAATGGCCCACGTCAGAATACTTGATTGCCCCCGACCACACAAACTCTTCCATCTTGCCGATATCATGCAGCGCCGCGCCAGCTATCAGCAGTTCTTTATCCACCTTGGGATATAGGTCCGCTATGGCAATACAGATTTTGACTACATTCAAGGAATGCTCAAGCAGCCCGGATACATAAGCGTGATGAATTCTTGTAGCTGCCGGAGCTTGACGGAACTTTCTAGCGATGTCTTCATCAGCAAATATACCATCCATCAGCTGCCTGAGGTGGGGATCTGATACCTGGTCGATATACGATAGAAATTCTGCCATCATCTTTTCTGGATCATGAGGTGAGCTTCGGATGAAATCGGCCGGGTCCACATCTTCTCCATATTTGGTAAACGAATCTATGGTGAGTTGCGGGCTGTCGTTGTAGGTTCTAACCATCGCATGGACCAGCACGTAATCATCCTCGCGCATTTTGGATATCTCAGATTCGGACGCGTCCCACTTGACTGCGTCAACTTCGCCGGTTCTATCAGCCAACTTTAGCTTGAGATACGGCAAACCCGCACGAGTAGTCGCCACCGATTTCGATATTACCAAAAAAACATCCTCAACCTTGATGCCTTCTTTCAGATTAGCCACAAATAAACGTTTCAATATTCCACCTCGAGTTTATTCTAGCTGCGAGCGGTGGGGTTGTCAAGAAGAAGAGCGTTAGAGTTCAGAAACGATGATTACGTCGCTGCGAGGTCGGGAGGGCGAACTCTTTGATCGCTTCGACCACGCTTCAGGTGGACATATTATGAGAATAAAGCTATGATGGTAAAAAATAGTCTAGCGCTTACATAACCGAATGGGTTTGTTCGCAGGAGACGAATCACTATCTTTTGGAATCCGTGTGTTTTGAAGACTGAAGAGTAATTAATGAACAATAAGCCTAAGCATATTTGCCCAAAAACTCCCGCCGCTGAGTCGTATGCCGGCTCATCTGCTCAACGCTATGTACCAAGACTCATCTTCTGGGAAATGACTACTGCATGCAACCTGAAGTGCATACACTGCCGCGCATGCCCTGTGGAAGAGCGTTCTCCTGACGATCTCACGACGGCCGAAGCTAAGGCTATGCTGGACCAATTCGTTAGCGCAGGCGGGCCTGCTGTGGTGCTGAGCGGCGGCGAGCCGCTGGTGCGGCCGGATTGGTTTGAGATCGCCAGTTATGGCGCCTCAATCGGCCTGCGGATGCTATTAGCAACAAATGGCACATTGGTCACACCTGAGATTGCCGGACAAATTGCTGAAGCAGGGATCAAGAGGGTCAGCGTGAGCATAGATGGCGCGACTGCCGCAACCCATGACGAGTTCCGCCGCATTCCTGGCGCATTTGAGCAGGCGTGGGCAGGCGTTGAACACATCAAGGCTGCAGGGGTTCCGTTTCAGATAAACACCACAGTCTCCAAACACAACATAGATGAGGTTCCGACCATTCTCGACATGGCCATCGAACGGGGAGCGGTCGCGTTTCACATTTTTCTGTTAGTGCCAACCGGCTGCGGCAAAGAAATTACTGATGAAGAAATGATCGATCCTGAAAACTACGAGCGCGTGCTTGCATGGTTTTACGAGCAATCCAAAAACGCTAAGATCGATCTCAAGGCAACATGCGCGCCGCACTACGCCCGCATATCCCGCCAATTGGCCGCAAAGGAAAAAGTGGACGTCGCCGCAAGCGGCAATACTCCACATTCGGCGCTCAACAGCCACCAATCGAGCCGCGGTTGTCTTGCGGGACAGTCGGTCTGCTTCGTATCGCATCTGGGCGAGTTCTACCCATGCGGTTATCTGCCTGTTTCAGCGGGCAATATTCGAAAACTCAGCTTTAACGACATATGGGAACACGCGGAGGTCTTTAATGTGCTTCGCAACCCCGACAATCTACAGGGCAAATGCGGGCAGTGTGAGTTCCGCAGAGCGTGCATGGGCTGCCGAGCGCGAGCCTATGGTATCACCGGCAACTATCTTGGTCAAGAGCCATATTGCATCTACGAACCCAAAGGAACAATCGAGTGATAGGAATTACTAAACTATATTGCGGCACTGCCACCACCGGTGACGCGCTGAGATACGGCAGGCGAAGTAAAGATCTTCCCACCAACCTTTTGCAGTATTCGCTGGATAAGAAGCCGATTGTAGTCTGGAACTCGACGCGCAGGTGCAATCTAAAGTGCATTCACTGCTATGCGGATTCAGACAACAAGCCCTACCCGAACGAACTCACTTTTGATGAAGCGCAGACCATGATACGCGACCTTGGCGCATTCGGCGCGCCCGTGCTGCTGTTTTCCGGCGGTGAGCCGCTTATTCGCGAGGATATGTATGAACATGCGGCACTGGCTAAGAGCCTGGGCATTCGACCGGTAATTTCCACGAACGGCACGCTCATCACCGAGAAAGCCGCTCAGCGCATCAAAGATATCGACTTCGGCTATGTCGGAATCAGTCTGGACGGTATCGGTGAGCGAAACGACTTTTTTCGGGGCAAAACAGGCGCATTCGAGGCGGCGATGCGTGGGTTCGACAACTGCGTTGCGGTTGGTCAGAAATGCGGCCTTCGCCTCACGCTCACCCAGCATAATTATAAAGAGCTGAATGGGATTTTCGACTTCATCGAAGAGCACAAAATCCCCCGCGCCTGCTTCTACCATCTGGTTTACACTGGACGGGGCAGCGCTATGACCGATGATGACCTCACGCACGAGGAATCGCGCAAGGCCGTCGATCTCATAATCGATCACACTGCTGATTTCCACCGCCGGGGTTTAGAAGTGGACATTTTGACTGTTGATAACCACTGCGACGGGCCGTATTTGTATATGCGCATGCTGCGTGAATGTTCGCCGCGCGCCGCGGAAGCGCTGCAGCTTCTGCAATGGAATGGCGGCAACTCCTCTGGAATAGGCATCGCGGATGTAGACAACGAGGGCAATGTGCACGCAGACCAATTCTGGTGGCATCACTCATTCGGCAACGTGCGCAAGCGACCGTTTAGCGAGATATGGATGGATACATCCGACCCGCTGATGGCTGGCCTGAAAAACCGAAAACCGCTGCTTACGGGCCGTTGCGCAAAATGCAAATGGCTGGATATATGCAACGCGAACTTCCGAGTCCGCGCCCTGGCGATACACAACGACCCCTGGGCGCCCGACCCGGCTTGCTATTTAACCGATGAAGAGATTGGGATTTAGGGTTTATCACGGAAGCACAGTAATCGGAAACATTCGCAGTTACCGCGGACGCATCGGAGATTGCGCCCGAACACTCTGTACATAATAAAGCGCTGGGGCGTCCTTGCTCCAGCGCTTTCGACTTCCGTGTCATATTTCATCCTGCCAAAGCAATCCTTGCTCCGGTTTCAGACATCCATGTCGCGCCATTGCATCCTGCAAACTTAGGCTGCAGGTTAGATGATAGCCAGCCGCACCCTTCGACGGAGCTCAGGATGCTGTGTTGATTAATCGCTCAAAGGCGGCGCCCTCACCCCAGCCCTCTCCCCCAGGAGAGGGAGCATTTACCTGTAACCTGATTTTCTATCCACACTTGCTGAAGCCGCAGAATCTGCAGACCACGCAGCCGCTTTCGTGTTCAACTGCTGAGCCGCAGTCCGGGCAGGCTCCGAGCATTGTGTCCAGCTTGTCATAAGATTTCGAGATTTCGTCTGTCACGATGCCTGTGGTTCGCTCTTTGAGATAGTGCTCAATTGCGATGCCTATGGCGTCTGCGCAGCTCATGACCACGCCGCCGTTGCCCCAGGCGGGAGAATGGCAGCGGATGCCTCTTATGTGCTTTTGGATAGATTCGGGATCGACTCCGGCGCGCAGGCTCAGCGAAATCAAACGTCCAATCGCTTCCAACTGGCTCGGGGCGCAGCCGCCCGCTTTTCCCATCGCAGCGAATACTTCGCAAAGGCCGTTTTTGTCCTCGTTGATCGTGATATACATATTTCCGCAGCCGGTGTTAATGCGCTCAGTCACGCCTCTTGTGCGGGCAGGTCTGGGCCTTGGGCCGCGGACAACTCCGGCTTCTGCTGCATCAGCCTTTTTGTCCATACCAGATACATTCAAAACCTGAGCATCACGGCTTCCGTAGCGGTAGATCGTTGCGCCCTTGCAGCCCTCGCGGTAGGCGAGTTCATAGACCTCGCGCACATCATCAGGCGTGGCATCCTTGGGGAAGTTAACCGTCTTCGAGACGGCGTTATCAGTGAATCGCTGGAATGCGGCCTGCATACGCACGTGCCATACCGGAGCGATGTCCAGAGCGGTTCCGAAGACCCGTTGAACATCATCAGGCACTTCAGCCATGCCGCGCACACTGCCGCGCTCAGCAATGGCTCGCATCAGTTCTTCGCTGTAAAAACCTCTGTCCCTGGCAACCTGCTCGAAGTAAGAATTAGCCTCGACCAGTTCGGCGCCGTCCATAACCCGCTTTACATAGCTGATCGCAAAAAGCGGCTCGACCCCGCTCGAACAAGAAGCGATAATGCTCAGCGTGCCGGTGGGGGCGATGGTCGTGACGGTGGCGTTTCGGATCTCCATACCGTCTTTCTTATCGTAAATGCTGCCCTTGAACGTGGGGAATACGCCCCTCTCAGCGGCAAGCTCGCACGAAGCTTTTTTGCCTTCGTTTGAAATGAAGCTCATCACCTGCTCGGCGATTGAAATGCCCTCCTCGGAATCATAAGGCACGCCAAGCTGGAGCAGCATGTCCGCGAAGCCCATAACGCCCAACCCAATCTTGCGATTGCCCTTGGTCGTCTTATCGATCTCATCCAACGGGTAGCGGTTCACATCAATTACATTGTCCAGGAACCGAACCCCGAGCTGCACCGATCTTCGCAGGCGTTCGTAGTCGATCTCAGTGCGGTCGTCGCTATGAATAATCATATTCGCCAGATTGATCGAGCCGAGGTTGCATGATTCGTAGGGCAGCAACGGCTGCTCACCGCACGGATTGGTGCTCTCGATATCGCCGAGGTGCGGGGTCGGGTTGTCGCGGTTGATGCGGTCGATGAAAATGATCCCCGGCTCGCCATTTTTCCATGCCATATTTACGATCAGATCGAACACCTTTGCCGCGTTGAGGGTCTTGTGAACCATTCCCGTGCGAGGGTTGTAGAGATCGTAGTCCTCGCCTTTCATAGCGGCTTCCATGAACTTCTCAGTCAGGAGCACACTAATATTGAAATTGGTCAGCTTGGTGGTATCCTGCTTGCAAATAATGAAATCCAGAATATTCGGGTGGTCTACGCGCAGGCAGCCCATGTTGGCGCCGCGCCTGGTTCCGCCCTGTTTGATAGCCTCTGTGGCAGAGTTAAAGACCTCCATAAAGGAGATCGGGCCGCTGGAAACGCCGTTGGTTGAGCGCACGCAGTCTGCAGCCGGACGAAGCCTGGAGAACGAGAAACCCGTGCCGCCGCCACTCTTATGGATCAATGCGGTGTTCTTTACGGTCTCGAAGATGCTCTCCATCGAATCCTCGATAGGCAGCACAAAGCATGCCGATAGCTGCCCGAGCTCCCTGCCGGCGTTCATAAGCGTGGGGCTGTTGGGCAGGAAATCGAGCTTGTTCATAAGCTCAAAAAATTCACCTGCAAGTCCCTTTACGTGCTTAGCAGACTTACCAAAGTTTAGATCAGCAGCCGCAATCGCATCAGCTACCCTGCGAAAAAGACCGTTGGAATCCTCCAACAGATTCCCAGTTTCGTCTTTTCGCAAATACCTTTTTTCAAGAACTGTCTGTGCATTCTTGGTTAGCATAACCCCGCCCTCCATAGAAACTTTTACGCAAAATGATAGGAAATTATTACTCGGCAGCGCATAGCGCCCGCCGTTTATTACCGGGTTCCCTACTCTACGAGGAACTCTTTGCCGATCGTTTTCGGCGTCCGTCCAAAACATCCACAATATCTTTGAACTGTCCAACATCCTCAAACTGCCTGTAAACCGATGCAAATCTTACATACGCTACCGGGTCCACTTTGCGAAGCGCCTCGCAGACCATCTCACCGACCTCATCTGTGAGTATCTCGCCAGAGCCATTTTCGTAAACCGCCCGCTCGATGTCGTCGGCGATCTCCTGCATGGTGTCCATTCCGACCGGCCGCTTCTCGCATGCAACAATAATCCCTTTCAGGACCTTGTTTCCATCGAAAGGCTCCCGGCGCTGGTCTCGCTTAACCACCATCATCCGCATTTCTTCGATCTGCTCGAATGTAGTAAAGCGTCTGCCGCACTTGATACATTCGCGTCGACGGCGCATTGCTTCACCGCCTTTGGCAGTGCGCGAGCTAAGCACTTTATCATCTTGATGGCTGCAATATGGACATTTCATAATATAGCTCTCTAACGCTACATCTAGTAGCAGGTGCAATGTTAGCACACTATATATATGCCATGTCAATTGCTTTTCTAATATTTAATTGGGGAAAATATCACCACCCAAAAACAAGAATATCATGGAGGAATTTTTGCGGCCCATCGACCACGGGAGGGCGAAGGTCCCCCTGAGCCGTTTCGGGAGAGCTGATAGCTGAGAGCTGAGAGCAGAAAGCCCGGAAGGGAGTTGTTTGCGATGGCTTAGGTGTATCGGGATTTGAGCGTAGCGGAAATCCCGATACTTCACATGCTTTCGGGATTTCCATTCCGCTGCGCTTCATTCAAATCCCTAAAGACCGACTTATTATCTCGCGAGAGGCGGCGGAAATCAACAGGGAGGGTCGGGGAAGTCTACAGTAGATGTTTCGGGATTTTGGTTTCATCAAACCTAACAATATAGTGCAGCCCGAAATCCCGAAACATCGAAATGTCTTCCCCTTTCGCGAAATCCGCGCACATCCTGAGGCTCTCGAAGGACGCGCCATCCGCGATTCAAAAACTATACGTAACGCCGTCTTAGCCCGATAAGCCCTGCCAAGCCGCCAAGCAAGGCAATAATTGATGACGGCTCAGGAACTGGGGGGACAAAACCGGTAGGAACCTCAGACACACGGAACCCGAGATTGACGATCTCGTTACTCGGGTTGACGTAGCTGTTGCGGTTGGACGACTGGAGGGAGATGATGCTGCCGTTGAACCAACCACCACGCAGGCCGCGAGAAGCGTAATTCCCGCTGATATATGGAATAGCCTCGTTCCACTCCCAAACGTTGCCCATCATGTCCTTAGTGCCATTTTGCTCCAAAGCGCCGTTGGTTGTTCCGTCCCAGGTAGTTGAATAGATACCACCTATTCCGCCGTAGTTAGAATCTGTTCCAGCACCCGGCGCAACGCTTGTGCCGTTGGCATATACAGAATAAATGCCGCCGCCCTTGTAATAGGCAGCCTTATACCATTCGTCCTCGCTGGTCACTGCCCAAGTTGCTCCGGCGTTGCGCTTGATGAGGCGGCCATCAGTTCCATTGTAGCCGTCGGGAATTGTATATGCGCCGGTCTCAGTGCTGCCGCTGCCCTGGCCGTTGCCAAGCCAGTTGGTGAAACGCAGGGAATCCCAATAGCTTACAACGTTCACAGGCCTGTTAGCATACTCGGGGTCCACAGTGTATTCGTAGCCGCCTGTAACGATGGTCTGCTTAATCCTGCAGCCGTAGAAATTGTCAAACATGTTGGTGTTGTAGAGTCTGTAGGTGTCGGATACATTTGCCTTGGCATTTAGGAAAGCTGTATACTGCCCGGCGGTTACTTCGTACTTGCCGATGTTGTAGTTGTAGCCTACAGAGCCGCATATGCGATCAGGGCCATAACCGCCCGCACCCGCGCCAGAAAGCTCGCCTGCGTTCCCGGCATTGCCTATAGCAACGGTTTCGATGGTGATGTTCGCCTGAGCGATTCCGCCCAAGCCCAGTAGCGCGATGGCGGCTGTACATAGCAGTGCTTTCTTCATGTTTTCTACCTTCCCTTTTGTGGTTTGGCTCCAGCGGCGTCTATTGCCCGCTTTTAGCCTAATCTCTAGCATTCTACCGCAGTATAGCATAATATGCCGGTTTGTCAATGAGTATTTGCAAACATTACCATTGCGCCTCTACAGAACCTGCAACATTACGAAACGTTAGAAAAGAAGTTTCGCTTAACAGCAATTGTTTTTGCCTCAGGTATAGCTATTGTGGTACTTGTATGCTACAATAGGGCATAAGATATCTAGTGGAGGCACGACAATGGCTATAAAATCCAGACAGATTATCAAAATAGACGAGGATAGATGCAATGGCTGCGGCCTTTGCGTGAGCGCTTGCGCTGAAGGAGCGCTGCAGATTGTGGACGGAAAGGCCAAATTGGTCTCCGAAACATATTGCGACGGTTTAGGCGCATGTCTTGGCGATTGTCCGATGGATGCGATAACTATTGAGACACGCGAGGCCGAGGATTTCGATGAGCAGGCTGTTCTTGCAAATATGGCTGCGCAGGGTAAGCCCGCACATAATCATGATCATCACCCTGCTGGCGGGTTCGTATGCCCATCAGCTAAGACAATAGATCGCACTCATGATGCCGCAAAGACGGCGGCAGCGATAGGGTCTGTTCCGAGCGAACTCAGGCAATGGCCAATCAAGCTTTATCTGGTAAATCCGCAGGCGCCTTACTTCAGCGATGCGCATTTGCTGGTGGCGGCGGATTGCGTGCCTTTTGCTTATGGCGGCGTTCATTCGGATTTCATAAGAGGCAAAACCATCGTCACCGGCTGCCCTAAGTTCGATGACACCGAGCTTTATCTAAGCAAATTGACGGATATACTAAGCTCAAATGATATCAAGAGCGTCACCGTGCTCAAGATGGAAGTACCCTGCTGCGGAGGAATGCAACGCATCACAGAGATGGCTATGGCTGCAAGCGGCAAGAGTCTGCCTATTGAGACCGTGACGATTTCGCTGGACGGCGCGGTTAAGTAGAGGCAATTCAATGTCGTCAGCGAATCACCAGCCATACCAAGACTGCTGCGGCTGCCAATAAGGCGCTGCATAAGGGTTATACGGCTGCCAACCGAACGGTGATTGATATTGCTGACCATACATCTGATTGTATCCGTTACTGTATCCATTGCCTCCGAGGGTAAACGGAGGAGTGTATGCGTCATAACCATTCAGAATCGTTATATTCCCCACCTGAAATGTGGGCGGCTGATAGTAGCCGTAGCCCTGATTCATATTCATCGGCTGCCCATAGGCATCCAGCAATTGATTATCCGCAAGAGCCGCATCTTGCGCGGGCTGCTCAGGCTGCGTAATAGGTTGCTGGGCGGCAACTGTCTCAACCGTAGGCTTATCAGTTTTGGGTTGCTCTGCCGTTACAAGCTTACGGACAGTAAAACTAGTCTCAGTCTTCGCTGGGCTTTGCTCGATTTTGACCGGAGCGAAGATGTAGATTCCGTCCTCAACGGTATAAGTTATCTTGGCCGACTTTACCAATACCTTCAGAGCCTCTTCAAACGTCACGCCGTTAAAACTCAGTGTCACCTTCCGGTCCTTTGATGCTAATTCGGGAGTGATTATATAGTTCAATCCAGTATCACTGAATAAGGCATCGATGCCATGTGCAAGTGATATGTTGCTCAGGCTCAATTTCACAAGAACCTTGGCGGCAGACTCGGCTGAAGCAGCAGTATCAGCAGCCCATCCGAACACGGACAACACCAGCACAGCAGCCAAACTTAATAACATAGCCGCAACTAATCTTTTCATAATCTCGCCCACTTTCCCGACCCAACAACCCGGGGCCGCTTTCTATATAGGGTATTATACCCCAACAAGCTGAGCTTTAACCATAAACCGAGTTAGCTTTTTATAATTTTTTTTGAATTACGCCAAAAATAACTGCTGTTGGTATTCGTGCGGCTCAGCGCCGGGCTGGATTGCAAATCCAGCCCGAACATGGTTTGAGTGTCGTTGGGCATGGTTTGAGTGTCGTTGGGGCGGATGTTACCCAAAAACATGCTCAACCAGTTCTCTTTCGCACAGTCTTTCTCTGTTTTCTCTTGTAGATTCTCTCGGCCAATCCAAAAGAATCTTGCCCGGTTGACCAATTCGATATTGCATGGTATTATATATTATGCAATAGCATAGTAGAGCGTGCAGCAAATAACCCTATGAATATCCAGTTTAAAAAAGGCATCCTTGAACTCTGTGTGCTTGTGCTCCTTTCCCAGAAGGACTACTACGGATATGAGCTCGTCCAGACAATCTCAAAGAACATCGACATTGCTGAAGGGACAGTATATCCCATACTACGCAGGCTGACAGAGGAGCAATACTTTACCACCTACATCAGAGAATCAAATGAGGGCCCAGCTCGAAAGTACTATCGAATCACCGATAAAGGCAGGGAATACCAGAAGATTCTCTTAGAGGAATGGAACCGTTTCATCAGCGGGATTAATGCCCTGATTGGGGAGGAGGAAACAATATGAACAGGGAACAATTCCTGTCGCAGCTCAGGCTGAACCTCGGCAACATGCCCGACGCTGACAAGCAGGACATCCTTTTCGACTATGAGGAGCATTTCCGCATAGGCTTGACGGATGGCAAGAGCGAGGAGCAGATCGCCGAATCGCTGGGCAACCCGCGCGTCATCGGCAATTCGTACCGTATCGATGCCATGCTCAGCCTACCGAAGGAGGGTGGCGATATCACCGCAGCCTCAGTGTCGCGCGCCGTTTTCGCGTCGATCAGTCTGACCTTTTTCAACATCATCTTCGTTCTCGGACCGTTTTTTGGCTTACTAGGCGTCCTGTTTGGTATGTGGGCTACCGCAGTGTCGCTCACCCTTGCCGGCGTGGGACTCGCGGTGTCCCCCATCTGGCCGGGTGCCATACAGTTCATCGCCAACCCCTTGCTGAATGGCGCCTTCGTACTGTTTTCCGGGATCGGCATCGCGGCGTTGGGAGTGCTGGCGAGCATCGGGATGTCGGTGCTGACAAAGTGGTTCTTCATCGGGGTTGCCGTCTACGTGAAATTCAACGCACGCATCATCCGTGGCGAAAAATAGGAGGAAGTTGATGAATAGGAACACGCTAACACGTATTGCAACCATTACGGCCATCATTGGGGGCGTATCACTCTTGATCGCCGGGGTGATCGGAGTAGCATCGGGAACTTTTCAGGCAATAGCAGCGGGCACCTTCCGATTCAACGAAGCAGGACGTGCTGGCAACATGGCTGTTGATGAGCAAAAGTCACTCCCCATCATGAGCATCAATCGCATTGCAATCAATGCGGTGAGCGAAAACATAACGATCCGTGAAGTTTCGGGCGACGACATCACGGCCCGGTTCCACGGCAACATCAGCTCGACTTCTCCCGACGATAGGCCACACCTAGAGGTGAGACTGCAGGGAGATACGGCGGAAATCCGCATCGAGCGGCAACAACATATAACGTTCGGTTCGACGTATAGCGACGCCGTGCTGGAGGTTAGCATTCCAAAACAATACGCGGGGAAACTAACAGCAGAAGGCGTCTCCTCGGACATCACGGCGGGGAGTCATCACTACGCGGAAGTGGCGTTGAAAACAATTTCGGGTCATATTCTCGCACAAGACCTAACGACTGAGCGCACGAATATCTACTCAGTGAGCGGGGACGTCGATATTAAAGCTTTCACGGGAGATGTAGATGCTCATTCAATCTCCGGCTGTGTAGCGCTGAGCTTTACTAAAATGCCAGGCAGCATCAACATCAAGACTGTATCCGGCGACATCCGCTTGGGAATGCCGCCCAACGCGGGATTTGCGCTGGATACGCACTCAACCTCGGGTGACATAACCTGCGATTTCCCAGTCACGCTCACTGGTTCGCGGACAGGCGGCAGTGAGCACAGTCTAGGCGGCACGGTCGGAAGCGGTAAGGGCATTGTCACAGTGCGCACTGTGTCTGGAGACATCGGGATCACTCGCAATGGAGGCATCTAATGCAGATACTTGTGCAATCTATTCTCTTCACATTGATCGGGACGTTGGTCTATGGATTATGCCGTCTGCTCAAACTCAACCCTGTCTATCCTAAAATCGACAGACCGAGGCGCAGCGCCATATGCGCACTCATGGCGGTGTCGGCAAGCATGCTTGTCGTGACGTTGTTGATAATGAGTTCAGGAAACCATCAACACGCAGCAACACACAGTGCAGTCCGCCGGTACAACCTGATGCCGCAACTGTTCTTGGTCGTCCTGTATTACCTACCGATGGCGCTTATGCTCAGACTGAACCGGGAGACACTCCGAAGTACTGGCCTTACGACAAGCAACTTCTGGAAGGCGACAGTCGTTGGGCTTTTTCTTGCAGCAACGACGCTCGTAATGGGCAGGGGCGGACCAGGTGCCGCCTTGAGGGGTCTTGATAGCCAGCGCCTGCAAGCGCTTCTCTACTTCGGCATCGTGGGATTTGGTGAGGAGTTTCTTTTCCGGGGCTACCTGCAGAGTCGCCTGGTGGCATGGCTGGGACAGACACGAGGTTGGGTTTGTGCCTCCCTCTTCATGGCGCTGGCTCACGTTCCGAGCAGGGCATTCTGCCAGGGCATGGACCTCTCGCACGCTCTGGCTTCCTCAGCGGGACTGGTTTCGATCAGCTTGTTTTGCGGTTTCGTAATGCTAAGAACCGGCAACGTAGTCGCCCCGATTTTGTTCCACACATTCGCCGATTGGCCCCACCATTGAGCTAAAGCCAATTGCTCTTATTCGCACGATCTCATTGTCCTTTGGACCTTGAGAAAACGCGGAGACACTTGTTGCGGAGGGCACGATTCCTCCACAAAAAAACCGAATACAAAGATTCTCTCTAGCGAAAGCGCCGGTGATGTAAATCGCGGCGCTTTTGGCGTTTTACGCGTGGTATTCGTGCTCAAAACAGGCAATTTCAAGAAATATGCCACAATCAATCTTAGTTGTTTTCGGGAAACCCTTTTCCCGAAACCGTATCGGCTTAGTTGCTTGGTCAGCAGTTTCGGGATTTCCGGGTTGGGTTGGATGCTTGGATTATAGCTTGATAGATTGTGCTCCAACCCTCAAATCCCGAAACACCAACTGAGG
>JAPLCU010000162.1 GCA_026392045.1 Armatimonadota bacterium
GCTCTTTCCAAGCGGCATATTGGCATCCGCCATTAGCATGCTCGGCCATAACATTCAGTGATTCAATATCGCCCTGCTTCTTAAGAACCCCAGGGATGTGCCTGCCGGAACGTCCGCGCCAAAGTTTGCAGAACTTATGCATAAGTCCCTTCTCCGGCAAATATACTATTAGATGCAAATGGTCTGGCATAATCACAAACGCTGCCAGCGAAGCGCCGCATTCATTGAGCGCGGCTTCTATGTCGGCACACACCATTTCGCGGATATCAGCCCTATTTAGGACAGGAAGCCACTGAGTAATTGTTCCCGTTATGTAATAGTAAGCTGCCCCGATATCAATATTCTTCCATTTCATGCTTAGGTATTAGACGTATTCGCTGCGATTTCCTCTTGATTGTTACGCGGTTTGTTTCGGGATTTCCGTTCCGCCTGCGGCTCCACTCAAATCCCGAAACACCGAGTAGATAATAACCACATAAAGCAATCAGCGCATATTTGTCATGTAATCTCGCATGACGGACACTATTTCATCTCGAAGCGCAGTTCAAAACGGTCGCCTTTTGATAGATTAGCGCCCCTGAGATAATCAATTGCAGACATTCGCTGACGAGATTCCGGCTGCACTTCAAGCAGCCTCACAGTTCCTTCTCCTGCGGCGATTACCAGCCCATCTCTGTCGGCGTTCAACACCTCGCCCGGCTCGCCATGCTTGTCATTGAGTGAGTCGATTCGAGCCTTCCACACTTTGATCAAAGCGCCATTTATGCGGGTGAATGCTCCAGGTTTGGGCGTGCATCCTCGTATCAGGTTCACCAAATCAAAAGCCGCGCGCGACCAGTCTATGGCTCCAGCCTCCCGCTGCAATGATCGCGCAGATGTGGCAAGTTCATCATCTTGAGGGATTGGGTTAACAATACCGTCCTCAAGTCCATCAAGTGTCTGAACAAGAAGATCGGCGCCAATAATAGATAGCTCCTGCGCCAAATCGCCAGCGTTAATGTCCGCGCCTATATCAATGGATTTCTGAAGCAGAATATCTCCCGTATCCCAACCCTCATCCATAAGCATCGTCGTAACGCCGGTCTGCTGCTCACCGCAAATAATCGCTTGTTGAATGGGCGCCGCGCCGCGATATTTGGGCAAAATAGACCCGTGAACATTCACCACTCCATAAGCCGGCCAATCAAGAAGCTCTTTATTAATCTTTTGCCCGTAAGCAACCACAATCATCGCCCCTATCTGTCCGAGAGCCTTGATCTGCTCAACAGATTCCGGCGCGCCGATCTTCTCAGGCTGCAAAACAGGAATACCATGAGCAAGCGCCACTTCTTTCACAGGCGAAATCTGAATCTCGCGGCCGCGCCCACGCGGCTTATCCGGCTGAGTGATTACGGCGAGCGCCTCGTGTGCGGAAGCAATGACACGTTCAAGAGAAGGCACGGCAAACGCGCTCGTTCCAACAAATATGACATTCATAGCAGCACCGCCTAATAATTGTCTTGGTCTTCTTGCTCTTCACCGTGCAATGGCACGGTTTCCAGTGTTTCCGGGTCCGCCCTATCTATAAACAACATGCCGTCGAGATGATCCATTTCGTGCTGAAACACTCTCGCAAGCAGGCCGTCAGCCCTGATCTTGACTTCGTTTCCTTCTTCGTCGATTCCTTTCATGACCACCTTGGTCGCCCTGAGAACGTCTCCCTGCAATCCAGGAATACTCAGACACCCCTCAGCACCGCACTCTTCGCCGCGCTTGCTGATAAACTTGGGATTAATCAAAGCATGCTTTCCCTCGCCGACATCATACACAAAGATGCGTTTCGATACGCCCATCTGCGGCCCAGCCACGCCCAACCCATGAGTTAACGTCAGAACTTCATACATGCGCTCAATGAGCGCTTTGACTTCATCGTTAAACTCTTCGATATCACTAGCTTTTTCGCGAAGGATATTCTTTCCGTATCTAACAATTACGCTGTCGTCCATATATCCAATGCTCCCCAAAAATACGGTTTTGTTAACCAACCAACAATGTAAGCTTCGGCATCAGGATACCGAAGCAAGTAACAATGTAAGCTTCGGCATCAGGATACCGAAGCAAGTCAAACAATGAAATAATCG
>JAPLCU010000107.1 GCA_026392045.1 Armatimonadota bacterium
GTGGAGCCAGCCAATAATATGTTACGCAAAAAATACGTCAGCAAGGGTAGATATTGATTGACTCTTACATAGCAGGCTCTCGAAGGATGAGCAGCATGATAAGCCATCAAATCCTGTCATTCTCGCGAAGGCGGAAATCCAGGAGCAGCGTCAGATGCAAGACCAAGGTTGTCGTTTCAATCCCAGTCCCCAACAAAGTTGATTGCAACCAGGCTCTTATGCCGGCGGGCGTAAAACGCAAGGAGTTTCAATCCTCAGACCCCAACAAAGTTGATTGCAACTAAGCTGATGGGCGACCGTTGGGGACTATGGCCTGTTTCAATCCTCAGACCCCAACAAAGTTGATTGCAACGATTCAAGTGTTATTTCTGCGTCACGGGTCTTAAGTTTCAATCCTCAGACCCCAACAAAGTTGATTGCAACCTTTAGAAGCTACCGGACTGCCATACGTGATCGAGTTTCAATCCTCAGACCCCAACAAAGTTGATTGCAACCCCTATGCGCAGCTCAAAATTAAGATCACGCAGCTCATCATTAAGATCGTGCAGCTCATCATTCACGCAATCAAACTCAAGACTATTTGCGCGGACCTTGAGCGTGAGCATCAGTCGCCAGAGGTCCGCGCAGCTCAGGTTGTGAAAGAACGTTGCAACTCAATATTGGGACTGTACCCACTACAGTGGGATAGGTCTTACAAAAAGAAGACCTTGGTTCCGCCCAAAGTACCCGTTCAAGGGCATGGTTTCCCGACAGGCAAGCTGTCTTCCGGAATACTCCAGCACGGCATCACGACGACAATGAAACAAGCTCCCCGATTAAATCGGGGCAGCCCCCTGCCGCCGGCACGCAGGCTAACCCGCGCACATCTGTTGGACAAAATCTTGCCAACTCTTATTAGTAGCTGATTTAGACTTCTTCTTTGTGGCTATACATTCCTTCTTGTAAATGTACTTCCTTGCAATATTTACTGCAGCGACCTCATCTGAGTTGTCATGTGAGAAGCCACACTGTCTACATTTGAACTTGAACCTTGTGATCCTGCCGTCTTCTTCTTGCACAAGGCGATTATTCTTGTCCACAGAGCCGCACTTAGGGCAGGTTTGACTTGTATAGGCGGCGCCGACTTCGTCTACAGGAATTCCAGCCGCTAAGCATTTGTATAGCAGCGTCTTGTGAAACGTCCCATAGGTGTTAGATTTCCTGCCTTGGTTGGTGTTGGACTTGCCAGCAGACGAGTTGGCGGCACGGAGGTTCGATAGTTCTTCAATAACAACTATGCTCTTGTATTCCTTGGCCAGCTTGATGATGTTGTTGACTGTGATATGAACTATCTGCTCGTTGAGGTGACGGTACCTGAAGCGATACTTGACCCCTTTAGCCTGAGCCTTAGCAACCTTCTGAGTTATTTCTCTAGCCTGCTGGACGTGTAGACCCTCAACGCTTATTGACTTCAGCCATAAGTCACCGTCCATACTAGTGATAGAAGCAGCAGCGATTCTTTTCTTACCCAAGTCAACACCCATGATAGTTAGCGGCTGCATCAATTCCCTGTCCGGTATTTCCAAGGCCACATGAAGGAAGAACCGACCATTACGTTCGACCACCCTGCCGTTCGCAGGCTTGTATGATTCGAGCTTCCTCTGCAACCACTTGTTCATTGCGATAGGGAACAGTCTGCAAGGCTTCTTCCTGGCAACTACTTTCTCACCAGTGCCAACTATAACTAAATCGTCAGATAATGGAGTGAATCCAGTTGAACCCGGTTCGAGGAATATACCGGCAAAGTAAGCGCCATCAGAGGATTTGCAGATAAAGAAGCCTTTCTCAGGCTTGTAATAATAGAAGTCCAATGGAAGATACTGCGATTTTTTTCCGCAACCAGATACCAGTCCGGATAAAGTAACATAATCGTTTTCCGGTGTGTTAATATGGCTTTGAGTGGTAAACTCATCGAGCAGTGCAGCAAAGTCTGCTTCAGTCACAGTGCGACCAGTAGGAAAGCCGGGGTCATAATCACCAATCTTCAGTGCAAAGTAGGACCTTAGCTGTGAGTCCAGGGTCCGATATACCGCGTGCTTCATTGTTGGTTCCAAGAGGTCTCGCTCAGGTACGATCTTTAGATTGTCGTAAACCCACTGGGCAAGGGCTTTCTTATCCAGTCGGCCCCTCTCGCTAAGTATCACTTTCTCTAGCGCCTGACAATTGTCCGCTGCGTATTCCAGGAACTTGGCGACAGTTACCGTCCACAGGTGCATTGCATTACGCAGCGCTTTACCCTTTTCACCCTTTGTCTGTAGTAACTCGAAAATGTAGGTCTGAAAAGCCATGTGTATTCACCGCCGACCTTTCTCTAGCTTATTTACAGTCGCTCGTTGGTCGCGAGTCCCTGGATTCCCGCCTCGCGGGAATGACATGATCTGAAAGCTTATCATGCTGCTCATCCTTCGAGAGCCTCAGGATGGCGAATTGGTAACTCAGCGAATTGGTAACTCAGCGAATTGGTAACTCAGCGAATTGGTAATTTGGCGAGTTGGACGCATAACCTTTACGTTATATCAAAACCCCGATTTCTTGCCTGTTATGCGGTTTAGCTCTATTCTGATTACTATGATCGAGTCCAAAGCCTGGTCTGAGTATTCATATTTGCCATCTGCATAATGCCGCATTATGAGATCGCAAGCTTTATGCTTTGAGCCTATGTCGTCAACTATGAAAGCGTGACCGAAGCCGATTACGCTTCGATAGCTCATCCCCCATTTACATCCTACCTCTGCCTGAATTAGATTTACATCGGTCTCGAATTCCACGCAAACTCGGTTGTTGGCCTTGATCATATCTAGCTTCGTACCGTCACGCGCCCCATGCACATAGACAGTATTGTCTTCGTAGCCAAAGCAGCACGGCACGATATATGGCTCATTATTTTTGCATAACGCCAAATGGCAGACCTCTGCGCGCTGGATAATAGATTCCATACTCGCGAGATCAATAATTTCTTTGTCTGATCTTCTCAATATTTACTCCTATACAAATCACTCTGAAACCGCGACACGCACGCGAGCCGGGCGCAAGAGCTTTCCGTTGAGGGTGTAGCCCTTCTCCAGTTCGTCGACTATTGTGTTTTCGGGATGTTCATCAGTAGGAACTCGCATCATAGCTTCGTGGAGTTCCGGGTTAAACTCCTGGCCTACGGCTTCGATAGGCGCCACGCCTTCTTTTTCGAGCATATCCCGAAGCTGCCGCAGGGTGAGGGTTACGCCTTCCACGAGAGCGTCATAGCTATGCTTATCCTCAGCGACCTGCACCGAGCGCTCGAAATTGTCAACTATCGGCAGCAGGCTTGATATGATTCCTTCGCGGGCGCAGTCACAAAGTCTGCTTGTTTCATCGCGTTGACGCTTGCGGAAATTGTCGAAGTCCGCGAGAGTGCGCAAGTAGCGAGTGTGGGCTTCTTCTACATCAGTCTTCAGCCGTACCATTTCTTCCTGAAGCGCTGCAAGGTCGGCGCTTACCTCGTCCTGCACGACTTCGGACGCTTGCTTTTGATCAACTTTTTTTTCTTTGCTCATTGCTTAACCTCATTATTGAAGGGCGATTATGGAGTTATCGAAGCCTCCAGCCCATTTGTGATGCCGAGTTTTGGCGGTCTCTCCATAATTAATACGCTAACTAAGCGCCCAAGTCCTTCAAAAAGTGAATTTCGTTTTTCATATTCCCTTCTCAGCCCTTGCCTAAGCCTGACACACAACGGGCCTGCACCAGATTGATGCAGGCCCGTTTGATATTCAGATATGCCTCAGAGCAATTACTTGCTTTTCTCCGCTTGTACTTTCACCGGAGCCGGGGTGGTTGAGACCACTGAGGCCTTGCATGCCTTGATCATTCGCATCATAGACTTATGGCTGAAAGTGGCGCGCCCAGCGCTCGCGGGCAGCGCCAGAACTGCAAAAGTTGCGATCGCTAGAAAATTCACCAAGATTCGTTTTTGCATTTGGTTTCCTCCGTTGAGACCATTCTAATGAGTCTCAACCCTTTCATTAATTTCTAGTGCGTTCTGTATTTCTCGCCGATGTCTTATGACCAGCTATCAGAAGCGATCCAATGTTGCCGATGAACGCACTAGGTAATGTTGCAAGAATTGTGCCAGATTGGCTTGCTGACCTTCGTTTTTTCGGGAAACCCCTTTCCCGAAACCTCCGGACGCACTTTCTACCAATCTATAGAAAGCACTCACCAGAGCCTCAAAAAGGGCTCCGTCCCATTTTAGATACGAAACACCCCAATACGCATATCATGATCAATGGCCTCCTTTGGTTCTTGAACTAACTCCATTGTAGCGCATGCTACGTAAGGAGGCCACTACATTTTCATTACATCAGCATAGAACTCTCTTACCGGGAACGCATCTTCCTGTAGCCAAACACGGATCCGAGGCCAAGCAGCAGAGACAGGAGCCCCGAAGGCTCGGGCACTGGGTTCCATTGGATTCCAAGATTGCTGTTTACTTGTCCGACAACCTGGCCCAAATCGTTTATCCCGTAGGCCTGGCAGCCAGAACTACCTGATGGTACACCCAGGTCTGTAACGGTGCCATCAGGCGCCCAGATCGTCGCTCGCAAACCACCGACAGAATTCGAGCACCACCCGACAGCGTAGCCCAGGTTGTTGATACCCCAGGCCTCACCATCACGGTCATAGTCAGTCAGAAACGGAAGCGCTTGCATTCCTTTGGCTGAATCCCAAATGAACGGGCACATCTTGCCGGAAGCGTCCTTGGATCGGCCAACCACCTGGCCGCCGTCGTTAATGCCCCAAGCACGACTCTCACCACCGAGTGTGCCGATAGTAGTGCAAGTTCCATTAGCCCCCCAGATACAGGCCAGGTTGGTACCATTCGATACGCTCCCCGCAACCTGGCCCGTGTTGTTGATCGCATTGCCTTCGGCCATCTGGTAGCTCAGCTTGCCAAGGACAGTGAACCCGTTCGTGGCGCTCCACACAAACGCGCTATTGTACCCATTGTTGTAGTAACACTCTCCTGTGACCTTCCCTGAGTTGTTGATGCCATTCGCGTGACCGGTATATGAGTTCGAGGGAGCGAGATTGCGGATGCCCGTACTTGGGTCCCACATGAATGGCTTGTAATATCCCGCCCCCACAATGCTCCCAGCCACCTGGCCCGAGGAATTGATTGCAGCGGCAGTATCCCCGCCGATGCTTGCCTTGGAGCCATCGGTATACCACACAGCGCCGGTAGCCTGCCAGGTGGGCGTTATGTTGTAGGAGTAGCCCGCTACCACTCCAGAGCGGTTGATGCTCCTCGCGTTGCTCTTGGCGTAGCTGGAAACCGGGTTGAGGATAGTGGAAGTGTAGGTTGCCGCCTCAGCGGCGCAGGGCTGAAGCGCCACGAGGCATAGCGCGAGTAGACCCTTTTTCATAGTTCCTCCTTAGTGAAGCCCTCTTCTCGGGGCTTCTTAGTGTTGTGGGATGTTCAGAATAAAGTATAATACTCTGACACAGCCTCAAATACAAGATAGCATGCAATCGTGAAGTTGTCAAACCCAATTCTCAGGATTGTGTCTATGCAAAGCAAAAATGTCACTTTCGTTTTTTCGGGAAACCCCTTTCCCGAAACCTCCGGACGCACTTTCTACCAATCTATAGAAACCAATCACCAGAGCCTCGAAAAGGACTCCTTACCATATTATAAATATCAACTGCTTTGCTCTTCGCGCTTACGTATAATCACGTTGATCCGCAAAATAGCTTCGGCGACTTCGGCTGCTGCGCGTAGGGCGTAGAGCTTGACCCCAGCGGGGTCCATTAGTAAAAGGGGACGGAGCCCTTTTATTTCGGAGGGTCTTGGTATCTCGTGACTGGAGCGTGAGTGCGCCCGGTTGCTTCGGCAGCGACGTTGGCATGACGCAGAAGAAAGATTAGCGTTCACTGCTGCCGAAGCAACAAACAGCCGGACTTACTTTCTAGCAATCTATAGAAACCAATCACCAGAGCCTCAAAAAGGGCTCCGTCCCATTTTAGTTTGTTTGTTATCGATAAGTCGAGATACACAAGAGCGATTCTGATATAACTAATCCCGCTCGACTATCAACCACTTCGATTTGGCTATCTTGCCCTTATTGAAGATACCTCTGTGGCGTATGGCCACTGTGCTACGCCAAAGTCCAATAGAGCGTTCGATCCTCACTTTACCGCCGGGTTTTAGCAGTATGCATTTGCCAGCGGCCACGACTGTTACAGTTCCGTCATTGGCCATACCAGTTATCTCAAAACTGTGGTGTAGCCACGAGTGTGTCGAATTAAGACCGGGAAACAGTGGTGCACCGCAAGAAGTGTAGGCCCAGGGAAAACTGCCTATCAGCATAGGGTGTGTACCGCAGTTGATTTTCGATGAGCTTTGCTCCAAATTGATCGCCACATTCGTGCGTGCATATATAATTAAAGGCTTTACGTCGTGTGCCTCACCACGAGATAGAACACCTTTCTCGGCAGTAAAACCATCATAAGATGGCGCATCCGCTTCTGCTCTTAGGTATCCAGAATAACCAAAGTCGAGCACATCTAGCAGTACCAAACGGTCATCTCTAGACGGCGAAGACGAAGGAAACCTGTCTGCTATCTGCTGCAACTTCGCACTAGTATTCAACAAAGTAATCCGTTGCCTGGAACTCCAGAAAACGAGACATCCTAACACTGCAACAAAGCCTGCAACAATAATCCATCGCCGCTTCACAAGGCCTCTCAAGCTATGCCTCCATTATTCTTAAACATAATCCCCTCTGACTGATGCTCTTATCATCTGTTTCCTCACTGAAGATCAAAACAACCTTTCGTTGTTTCGGAAAACCCTTCTCCCGAAACCGCCGAGCCCACATGCACAACGGCTAGAAGATAGTAGCAGCGCCAACTGGATCAAGGCCATTGCCACATATCCTCCGCTTCAAAAGGATAACTTAGCCATAGTCCGGGTTTATCCTTCTTTTTGTTAAAGAAATCATAGCGTTGGGGTTACGGGACAAGGGTGTCCCGAAACAACTCTGATGGTGCGGTAGCCCCATAAGAGTTGGGCGAACAGTTTTTGCGACCCCATCAGAGATTGGGGTTGAACATAGGTTCCGGGACGAGGGCGTCCCGAAACAACTCTAAACAAGGCGTCCCGAAACAACTCCAGGGCTCCGTCCCCTTAGAATATCAACTGCTTTGTTCTTCGCGCTTACGTATAATCACGTTGATCCGCAGAATAGCTTCGGCGACCTCGGCTGCTGCGCGTAGGGCGTAGAGCTTTACCCCGGCGGGGTCCATTACGCCGAGCTTGGCCATGTCTGCGATCTCGCCGGTGTCGCAGTCTATTGCGAGCGCATGGTTGCCGGACTCGTTTTGAGCCGCGACCACGTTTTCCACTTTTTCGAGCGGGTTAAAACCGGCATTCGCCACGATTCGCCCCAGAGGTCTTTTTAGAGCCGCCGCCACGCAATCCACGCCATAAGCAGCCATTCCGCGCACATTTTCTCTAAGCGCCAAAACTTGCTTTGCTGCCGCGAGCTCAATCGAGCCGCCGCCCGGCACTATTCCAGTTTGCACAGCGGATTGCACAGCCCCAGCCGCATCACGCGCAATTCGCTCGCGCTCGTCCTTGACCTCGCGGGTGGATGCGCCCACGAGCACAGTCGCCACGCCGCTGCCGCTGCCTTCAACGCGGATATGGTCCAGGCGCATGTCTTCGTATACCCGTATGCAGGTTCCAAGGAAGTTCTCAAGTTCAGCGGGTTCTTTCGCGAGGCCTGGGCGCATGATGGTGCGGGCGCCGGTGAGGTCGACGAGTTTCGCGAGGTCTCTGGAGGTAAGCCTGCGCACGGCGATCACTCCGGCATCGGTGAATAGCTCCTCGGCGATTGGGTCGATGGCTTTTGCAACCGCAACGAACTTCACGCCAAGATCAATAACTTTTTGTATGTTCTGTCGAAATTCTTCCTGCAATGCGAGCCTGCGGCTGAATCCGGATTCGGTGGATAGCGCCCGTTCTTCGACCTGCGGCGGCTCCAGGGCGTCGTCTATTACAAGCACTTTTGCGTTTTCCACGCTGCGAGGCATTTGGCGGTTTGCGCGCTGTTTATCCAGCACTACGCCAGCAAAGACCTCGTTTTCAGCGCTCTCTTTTGCGATAATCGCATCCGCGAGCGAGAACCCACGGTCTGAAAGGGTTTCGTTGCCGGTAAGCTTTGCGGCTTCAACAATTAAGTCCGCTATGTCTTCATGTCCACGAGCGGCCACAAGCGCCACCTGCCGCAAAACCTTGCCGTTGTGAGTAGGGGCTGATTTGTCCGCATTGTTTTCAATATACGCCAAAGCCTCTCGGATTCCCAGCCGGATTCCTTCGATAACCTTGGTGACTGGGACTCCGCGAGATACATGCGCGGCTCCCTCGGTGATCAGCGCGCTGGCGAGGATGGTGGTGGTTGTGGTGCCGTCACCAATTTCTTCCTCCTGAGCGCGCGCGGTTTTGATGAGCATTTTCGCGGCAGGGTGGGCGGTGTCTATTTTGTCGAGGATAGTGGCGCCGTCGTTTGTGACGGTAACATCGCCGAATTTATCCACCAGCATGCAATCAAGCCCCTTAGGCCCGAGCGTGCCCTCAACCGCCGCCGCAACCGCCGCCACCGCGTTTGCATTCGTTACCAACGCGGACGCTCTTTCGTCCATTTCACCTGAATTGCTGCCCTGCTTTATGTTTGTGCTCATCGCTTAGCCTCCAACTGTGTGCTCGGACATATTATGGCATGCTTGAGAGAGTTAGTAAAGAGCGGAAAGCGGAGAGTGGAGAGCGGAGAGCAGGGAAGGGACTAGATTTCAGCACGGGGCGCTTGGCGTCATGTCGTGGAGTTTCGGGATTTCCGTTTCACTCAAATCCCGATACACCAACCCCAAATCCCGAGCC
>JAPLCU010000147.1 GCA_026392045.1 Armatimonadota bacterium
TGGTAGAAGTAGTTATGTGCTTTACCTCTTTTAGCCTATATCGCTCATCATAAGTGTAAACCGTGCTGGTGCCATTTGGGTTAGTAACTGTTCGAACGCCGTTGGCATCGACACTGTATCCGAACGGCACGATAACCCAAAGAGCATCAAAGGAGTTGCCATTGCCTGCATTGCCATTCTTGTCAGTTCCACTAATGGTTATCGTGGCATATCCAGCAGGATCGGAGGATAGTATGCTATAGGTGCAAGTGTAATCTTCGTGTTCGTTGACAGAATCAGAGGTGAACGTAAGATCTGAGACGTCATGATTGTTCACCTTGACTACTGTGGCATTTGTCAATGGCTCGGACACCTGGAACGTTATGGTAATGGCATCGTCTTCTTTTCCTGTTTCAGGATCGGCAACTATATTTGTAAATGTGGGCTCCGTGTTATCTTGCAGCTCATACGAGCCAATGTCTACTAAAGAAGAACCAACGTAAGGCGTATCGATCGACCTAGCATTTTCATCGAGATCAAGCCACCCGCTTTGCACTACAGCGTCATTGCCTTCATCTATACAAGCTGATTCGGAATCCAGATGATAATCTCCGTTTGCAGCATATACAAATAAGGGGTCATAATGGATGTCAGTGCAGGGTGAAGGTTGGTTGGGGGAATAGTTGGTTGTATTGTTATAAACGTCATTTCTATAACTCGAGTAACTGTACCCGGAAGTGCGGGAGATACCTATAGACCCAGATGCCGTTCCGTATACAATGTTGTTGTATAGTTTGCTGTTGGTGACAGGATTATAAAGATACACACCCGCAGACTGATTGGCTCCAACGATGGTATTATTCGCAAATACGCTTGCAACTTGCAGCGTGCTTACATAAACCCCGCTGCCATTGGTAGTTGAAGTTGCAGTATTATCAACTAGCAAATTGCTGTAAACAGTCCCTGTTGACCCTGAGGTTGCAGACCAATAAATGCCTCCTCCAAACGTTGAGGAATTGCTCGATATCGTGTTTCCACAGACAGCGCCGGTTCCCGAATAGTAAATTCCGCCGCCACTTGCTCCGTAATTGCTGGAAATCACGTTGTTTTCAACTACACACGAAGAGCCAGCGTAGACTCCACCACCCTGATAATACCCATGGTTATCGGATATCTCATCATTGTTAATAATCTTGCCTGGGGAAGAAGCATAAATACCAGCTCCACTACCAGCGTTGTTATCGGTAATAGTATTGCCTGAAATCTCCAGAGAATCAGCGCTGCCAGCAACAAAAACGCCGCCGCCCCTGGAAGCGAGGACCGGAGCAGTGGGAGTCAGACTATTGGATGACCATCCATTGTGAGTTATTGTGTTGCCGGTAAAGATGGGTGCCGTAGTATAAGTTCCCAGGTAAACCCCTCCTCCGCAATAACCATACACACTTGTCGAAGTAAAATAGTTATCGTATATCTCGTTATCTGAACATTCACCACGATACATAAAAACACCTATACCAAAGCCCGACCCACTAGCACAACTGTTATCATGTATTATGTTGTGCTGTATCACGGGGCTAGCGCCTGAGCTGGCATAAATGCCGCCGCCATACTTCGCGGTATTCGAATAGATTTCGCACTCATGAATAGTTGGTGATCCGGCGCAGTAGATCCCACCTCCATATCTGTAGGATGAAACCAGTTTACCAATTCCATTCGTTATCTTAAGTCCATCGAGCTCCGTATCAGCAGAGACACCTGAGGGAACTTCGATTACGCAATCACTTGCGGAAGTAGATATAACCGTCTTGTATGTGTCAATGGCTCGATCATCATCCGTACCGGAGTAGCCACCGTATACTGAAACACCAGAAACCACATCGAACTCCGCGTACGTTGGTGTACCACCTGTGAAGCCTTTTACCTTGACGATACCATCTCCATTGCAGTCAGCTATGGCTGCTTGTATTGTTTTCTCGGCGTCAGCCCACGATGTGCCATATCCGTCATCGTTAGACTTGGAAGCGTCAGCGTATCTGGTTACGCTTGTTGCATGACACACCCCCGCTGATAGCGCGGCAACTGCAACAAGCGCACTTGCGCCAATAGCCTTTAAGAGTGAAAGTCTCTTCATCATCTAATTAGCCCCTCCTCAGAAGCGTTATTATGTCAAAAGACGAAGAACGCAACCATTTATCAAGGCCGAACAAACCTGCCTCACGGACAGGAGATTTCCGACCCACACTCGCCTTACTAGAGCGAACACCACTTGGCGAAACACTACTGATCGAAATAACTGCGCCCAGATGACTTGGCGCTGAGCCAATTTCAGACGCAATGACAAAATCAACTTCGCAGCCATTTTCGACTGTCACGATTGTTGAGTTGCGAAATTCATCAGATTCCACTTCAGAAGCAGCCGATCTAGATGATGAAACACTTGGTGCAGTATTTGACGTCAAATCAGTTGCTGCAGAGGCGCCGATGTTTCCTTCAATTACGGGATCACCATCAACCTGAAGCTGGATATTTGCGTTTGCATCAGACGACTGAGCGGTCAGAACCGTATCAATTTGAACGCATGCGCTATCAGGCGCGTGCCATCTAACTACCACACCACGACCGACCATCGGAGAATTCACGCATATCTGCCCCGGTTCCCACCGCACTCCATATCTGTCTATGGGATGATCCGTATAGTTTATCGTTACATCCCCCATAGGTCCAGGTGTATTATCCATTGTCCAACCGGCAATACCCTGACCATCATCGAAGGTAGTATTGTAGGCAACAAAACTACCCTCCTCGTTGATAAATCCATACTCCCAACCGTTGTTGGGATTTGATGCCAAAAACCGAGCTCTGACATCCATTACTTGGGCGATACTCGCTGTCGCTAAAAATAGCACAACAGCAAATGCCGCCAGCGTAACCACAAACAATCGACGCATGTAACAACCTCCTTACACATTGAATTGCACACAGCCCTCTGGGACTCGTACTATTGGGGACTGCATGCTTACTTGATAGAATAATAGACTCTGCATGGAAAGAATGCAATGTTATTTTGCGTATATTTTTGGCTGTTACACGACCATTCCTACATCCTTAAAGCACGGCTGTCAACATGTTGTGATTGCTGTTCATTCTGTCAACTATCAAACTGCAAGT
>JAPLCU010000112.1 GCA_026392045.1 Armatimonadota bacterium
AGTTAGATCGCATTATTTGAACACCAAGTCGCTTTCGGCAAACGCAAGAAACCAGACACTGTCATCCGCTGGCACAACAAGACATTCCGCTCCCCAACAAACCCAACATTGGCACGGATCGACTTTTTGAAGTCCACAACAGGGCTTTACCATGGCTACCAAGCAAAGGCCGCTTAGCTTACTTCTGATCTATGACTTCCAGCAAACCTGCTCAATCCACCGAGCGGATGTATGGTCACGTTTGCTAATCTCGCAAACCCAGGTTTTTGGGGCATGATGCCAAATAATCAGGTCAGATGTGCGTTTATATAGACGTTCTCAGCTCGCCCAACCTAATGCACAGCTGCCTTACAATCACCGTAAATCGTCCGGATGTATTATTGTGAGCCACAGGCGGAACTTTAGCAAAAGTTTTCAACATACCAAGAAAAGAGGATATTAACGCCTAATGGTAGAATCGGATATTAGAACATATCAACTCTTGGAAAACTTTTTCCCGCACAGTCTTACGCAAATGCAACCAAGGAGAAATATCAATGAAGCTACGTTGTGTTTTGGTTTTGGGCGCAGCGTTATTTATTTCGCTGCAGATGCAGGTGGTCGCTGCGGAGGATGCTGCATCCACGTGGAAGCCGGTCCCTAATGTTCTGCTGTCGAAGTTCGCGAAAGATGTCGATCCGAAAGCCCCGCTGCCGGAGTATCCGAGACCACAGATGGTTCGCAGCAAATGGCAGAATCTGAACGGTCTCTGGGAGTATGCAATTCTACCTACAGAGACGCAGAAGTTTGAGTCGCAGGGTCAGATTCTTGTTCCGTATCCTGTTGAGTCGGCGCTTTCCGGTCTCAAAAAACACCTTGGCCCCAATAACAACCTCTGGTACAAGCGTAAGTTTGAGATTCCGAAAGACTGGAAAGGCAAGCAGATATTGCTGCATTTCGGCGCCGTGGATTGGCGGACGGAAGTTATTGTCAACGGCAAGATCGTCGGAAAGCACGAGGGCGGATATACTCCCTTTGCTTTTGACATCACGAGCGCTTTGAAAAAAGACGGGGCGCAGGAACTGCTGGTCAAGGTCTGGGACCCGACGAATGGAGATAAGACGAATGCCTGGTGGCAGCCTCGCGGCAAGCAGACGAACAAGGAGTTTGATGCCGCCGGCGGCATCGTCTATACCTCCACTTCAGGCATTTGGCAGACGGTGTGGCTGGAACCGGTCAATAAGTCCCATATCACCAGCATCAAAGCGGTCTCTGATATTAAGGGCAAAACCGTTACTTTTACCATTCAGGCCGCAGGCGACAAGTCCGGCAAAGTAATCGTCGAGTGCAAAGACCTCGCCGCCAAGGCTTCGGGCAAGATCGGCGAACCCATCGTAATAAAGGCTCCCAAGGCTGAGCTCTGGTCGCCTGATACGCCCAAACTTTATCCGATCACCGTGAGCCTCGGCAAAGATGACAGCGTCAAGAGCTATTTCGCCATGCGCAAAATCTCCATCGGCAAAGACGAGAAGGGCATTACGCGCATGCTGCTCAATGACAAGTTCGTCTTCCAGCACGGCCCGCTGGATCAGGGCTTTTGGCCGGACGGCCTTTACACCGCCCCCACTGACGCCGCCCTCAAGTATGATGTTGAGGTGATAAAGCAAATGGGGTTTAACGTCCTGCGCAAGCACGTTAAGGTCGAACCCGCACGCTTCTATTATCACTGCGATCAGCTCGGAATGCTCGTCTGGCAGGATATGCCCAACGGGGAGGCCAACAAGAACGATGAATCAAAAGCGGACTATGAACGCGAATGGAAGGAAATCATCGAGAATTTCCAAGTCTTTCCCTGTATCATCATGTGGGTGCCTTTTAACGAAGGATGGGGGCAGTTTGACACGGAGCGCATTGCAGCGCTGACCAAACAACTTGATCCGACGCGCCTCGTGGACAATGCCAGCGGCTGGGACGACAAGAATTGCGGCGATGTCATTGACGTGCACAAATATCCCGCTCCCGAAGTCGCAATGCCTCAGCCTGAGGAAAAACGCGCTGCAGTTCTTGGTGAATACGGCTCCATCGGTTTTTTGGTCAAGGGGCACTCGTGGAACGATAATGCAAACTGGGCAATGGTCGTGGTGAACAGTTTGGAAGAGGTCTTTAAGAGATATGACGAGACGAACAAAGCCTTGCGTCCGCTTATTGAAAAAGGACTTTCCGCCGCCATTTGCGCCTGCAGCACAGACATCGAATCTGAAAATGACGGGTTTATGACTTATGACCGCGAAATCATGAAGATGCCGATTGATAAAATGAAAAAGTCCAATGAGGCGCTGATACGCTGAAAACTACCTGTGGGTCGCAAAAACTCCATCTGGGAACTTATGCCTGCTTTTTGCCAATGATAGCGCTGATTCTTGGCGTTGTCGCTTAGATGTGACTGGGCAAACGATGCTAATTTGATCAGTGACTATTCCAAAACTGAGGATATGTGGGCTGAGAGATGTGACGATGCTTCCACCGCCTATAATGATTTGCTGTTTATTTGACCCATGAGACCCTCAACTAAAGGATTTTGCCAAGGTGAGCGATAGCTTGTTCGGGCTTCGTTTATCTCAGCGGCTGCAATAATGCAGTCCGTGTCAATGTGGTGGTTGTTGGGAAGCGGAATGCCTTATGATGCCAGCCGATAATGGTCTCGGGCTTCACGACTATGATCAGTGATTCCCAATGAGTCCAATATCGAGAGATCATCACCCATAGCTGTCGGAATGCCGGAGTCGGCAACCGTTTAGGACTTATGTTGGCCGTTGACGGTTAGCGGTTAGCGGTTTGGGAACTGTCAACCATTAACTGTCAACCGCCAACCGTTCACGTAGATAACGAATAATGCGTCTATTGTCTATCATACTTTCAGGATAGCACAAACTGGGCTTTTTGTGCTCGGTCGCGGTAGGGACCGAAGTCACCCTCAGCCCCCCGCACAGATCCCAGCGTGCGAGACTATCGCACTGGGCTCCTGCCTCAGATAGTGACGCGCAGACGCATACTTCGTCCTTCGTCAGGCTCAGGAGAGCTCAGCATGCTCACGTTATACACACCATTTGCTCTCATTTCTCGATCTACATCCAAACCTATTTCCCGTTCGAGGCCATGTGACTGTTAAGCTCCTCCATTAGATCGGTCTGAATCTGCTGAATCTCGAGCAACCTCTGCCATTGGGTATGCAGAAGGTGGTCCATTTTCTCACTGAGCGCGCGTATCTCCAGCTCGGCTTTAAGGTTGACTTGATAATCATGCTCTGAGCGGAGGCGGTCTTTGGCTTCCTGCCGGTTTTGGCTCATCATGATGATCGGAGCCTGAATTGCGGCAAGGCAGGAAAGGACGAGGTTTAGGAGAATAAATGGAAATGGATCGAATGGACGCCTGAGCAAAGCTATCGAGTTGACTGTAATCCACAATACCAGCACCACTCCAAAGCCAATAATAAACTTCCAACTGCCGCCGAACTCTGCAACTTTATCGGCAACTCTCTCGCCGGTTGTGGTAACAGTGTCAAATTCTTTATTGAGGTTCTTGGCAACCGACTCTTTCTCACCAATTTTCCGAATCACCTCAGATTCCAGTTCGGTAAGCTCTCCCTTATCAGCCTCAAGGCTTTGTTTCACATACTGCATACGATACTCATCAAGATCATGAATGCATATAAAACCGGCAGGCGACCAATCAGGGTGATCAGCTTTTATCAGCTCGACAATTCCTTCGCGCACCGCTCCTCCCGCAATTACCTCACCAGGCTGCTTTTGCTGCCCACACACCTGGCATTTCACTGTCTCGATTTTTGTTGTCGCCATATATCTTTTCTCCTATGGATGAATCTACATTCAGTTACGTTACAAAGTCTGCTTTAGTTCCCTTTGCCTCACGGCCTCATACATCACCACACTCGCCGCCACGGCTATATTCAGCGAGTTAATCTTGCCCCGCATTGGAATTCGGACGACCCAATCCGATAGCTCGCGGACAGTATCCGAAATGCCCGTGTGCTCATTGCCGACTATAATCATAGTGGGCTTTGAGAAGTCCACATCGGTATAATTCTTATCTGTATTGGCTGAGGTTGAAACAATCTGCAGACCATTCACGCGAGCTTCATTGATTATGCGCGTGGAATCCGGGTGGATTGCTATCGGCATGGTGAAAACCGCGCCGCGAGAGGCGCGCACAACACGGCGGCTGAACGGGTCTGTGGTATTGGCGGCCAATATTACCCCCGTCACACCAGCAGCATCCGTTGAGCGAAGCAGCATCCCCAGATTATCCGCGTTTTCGCAGCTTTCGACCATCATAACAAGCGGCCGATCCGCTGCAAGTATCTCAGAAACAGGAGAAACCACGCGCTCGATTATAGCCATGCACTCAGGTGTGGGCTTGGCGTCTAAAATCTTTGATATAAGCCCCTCGGTGGATTGATAGACGTCTGTACCCGCCATCGCGGCGCGCTCGATCAGCTCTGCCGCTTCCGGGGTCTTGGCGAACCGGTCGGTGATAATCAAACTCTCGACCTTGCCCCCGAAATCAAATGCCCGCCGAACGATCTCCCGCTCCTCCACAAAGTATCTGTTACTGCGTCTCCGCGCTTCTTCCGATTGCAGTTCCCGCAGAAGTTTGATAACGGGGTCTTTTTGGCCTGATATTATTTGAAGCATAAAATCTACTTTCTTGAATGTTGTATGGTAACTCAAAACCTGAGCCAGTTTACCCTCTGGGTATAGTTATGTCAAGCAAACATTGGCGCTTTTAATCTGATTCAAGCTCCATTCCTTGATGCATGATGTGACAAAAAAGTGAGCTATTAAAATATAGCGCTTCCTTCCTTCAGCGAATATTGAACGCTTGTCGAGTATTGATCGCCAGGTTTGCAGGCATGTGCCCGTGGGTAACAGATTTGTGATTCTGCCTGTTGGTAGAAATTACGGATATCAGCTCTTAAGCTCAAGGAGGCATGAAGATGCGACTTCTGGTGACGGTTTCTGTGTTGGTTCTTGCATTTGCCGCTCTATCGATGGCGGCGGAAGTCTGTCCCCCGGGCGCTACGCCTGCGACTACTGCGGCAGGGCCTGCCCCAAGCGTGATCATGGCAACCAATGACACGTTCGACTATTGCTTTGCGCGTTCGCTCGGCATTACCTGCGCACAAGTGACTGCTTACCGCAGCCTTGGTCTGAGCAATTCAGACATAACAATGGCTGCAGCTATCGCAAAAAAGAGCGCTCTGACCATCGGCACAGTTGTAGCACAGTATCAGCTGACACCTGACTGGAACACCGTTCTCCAGTATTACAAACTGTCCTGTGATCAGTTGGGGTTAATCCCTGACCTGATGAACAAGGACAATAACGTCTACAATGCGGCGCTCATCTCGCAGATGTATGGCTTCCCAATCGCGGACATCCAGTCGCTCAACAGCCAGGGGTTCTCTTGGGGTGAGGTCAACATGATTACAAACGCCGCCGCTCGCACAAGTCAGACCCTGCAGCAGATCGCTTCTATGCGCAAGAATGGCGCTACATGGGAAGCGATAGCAACACAGTTCAATGTGCCTTTGACACGCCTGACGGAGCCTTGCCCTATTTCGGCGCCGCGAGTCTCAGCGGCTTCAGGCGCCGGGCCGGTGTGCACGAAACCTGTAGCCCCGGTTATGTATAACAATGCTGGAAATGTAATGATCACGCAAGAAGAAGCCCTCAGATATTATGCCATGGGCAATGACTGGACAAACGTGGCAATAGCCGTCAACATTGCTCGTGAAACAGGATATCCGATTTCGCAGGTTCTGTCCGATCTGAGATCGGGGCAGACTTGGGAATTAGTGGCTTTGACCTATGGTGTGCCTGCCAGCAAGGCATTCGATGTCAGTTGCTATCCATTCCCGCAGAAGAGCATATATTCTGCTTCTATGCAGGCAAAGATCATGGCAAAGCTTGCGCAATATCAATCAACGACAAGCGTTGCAGGGCCTTCTCCAATAATGCTGCCAGGGGTGCCGTCGGAAGGCAAATCACCTGTTTATTAGAGAATGGGCAATATGAGGTAAGGCGGGCTGGATTGCAAATCCAGCCCGAACCTTTGCTGGATTGCAAATCCAGCCCGAACTTTCCCCATTCACGAAATCAGCGCATATTCGCGACATTCGCGTTTCAGGAGCGAGCAGGCCGCGAGTAGCGGCCTACAACCCCCGTCAAACGGCTACACGGCCAAAGCGCAAACGGCAAGACTAGCGGACTAAACGGAACCCGCGGTGGCTGCTATAGTTGTATGGGGGGTCGAGGCCACGGTAGGCGCACCGGCAGGTGTTGTCGTTGCCATACCAACCACCGCCCCGCAAGACACGATAGCTGCCACTTGTAGGCCCCTGTGGGTCACTTGACGGGCTTGTAGAATAGTAGTTGCTCTGGTACCAGTCCTTGCACCATTCCCATACGTTACCAGCCATATCCTGACAGCCGGAAGGACTTCCATAACTCGAATAACTGCCAACAGGGGCGGTCTGATACTTTTGGTAGCCGCCGCTTGCAGCATTACTATCATACCAGTTGTTACAATACTCATTGTTCCAAGTATCGCCCCAGGGATATACTCGCGCACTGCTCACCGTCCAACAAGCAGCACGTTCCCATTGAGCCTCAGTAGGAAGATGACCGCCAGCCCAATTACAGAATGCCTCAGATTCATAATAGCTAACGCCAACCACAGGGAAGCTATCGGTTTGAGTAAAAGGCTGACCACCATACCAATCCTGTGCAGCAGCCCAGTAATATGGCTCGGTGGGGCTATAACTTAGTTTCCAAGACCAACCGGCTGTTGACCAATAAGAAGAGTTAGTATAGCCGCCAGAGTCCATAAATGCCTGATACTGACCTCGCGTTACCTCATACTTGCCTATACTATAGGCGCCAAGGGTTACTGAGTGCTGGGGGTTCTCGTCACCGCCCGTTCCAACTGTTCCCATAACGAAAGAACCGGCGGGGATATCGATCATTTCGATAACGTAAATAGGCGACACCACTTGGATATCACGAACCATAATTGTAGGCCAATAAGTTGTGCTGTTTGGCTTATAAATGGAGCATATCCCTGTCACAGCGATATATTGCCACTCGGAATAAAGAAAAGTGCCTGCTGGAACGGTGCATTTTATATACAGTCCCGAACCATCATCCACTGTGAAATTTGTGGAATCGATCAGCTGATACTTGCCCCAAGTTTTAACAAGCAAGCCTATGTTATTCAGACCGATTGAGCTGCTTGTTCCTTTTTGACCGCCTGTTCCAACAACATTCCAGTTACCTCCGCCGAGCGCAAGATTATTCGTACCAACAGGCGCAACCGTGCCGTCGCCGTTATGCGCTGCGATAGCAGCAAGAATAGCTCGCTCCCTGTTGCTATTAGTCTTCATTGTGCCTGTGACATCAGCGCGCATGCCCACCGTCAGTCCGTGCGCGGTCTTCTCAACTTTGATGCCCATATTCCGATTATCTTCTTCAATATAGAAATAATTGGCAGAGGCATAAGTCACAACCTTGGCTTTAAGGCTTATTGTGTTTGTAGGTGAATCAGGTAATAGCTTTGCTGCTGATATAGAAATATCCGCGGCGGCACACGGTAAAGCGCACCAGATAAGACATAGCGTTGTAAGAATACTGTTTCTCATGGTCTTTTCTCCTATTGATCTTCTCAAATGTTTCGGGTTTTTGGTTTTATCATGGCTCTTGGGATCACATATCCCAGATGGCCCATTACGGGCCGGATTGCAAATCCATCCCGAACTTTATTTGTTTGCCAGCCCGAACCTTATTTTATGTTTCCCCACCAAATGGATCCATCACGCGCAAAGCCATTAACGACCACAGCAACACCATGCACGTTGCGGCGGCCAATACGCCGGAATCGTTGAACGCAAACGCTCCCGCAGCGGCAAAACAGGTGGCCATAGCCATGGCGGATTCCTCTTTAGAGAGCATTTTTTCGGCATTATGGTTCTTGCCCCAAATAAACAATATCAGGGTTCCGACAACACTAAGACCGAGTAATCGGCTCCAGAAGCTGGTCACCACAAGCAGCATATTCAGGGTGAACTTGCGCTCCATCAGTTGTATCACGCCGCTGAAGTCGCCCCCCGCCGCCTGCCCGATCAAGCGTCCAATGTGTGACTGTGCAGCGCCGCTGCGCATTGAATCTATGGCAAATAGCGAGCCGAGAATTATAACCGTCATCAATGCTACAAACGCGAGCCCGCGCGCGTTCGGCCTCCAACTTCGGCGCGCAAGCAGCGCGATGCCCATAGCCGGAACCACGGCAATAGCCCCTCCCACTTTTGCGCCAAGCGGCGGCAGCGCAATGACCAAGAACACAATTGCAAACACAGCCAGTATAATGATCGTTCGCATTCTCGCGCTCAGCTTGCTATCGGCAAATACCAATCCTAGCCCCAAAAGCATCGCGCCAATCATCGTGCCCATGAGTTCGTTGCCGATGCCGTAATACCGCGCTCCTTCTATGATGCTATATCCGGCAATCGACGATGACATCAGCGGCGCGCCAAGCAGCAAATCAACGGTCAGCATCGCAACAATCGCTCCAAAAAGCCAAACCAGCGCTCGAAGCGGCGATTTGAATAATATTACGCATAGACCAAGAATCGCCGCAGTGAGCAAAACGAGCATAGCTCCCACCACGCATCGCCACCAGCCGCTGCTGCTGAAGGCTCGCAAAAATGTTTAATTTCAGCAGATTTTCGGTGGAATTCGGCCCGGGTTTGCTGGTTATGCTTCGCCCCACCATATCCACGGGACTCTTAATTCCGAAGATGCTCAAAATGGTCGGCGCAACATCGCTCAGAGTGACTATTCCAGCTTTTCGCGTGGACGGCGAGGAAAGAGTCCCTCTTTCAAATCCTTGACCCACGATAAGAATCGGCGCGAGCCTTTCCTCTTCGATATCTGTCCAGTTGCGCGAACTCGGCGAGAGCAAAATGAGAGTATCCTTCTTAAGATCAAGTTTCGACTTAAGCGCGCCGATAAAATAATCCAGTCGAAGCGCCGCCTGATGACGAACCAGCGCGGCCCGGTCGTCCGTGCAGGATTCCGAAGCGATATCGGCGCGATAAGTGTCGCCGAAGTCCACAACAATAAACCGGCTCTTCGGCAATACCATCCCTATCGCCTGCATAAGGGCTGCAGGGTCTGTGCGCACGCCGTAGGGAGTATTTTGATCCGGCTTAACGAAACACGAATCCACGTCCCCGAAATCTACGGCGCCTTCGCAGTTCATTGCAGCCGCCACTGCCTCGCGATGAATCTGCGGCACCTGAGATGGAAAGTGCAGAGTGGAGGGTGGAGAGCTGAGAGCCCGGAAGGGACCTGGCAGGTCTGAGTTGCCTATGACCGCCGTTTTGATTCCTCTCGCCTGAAGTGATGAGCCAAGCCCGCCCGGCAATGCATGGTAAGACGCCGAAGCATTAGCCTTAACAATTCTGCTGATCTCCGTCTGCAAAACCTGGGCATTACCTGCGTCTTTGCCGGTTCTGAATGAGTAAAGCGATCTTGTATTGAGATCATCTATGCAAGCCGATGCATTCGCAGCCTGCCACACTTCCATCCCGCCCACAGCCATAGCGCCCGCGCCAAGCGCAACGCATCCAGCCTCCATACCCGGTTGCTCGATCAATAACACATCCTTGCCCGGCCTGCCGGTATGCACGTTCATCAGCGCCCCGGAGCCGATATTAAATAAGTGCGTTAAATTCGGCAGCCCCGGGCCGGTTATGTCTCTTATACTGATATTCGCAGCTATGACAAGCACAACATGCCCGCCGCTGTCAGCCACCGGGTTTCGGGAAAAGGGTTTCCCGAAACAACTGGAACAACCGCAGCCAATCAATAATAAAGCTATGCACAATGCAAGGATTTTAATATTCAAGTTCATACTTCCTGTTTGAGCGCTAGATAATTCCATGAGAGACATTTTCCTCAACAACTGATTTTGCTTTACACTCGGCATGATATCATTTTTTTGCATACTAATCTATTCGCGCAAGAGTTTGTTATCACATGATGGCTTGAAAGTGGGTGGCGCGCCGTGTATAATCGTAAATATGCCTATATATGCGCTATCTGATTTACACCTGTCATACGCCAAGGACAAACCGATGGATATCTTTGGGGAGAGCTGGAATGACCACGAAACACACGTCGCCAGCAACTGGGACGCGATTGTTTCGCCGGACGATACTGTTTTGATTGCAGGGGACCATTCCTGGGCGATCAAGTTTGACGACGCCAAGCCGGACCTGGATTACATCGCCGCAAGACCCGGCAAAAAAATCTTGATTCGGGGCAACCACGATTACTGGTGGCGTCGGGAATCGACAAATCGCATGCAGGCACAGCTTCCTGAGAGCATCACGCTGCTGCAAGGCAAGGCAGTTGTTGTGGAGAATATCGGCATAACCGGTACACGCGGCTGGCGCATTGAGCTTGAAGAAGACAAGCAAGCCGGCGACTCAAAAGTGATGAACCGTGAGCTTGGTTACCTTGAACGCGGGCTGCAGGCAATTCCAGATAGTGTCGAAAAAAAGATCGTAATGCTGCATTATCCGCCATTCGACTTGGACCTCAAGCCCAACGCATTCGCAGACTTGCTGCAGGAATACGGCGTCGATATACTGATCTACGGCCATATTCACACAGGCCAATATTTGGTAGGCGATGTAAACGGCATCGAATATAAGCTGGTTTCTGTGGACCATACTGATTTCAAGCCGGTCTTGATAGCGTAGTGTTCCGCCCTTACAAAGGCGGGGGATCAATATTGCGCCCTTCGATTGCGATTACGCGCATTGGGGAACCGTCCATGCCCACCAGGTTCAACGGAAGCGCAACGAGATATACGCGATCCTGGGTGAGGCTGTGGAGGTTGGCTATGGATTCGATAATAACGGTTCCGGTGGAGAGAAGGGCCTTATGGGTGGTGGAGCTGCCGTCGATATCTACTGATGGCTGCTCGACGGCAATTGTTTTCACCTTTCGGCCATTGAGCCACGCGGCGGCGCCTTCGCTGATACCAGGATAATCCATAAAGAACTCCGGCTCGCCGAAACGATTGGACCAATCTGTACGCAAGAGGATTCTGGCGCCCTCGTGTATTCGGTCGGTGAACTCATCCAGATCTGCGGCTGTGATTTCCTTGCCCAGCCGTTTGCCGGAAAGGTCCAGGACATCCGCCCAGCCCACCAGAGCATCCATTGGAATAGAATCAACTGCGCTGTCGGAAAGCAAGGCATGGTGAGGAACATCCACATGGGTTCCTGTGTGAGTGCCAAAACAAACCTGGGAAATGTTATAACCAGACTTGGTTATGGTGTTTACCTGGGTAAAAGTTACCTGTGGGTCGCCGGGGAACACCGGCATTTGTGCTGTAATTTTATGAGTTAGATCGATAATTGAGCTCAACATGTAGTTCACTCCTTAATATCTTTTGCTTATGGCAAGAAAAATGCAATATATTATTATATACTATGGAGCATTTTGGGCGCGAACGTCGTCTAATAAGTAGCAAAAATTTTCTTGAGGTTATGTGGTGACTTCGGGTATTATATACTAGGAGTAATCTTATTGAGAAAGCTCTTGGCAGATGGAAGGTAGTGATAGTATGCATAAAAACAATCGCATGGATGTTAGCGGTGACCTCGATACCCTGTTGCGCGACGTACAAGCTGCCACCGAAGAGGTCAAGCAACGTCAGGATGAAAATAAACAAAAAGAAATTCAGGCCGCAGAAAAGCAAAGGACAAAAAAGTCATCTTTTATGATAATTGCGGTTGCTACTATAGTTTTGTTGGTGGCAGCGTATTTTGTAGTGTTTGCTGGACCCAATGAGAAACAAAGCCAGACATTAACGGGGACAAGCAGCAGCGCGCCAACACCAACGCCCAATATCTCTGGATTTACAACCACAGACAATAACACAAGACCTAACATTACAATGCCTATGCCACCTGCTCAGCCCCAACCTCAATGGGCGCCTCAAACCAACGCACCGCCGACTGATTATGAACCGTCGACGGGTATGTAGCGCCCCTAAAAACAAATTTTAAGGCCCCGATCTTCATTGAGCTCGGGGCCTTTTGTTTTAGATATATTGTTGTAGTTACTTAAGTTTTGCTGCTCTTTTGCTGATTCTTGAGTCCAAATCCTTGAGCATAGTTTCGATTGCCAACGTTCCTTTTTGTATCTGGGCGTCTGATTCCTTGAGTTTGCCCAGAGTCTCGGCAGGTGATCCTTCAGCACTTTCAATGGCTGCCTTGCGGATAAAAAGGCCTGATAAAAGGTTCTCTTTTGCTCCTGCCAGACCAAGCGGCGCAGGCATTTCGGTGATCTCTACCAAAATATCGTCCGTAACATCTCTTCCTATGGCGGAAGCTATGGATTGACTGTTTCCGGACGCAACGGCGGATATTACGACCGCAACATTGGAATCAGAGCGACACAAAGCCGCCAGAATCTTAGCGTTGTAATCGAGAATCTCTGTATACTGTTTGCGAAGCAGGCTTGCGCTGCTGGTAATTTGATCTATGTTAACCACCACGACCGGAACCGGTTTCTGCTGTTGGAGCGGCCCTATGATGGCGATACCAAGCAAAACAACAACAGTAAGTATCCCGAAAGCCACCAGAATTTTGTTCGGTCCACGGCTTCTGTACCCAGGTTTGGGCAAGTTAGGATTCGGCCTGAACTTAGGTTCGAGATCTATCTTTACTTCAGGCTCCGATTCTACAATAGCTGCCAAGGGCTCTGGCGCGGGTTTGAGTTCCGGAATTGTCTCAATTATCGGCTGGGCGACCGGCTGCTCATGCGCTTGCGAGATGGCTGCCGGAGCCGGCGTCATATCCCCATACATTTCCTCGGCCAATGACTTAGCCACTCTTCTGCCGCGAGGTTTGGCTGGCACAGGCTCAGTAATTTTTGCAATGACATCAGGCATGGGTTCAGACACAGGTTCGGTGGTTTCGATCATCTGAGCTTCTAGCGCCGGGGCTTTCTTGGCAGCCCGCTTTCCAGGAGCTGGCGGCGCAAGGGCTTCGTCAGCAGTGGGCACAGGCGCGGCGGCAGCCTCTGATTTGGAATCTATACGCTCTACGGGGCTGCCGATTGCTGCCTCTATCTTCTGCGCTATGGTTTCACAGCGCTTTACTTTTTCAGCTCCGTTGAACACGACCAGATTTTCTGGCGGCCTCTCACCCGGCGTGAGCTTGGTTTCACTGCCGCATACCTGGATCACAGCGCCCATCGGGCCTTTGCGGACTGATATTTTCGTAATATTACCAAGTGGACAAACGCTGATCTTTCGACCGTTGAGCGTGCCCGTGGCCGTAATACCCACTTTTAGTATGATGATGCGGGAATCGGTCAGCACAATCGCCTGGCCCTGATCGGCTGGCTCCTGTGCCACTATTCTTTCCCCTGCCAGAAGCGCCTCGTTACGCGCTTCTACGAGGCGTTCATCCAATTCTTCCGCGTGAGCGCCCTTTTCCGGGACCATACGAACTACCTCCGCTTTATTGCCTTAAACAAAATGATCTGCTTATACATACTTAATTGTGGCGAGTTTTGAGCAATCCTGTAGGAGAAAATTAAGTAGAGTTCAGAGTTTGTGGGTTTTGCGTCATGCTGAACTTGATTTGGATGGTCGGGGATTGCAAATCCGCCCGAACGATCATTAGCTTCCAAAACAATAAATTGCGCCGTCGCCTGAGCCGATGATCATTTTACCCTGTGCGATGGCTGGTGACGCTGTAATATCGGAACCGGTTTTGAACTGCCATTTTTTTTTGCCGGTGGCTAGGTCGATGCCGTAGATTTCGCCTGCATTGCAGCCTACATATACTCGGCGGTTGCTGATAACCGGCGAGGAATCGACGTCGCCTTTTGCCTTGAAAACCCACTTGATTTGGCCGTTGGCTGGATCAACTCGGAAAACGGCCCGAGCACGTGAGCCGAAGACTACTGCGCCCTCACTCACCGCAGCGCTTGCGTATATGCCGCCCTCGGCATTTTTATCTTTCTTCTTCCAAACGACACCCGCGCCATTTGCTCGCACAGCCAGGTATTCGCCATTTAGGGTGCCCACATAGACCGTGTCCGTAAAGTAGGCAGGGCCAGCGGAGAGGTTGCCTTCCAGCTCCGCGGCGGCTTTTTCCTTGCCGGTTTCGATGTCTATAAAGCGTGTTTTGCCGTCGCAGCCAGCAATTATTGCCTGACCATTCGCCACGCACGGCGAGCAGTGAACCTGAGCATCCGCTTCAAACTTCCATTTGAGCTTTCCGCTGCCGGATTTCAGGCAATACAGATTGTGATCATAAGAGCCAAACAATATAACGCCTGGCGCTGAGTTTGCAGATGAGATGATTTTGTCATGCGCTTTGAACTTCCACAGCATCTTGCCGTTGGCGCGGTTGATGGCGTAAAATGTGCCGCCCTCATCGCCCACAAAAATCGCGTTCGAGACCACGCACGGCGACGCGCTGACAGGATCGTTTGTTTTGAACTTCCATTTGAGCTTGCCGTTAGCAAGGCCCAGCGCGATCACCGAGTTTGCGTCCGTGCCCACATAGACGATGCCGTCGACAATCGCGGCGGTGGATTTGACGGGCGCTTTGGCCTCATAAGTCCATAAGAGCTTGGGGTTTGCGGGGAGCGCGGTGGTGGTCGCGCCGGTCATTTCTGGGTTACCCCTGAAACTGGGCCAGTCACCTGGTTTAGCGATGGCTTGGGAGCCGATAAGGCAAGTAATAGCAATCGACAACGCGATAAATCTTTGAATTGTGTTCATAATGGCAATTATTCCTCTCTAAGCGCCTGCACCAACGCGTCGTTTACGACATTTCTGGCGGCGATGGCACATGATATCAAACCAACCGCAGCAATTGCGGCGAGCAATGCGAATATTATACCCCAGTTGATTTTAGATTGGGTGGATGCGATATGGGGCGCGACCGCAACCAGCGCGGAAATTGTGCCGCAGATGAGGCCAATCAGCAGCAGACCCGCGTTTTCCATTATCAGAATACGGGATAAATGGGCTTTCGTGAAGCCGGTTGCAAGCATCAGCGCGAACTCACGCTTGCGCTCAAGCGCGCTTCGAAGAACTACGGCCACAAGGCCGACCGTGCCCAGCAGCAACCCCAGGCCGCCAAGCGCGAGGAATACCGACAGATATGTGTTTTGCACTGCCATGTATGAGTTCAGAACCTCGCGTGTGGATCGAACTTCCAGGCCCATGTCGCCGAGGTTTGCCCTGAGCGATTCCGTAACTTTGTTCTCCATGCCCTTTGGTATTTCTACTAAGAAGTAACGGGGAGCGCTGATGTTTGGAAAGAGTTGCCTGAAATTGCGCTCGGAAGAGAGAATTTCGCTTGCAAAGATGCTTCCATTCAGAAGACCCTCGAATCGGACATTCACCGGGCTGCCGCTCTCATTCTTGAGCGCAAGCGTCTTTCCAAGCCCCGAATGAAGCGACCATTGCACGCTGCTTGCATCTCCAAAGACCGAGATCGTGTCGCGTTTGTTTTGATCGAGAGCCGCCCACGGGCTAGTCACGTTGAAACCGCCCCGCTCAATAAATTCTGGGCTTACTCCGAGCATGCGCGGCTGAGTGGTTTTTGCGAGATTAAGGCAACTGATGTCGTCACCGGGGCTCATGAGAAATTTATATACATGCACATTTTTGAATATCTTTTCGTCTTCGGCTGGAAAACCCAACGCCTCGCGGCCTGCCGGGGCGCCGAAATCGTAACGGATTGGTAAAGACGAGATTGCTCGGAGCGCAAAACCGCCTGTGCCTGAGGATTTCTGGGTGTAATCGGTGCGGGTAAAATCCCACGTGTTCGCCGCCACTGCAATTATCATAAAGCTCGCGGCAGCGATCAAGCCAACCACCAGCAGGCTTCTTCCGGGGTTCGCGGCGGCGCTTCGCAGGGCTAGCATTGATGTCGATATCGGCCTGAATATGCCGCAAAGAGCGCGGGCTAAAGTTAGATCAACAGCAGCGATTCCTGCGATCAAAAGCAGCGCGCCGCACCCGAAAAATGCGCCTGTGGGCGGAATTGTTTTTGCAATGGTGGATATCGAGAAGAGAACTATCGCAACGGCTAGGGAGGTTGAAAATACGAGTAGGGATCGAGTGTAATGTTTTGTTAGTTTCGGGAACGAGTTTCCCGAAACACCGGAGCTATTCAGAACTCCCATCGCCTGCCATCCTGCGAGGAGATCAAGAACTCGGGTTTTGCTGAGGCCTTTAATCCCCCATGCGATTGATACAATCCCGACCGCCAGACCCGATATCGCACCCATGAGAACACTTGCGGGGGTCACATGCAGCCAGAGCGCGGATGTGCCGACAGCGCCAATCCACCATGATCTCAGCGCGGCCATAATTGCCCAGGCGTATAAGATTCCTAACGGAACCCCTATCAGCATGCCCGCTGCAGTGAGGCAGATCCCCTCGCCCATCACAATTTTGCCTGCCTGGCGTGAATCGAACCCGCACGCCATCATAATACCGGTTTGCGATGCGCGTCTGTCTGCCGAAAGGCGCATTAGCGTCCCCGCGAGACCTGCGCCTGCAATCACCAGAAAGAAGCTCATACTCAGGAAAAGCTGGCCGAAATCAGTGGCGCCGGCGGACGCTGCAAGCGCCAATTGGCGGACGGGCTGGAAAACCATTCCGGCGGCGGCGGGTTTTGTCTTGGCTATAAATGAGCTCGCGAATTTATCTTCAATTGCAGATATATTGGGTTGCAGACGGATAGATGTGACCCATCCGGCATTTTCGCCGCTCGTGGAACCTTTAGCCCACAGCTCTTTTGCCGTTTCCATGCTCACATAAGCCTTGGGGGTGGTCTTGTAAGCTTCCCAATACACTTCATCCTTTGGCCGAATACGGTTCATATCTATGGGGAAGGGCGCTTTCCATTCGTCTATGCTATCGGCATCGGTAATTCCCTCGAAAATCGGCACGAGGTCGCGATTGTTTGCCGGGTCAGACATATCAATTATTCGGGCAAGGGTGAGCGTAATCGAAGCATCATGATAAGTGCCGTCTGGAGCCGAAACCAAGTAGGTGAGATCGATCTTGTCGCCAATCTTTGCGCCAATATCACTCGCTGCCCAAGAGTTTAAGCGAATGTCGTTTTTGCTTTCCGCTTTCCACTTTCCACTTTCCACTCCTTCTACAGCGGCAATTATCGAATATGGGATGCCGTTCGCCGTGCCGTGCTTTTTGATTGTTGTTGCCAGATAAACAGATGCGAGCGCCGATTGGATGCCACAATCAGCAGCAGCGCTGCGCGCGATGTCTACTTGAGAATCGCTCAGCAGCATCCCCTCACTTTGCAGGGAAACGGAATCGTTTTTGGAGTCCCGAACCAGTTTAAGACCGTAATCGGAGAGTGTGCATGCTGCTGCGAGCGCAGCCTTTAGATTTCGTTCGATATCGCCTGAATCGGAGTTGGATTCTACGAGCATTGCGTTCGCAACATTCTTTTTGCCTATCTCAGAAAGAAGCCATTCGCGGGAGATAAAGACATTGCGCGGGGTGTCTGTGCTTGCACTCAGACGAAAACCGCCAACGCCATTATCAGGCAGAATCGCGGCGACTTCCAAGCGAATTGAGCTGAGCGCTTCATCGCGTGATCTATGCTCAAAGAGTGTGCCTGAAGGGATGGCGCTCTGTTTATCGATATTTATGAGAAGGCTGTCTCCGATTTTGAGATTGAGGTCATTTGCAAGAGATTCGCTGATTGCTGCCTGGCGTTGGCTCAGCGGGAGCTTCGCCCTCCCCCACAGTTGCCAAAACGAATCATCGACGCCGATCACACCGGCGTTGGGAACAGATGCGTTGCTCATGGCGTTCGCAGCCGATCCTCTGGTGATTACGATAGGCGCAATAAGCTTCACTTTGCTGGCGAGATTGTTATCATGAATGAGATCATAGGCCAGGGCTTGCCTGAAAAAATGCGTAGACACCAGCGCGTAATCGGTATTGCCGAGCCGTGCTAGCGCTGTATCGCGAAGACTGCCTTTGACTGAATCCCCGATCACCAGCGAACCGACTATCACCGCAGCCGCTATCGCAACGCCAAACGCCACCATCACGCCCGTGCGCCAATAATAGAGCAAGCTGCGCATGATCAATCTTCGAGTGTTCAATGTGCTCCACCAGCCTCAGATGACGTGTTGACTGGTATCAGTGTGCCGTCGGAGATCATGAAGATCTTTGAGAATCTGGCGGCATGGGCATGATTATGCGTGACCATAATTACTGTCGCGCCCTGCTCAGCGGCAAGTTCCAAAAGTAGATCGATAATATTTCTACCAGCCTGCCAGTCAAGATTACCCGTCGGCTCATCGCACAAAAGCAGCTTCGCGCCGTTGATAAGAGCTCGGGCAATCGCCACGCGCTGCCTTTCGCCGCCGGACATCTGCGCGGGAAATGCATCGGCGCGAGGCAGAATGCCTACACGTTCAAGGAGAGCTTGGGCCTTTGCTGTGATTTGACCGCGTCCTTCGACGGAGCTCAGGATGCTGGGCTTGTCGCTCAGGATGCTGGGCTTGTCGCTCAGGATGCTGGGCTTATCGCTCAGGATGCTGGGCTTGTCGCTCAGGATGCTGGGCTTATCGCTCAGGATGCTGGGCTTTTTGTTTGCGGAGGCAATAGTAGGAAGCAAGACATTTTCCAGCGCCGTGAGCTGTGGCAATAGATGGTGGTCCTGGAATATGAACCCGACCTGGTTCGCGCGAAACTCGGCCAGTGACTTGCCCTCGAGCTTATTTATCTCAATATCACCGATTCGCACAGAGCCGGAGGTGGGTTTATCCAGCGAACCTGCTATGTTCAGCAGTGTGCTCTTGCCCGAGCCGGATGGGCCGACAATAGCCACAGTTTCGCCAGGCATAACGCTCAGCGACACTCCATCGAGTATCGTAACCTCTGCCTGGGAAGTTTTATAAATCTTTGCGACCTCGGTGAATCTCAGGTCCCGCGAGGCATTGATCATTTTGAATCTCCTTGAAATTGCTCTTTCAACGCAAGAGCGCCGGTTGGGCATGCTTGAGCGCATTTTTTAGCGGCCTTACGAAGGCCTTTTGAGAGCGGTTCGCTGAATGGCACTCCTACTTGCACATCAAAGCCTCGGCCTATGAAAGTCAACCCCAAAGGCTCACCGGCATCTTTGGCAATTGCAATACAGATTCCGCATGAGATGCATTTGCCAGGCTCGAAAATGATCTCCGGGTGGTCATCATAGCGCTCGAGCTTTTTTGATCTGCCTTTGATAGTATTTGGGCTGGCGTCGTATTCGATAGCCCAATCGCGCAGCTTGCAGGCGCGCAGCTTTGAGCATTCGCAGTGCAGGCAGCGTTCGGCTTCATTGCTGGTATCGTTCGGTGTAAGGCCATTCCCAGAATGTTTTGTTCTGCCCGATGAGCTGGCGTAGGCCATGAAAACAGCCATTTCTTCGTCTGTGATATGGCCCATGCGCACCGTGAACGGCCTGTCGTGAACTTTTATCGGCTTGCCGAATATATGATGAGCTATGGCATGAGCGGCAGCCCTGCCTTCACCGACTGATCTCACCGCCAGTTTCGACGGAACCACAGCCGCACCCGCCGCAAATATGCCCAGAGCGCCGGTCATCATAGTGTGCTTATCCACCTTGACCCCATGCGCTGTCATTTGAATGTCGAGCGCCTGCGCGCGCTCCGGTTCGATTTTGCCGATGGCGAGCAGCACGGCGTCATAATCGCGATGCAGATGCTCGAGAGTTGCGCCCGTCACAGCGCTGTTAAGCTCGAACTTGGCGCCCATTTTTTGAATAATTGCTATTTCGGCGTCCAAAACGTCATTTGGCAGGCGATCTTTCGATACTTCGTAACGCAGCGCGCCGCCTGCTTCGGGTCTGCTATCGAAAATCGCGCAGGCGATTCCCTCTTGAATCAGATAATACGCGGCGGAAAGCCCAGTCGGACCGGAGCCGATGATCGCGGCGCGCTTACCTGTGGCTGGTTTGCATTCAGGCATATACGGGGAGCCGGATTGCAGGTCAACATCGGCAGCGAATCTCTTTAGTAGGCAGATAGAGACCGGCGCGTCGTGAATGCCGCGCCTGCAGACCTTTTCGCATATCTCCGGGCAGATTCGTCCCAATGCAGCGGGAAGCGCTATGCGGTCTTTGATCACTTTGATTGCTTCATGATGCTCGCCCCTGGAAAGATGCGTAATCATCAGCGGGATGTCCATGTGCGCCGGACAAGCGCTCTGGCAAGGGCCGACACAGTCGCCGGTGTGATCGCCCAAGAGCAGTTCAAGCGCCATTCGTCGGGCGCTATGGACGTCATCAGAATCACTTTCCACCGCCATGCCCTCTTGAGCAACAGTCGCGCACGCAGGCACAAGATTGGACCCGCCGTTGACCTTTACCACACAGATCATGCAAGAGGTCGTGGCGGAATGCCCGCGCAAATAGCAGAGCGTAGGAATCTTTACCCCGAGCTTATTAGCGGCATCTAGGATAGTCGCGCCTGGTTCTACCGATATTTGTTTGTTGTCTATTGTTATGTTTGGCATAATTGATTTTATCGCGAAAACCCGAAAGGCCGAAAGCCCGAAAATTCTCTTAATTAGGATACAAAGCATCTACCACTTCGCCATCCTGAGGCTCCACTTCGCCATCCTGAGGCCCCACTTCGCCATCCTGAGGCTCTCGAAGGATGAGCAGCATGATAACGTTCCAGACAAAAACAATTCCCTTCATTCAGAACTCATAATTCATAACTCAGAACTCAAAACTTCTATTCCACCCTTATCGAATCCACCGGGCAGACCTGCATGCAGGTGTCGCAGCGGATGCATTTTTCCTGGTCGATTTCATGCTTTTCAAACGGCGTCATAGAGATTGCCTGGACAGGACAATGCTGCGCGCATTTTGTACAGCCTATGCAATCATCGGTGACGCTGTATTTTATCAAAGCCTTGCACCTGCCTGCCGGACATTTGCCCTCCAGGTGCGCCTTATATTCGTCGCGGAAATAATGCAATGTGGAAAGCACCGGATTTGGGGCCGTTTGGCCTAGTCCGCAGAGGCTTCCTCGTTTGACCATGTGCGCCAGGTTTTCCAGTGTTTCAAGATCGCCGTGCTTGCCGTGGCCAGTGCAGAGCCTGTCTAAAATATCCAGCATGCGCCGGGTTCCCACTCGGCAGAAAGTGCATTTGCCGCAAGATTCGTGCTGGGTAAACTCCAAAAAGTAACGCGCGATGTCCACCATGCAGTCTTGATCGTCTAAGACAACCAGCCCGCCGGAGCCCATAATCGCGCCTGCTGATGTGAGCGCCTCATAATCAACCGCCGTATCCGCCATTTCAGCAGGAATGCATCCGCCCGAGGGTCCGCCGATTTGCACTGCTTTGAACTTGCGCCCGCCCGGAACCCCGCCTCCGATCTCCTCCACGATTTCGCGAACGCTGATCCCCATCGGCACCTCTATAAGCCCACCACGCGTGACCTTACCCGCGAGCGCAAAGACCTTTGTGCCTTTGCTGGTCATTGTGCCAAACTTGGCGAACGCTTCCGCGCCATTTTTCACGATATACGGCATCAGCGAATAGGTTTCCACGTTGTTTACATTGGTTGGTTTGCCCCAAAGTCCGCTTTCGGCGGGGTATGGCGGCCTCAGCCGGGGCATTCCGCGCTTGCCCTCGATGCTTGCAATAAGCGCCGATTCCTCGCCGCAGACAAACGCGCCGGCGCCTTCCATAATACGCAGTTTCAAGCTGAAATGGCTCCCAAAGACCTTGTCTCCGAGGAGACCGCGTTTTTTGCAGCGTTCAATTGCATCGCGGATTCGCTTGACGGCAAGCGGGTATCCCGCGCGAATATAGAGGTAGCCCTCGTTCGCGCCGACCGCAAACGCCGCAATCGCCATCCCCTCCAGCACCCTGTAAGGGTACGACTCCAAAATCATGCGGTCCATGAACGCGCCGGGGTCGCCCTCGTCGCCATTGCAGATGACATATTTAACATCACTCTTGACCGCGCGGGTGAGCTGCCACTTATTCCCGGTTGGGAAACCGGCGCCGCCCCTGCCTCGCAAGCCTGAGCGTTTCACGATATCTATGACCTCTTCGGGCTTGCCGGTGGTCACGCATTTTCTGAGCGCTTCAAAGCCGCCAAGCTCAATGTATTCGTCCAAATCCAGCGGGTCAATCTGGCCGCAGAGCTCGGTGGCGATGTGCTTCTGCCGCCCGAGGAATGCGCAGACAGGCTCGTCGCGGACGTCGATTGCGTAGCGAGTGACCGGCGCCCAGCTTTCGTCCGTGAGAATGTTATCTAAACCAGATGAAAATGCGGCCTTAATACGCCGCAGAATGCCGCCAGGCTTGAAGTGTTTTCGGACGATTCCGCGCGCGTCTGCGGGGTCTACTTTTGCGTAGATTGCGGTCGATCCGTCATTATTTGTGCCTGCGATTTCCACCATCGGTGTCTGATGGCACATACCCACGCAGCCCACGGGTTTCACCGCAGCCGGTATGGCAAGCTCATTCACCGCCTGCTCAAGGGCTGCGCGCACATCCGCGCTGCCGCCCGCTATGCAGCAGGAACCCATTCCAATTCTTATCTCCGCCAGGCCCTTGATGTGCTGATTCGGCAGATCGAAACGCTTGGCCACAAGCCCGCGCCGCTCAAGTTCCAGAAAATCATGCAGCGCATTACCTACGGTATCGTGCGTGAGGTGGCCATAGGTGACGCCGTCTATTTGCATGGCGGGCGCGAGGGTGCAGCAGCCGAGGCACACGACCTTTTGCACGGTAAAGACGCCGTCCGGGTCGGTGTCATCATCGTCGGCGATACCAAGCTGCCTGCGTAAGGCATCGTGGACCAGTTCCGCGCCTTTTACATGGCACGCGGTGCCATGGCAGACGCTTACCAGGTGCCGCCCAACGGGTTTGTGGCGGAACTTCGAGTAAAATGATGCCACGCCTATGATGGCGGAAGGTGTGATCTCGCTGATCTCGCAGACTCGGCGCATCGCCTCCTCCGGCAGGTAACGATACTGCTTCTGAATCGCCTGCAAGATCGGAATTGCGGCGCTGGGAGACGTGCCGAGGCGCTCGACAATGGAGTCGACAAACGAAAGATCGATCTCGGACGCAATGGGACACTGCATCCGAACATTTGAATTACTCGGCATTACTTCTTTCCTATGCAATAAAGGCTCTTGTCGCCGCGGATGTAAATCCTGCCGCCCACAAACGCAGGCGTGGCGCTGGCGCCTTCTGATAAAGCTGATTTGCTGACTTCTTTGAACGTTCTACCCGCCGCAATAACGCGCATCACACCCTCGCTGTCCAGCAGATAAACATTGCCGACGACGATGCTCGGCGAGGCTTTGAACGCGGTTTCGTAAGCGTGTTCCCAAACTTTCTTGCCCGTTTTTACGTCCACGCAGGTCACATTACCCATGCTGTCTGCGAGGAACACCAGATCGTTGTTTGCGACCGGGCTTGAGATATCCGGCAGGCCATCAGAGGCTTTCCAGGCGATGCCGGTTTTGCTCAAATCTCCGCTGCCAGGCTTGATGGCTGCCAAATATGCGCCTGTGTTGCAAGAAAGCGCCATCCCGCCGGCGACTATCGGCGAGGGGACAACATCACCGCTCATAACATCGGCCCGCCAATATTCTTTTCCGGTGAGCGGGTCATAGGAGATAACATACGGGTTCGCGTTGGTGAGCATTTCCAGGCGGCCGCCTATGGTGGCGACGACAGGAGTGGCCCATGAGTTTGCAACAGGTCGCTTGGCATACCAGACGATGTTTCCGGTGCCGCCCTGAAGCGCGTAAAAGATGGATTTGCCATCGCTGCCGCCAGAGCCCTGGTCAAATAAGATCATGAGAAGACTGCGGAACATAGTAAGCGACGACCCATGGCCATAAGTATTCTCGGGCACTCCAAGGCTCTTGGCCCAAATCTGCTTGCCCTCGAAATCGAAACAGCCGAGGTCGCCATTTGGGAATATCGCAAAAATGCGCTTTCCGTCAACTGCAAGGGTGGATGGCGCGTAACCCGTGTCTTCCATAACATCGGCCTGCTTGGCAATCATCGCAAAAGGCTGCTTCCAGATTATCTTGCCGCTCGCGGCGTCAATGCAGTAGATTTCGCGCTTGGTTTTATCGGCCCCAACCACAAAAATCTTATCGCCCCAAACAACAGGCGAGTTCCAACCAGGCAGCGGAATTGCAGTTTTCCAGATGATGCCCTCGCCGGACTTACCGTCCCATTTAAGGGGATAATCACCGGATTCTATCACGCCCATACCTGTTGGCCCGCGGAAAACCGGCCAGTTTTTTGCCCATTCTTCAGCGACGGGCTGGTAATCTGATTCATCCAGCGCAACGGTCTCGATCTTTGACGCAATTGGCTTTTTATTGCCCGTTTGTGTATTCTTAACGAGCTGAATTTGAGGAGGCGAAAATGGCCCGATGGTAATCTTCGAGCTTGATATCGGCGGATTGCCTGCAGCTGGCGCGGGCATCGGCGTTGCGGGAGCGAGTGCGCTCTGAACCGCCTGCGATGCCGCGTTTACTTGACCTGACTCGGCAGCTTGCCCGTGATAGCCGCGAACGGCCTTTCTATATTCAGAATTCAGATTTCCCTGTGAAGATACGACGATAACCATAAGGCTGAGAGCTGCGATTACCCCAAACACTCCAACCGAACGGCGCGCAACGCCTGCCGAACGCCTGACCGAATCCGAACTTTGCTCCTCAAGGCCGGGCATAGGAATCTTTTTATTATACGCAGCGGCGGAAGCTCCTGCGATGAGAAACAGCACAACTCCCAAAAGCAGAACATAGCTGCCCTGATTTGCGAAAGTGAGCCTGAATAAATACTCATGACGCAGCTGAGCATCGAGCTGACGTATTTCGTTTTTCAGACTCTCATTTGTTGGCGCCTTAGCCAGCCGCACCTGCATTGCCTTGAGCGGCGCCGAGTTTTGCGGATTAGCCGACCAGGTCGCATCGCGGTTTCCCACCAAAAGCCCCAGCACGAGTATGCAAAATATTCCCGCAATCCACATTCCGCGCATAGCGGATTGGCAGCCGACTTTCGCGCTCTCCTCAAGAGATTTTATTTTATCTACATCGTTTTTAAGCACGATATTCCTCCAGAATCTTTATTGCCTCGGCATCGCCATGTCTAAACCGTTCAACAGGACAAGACAGATAACACCTGCCGCATGCCACACAGCCTGCAGAGTCCGCTTCGTAGTCTGATCTGCGGCGGCGTATTGAAAGACCGATCAGCCTCAGGCCAATTACAAGCCCAATCCATCCTCCAAGCGCCAGGCTGCCGTATCGATATTTTTTGCCAATAGCCAGCGATTGCAAGTATACTTCTTCTTTTGGCGTGTCATGCTTGCGGACGGCATCGGTTTCGAGTGTTGTGCCCTTTACCTTGCCATGATCCTCAAGCCACACGCGCTTCGCAAGGCTCACAGCGGGGTCCACCTGCGCGAGCTTGTCACTTGCCAGATAACCCAGACCTGCACCCATGCCGATGAACACCGGCAGAAGAAGAATAAGTGCGGCAAGGCGGCTCTTGCCTTCAGTTCGGCTGATTCCGCCATCTCTTGGAGTTGGGTATCTGATCTCGCCAAAAGGGCAGGCATCTTCGCATAGGCGGCACTGCACGCATTCGTCCGGTGTGACAGTAACTTTCCATTTGGCGAGCGGCGAAACCAATCTCAACAGCGCGCCGTAGGGGCATAAAAATCTGCAATAGGCCCTGCCTACAAACATCGACAATACAAGCATACCCCCGCCGAAAACCAGCATCGGCACGCTTCCGCCGAATCTGAAAAATGCCACAAACGGGTCATATCGGCAGATTATATATGCGCTGCCGATTGCGGCATACATCACCGCTGCACCCAGATAAATCCAGGGCAACACCCCCAGGCATTGCGCCAGCCAATCTGGCGCTTTTGATGGTTTCATCAACACAATATCCTGCGCCGCGCCCAGTGGACAAACCGCCGCACAGAAGACTCTTCCGCCAAACAGCGCAAAAATCAGAGGAAGCAGGAAGAACGCGCCCGCTACCACAGGCAGCACAATATTTGGATCGGCTATACTCTGGGCCACGTTTTGAATAGCGCCAATGGAACACACGCAGCCATGGCGATAGAAACCAAAATACGCAAGCGAAAATATCGACAGCCCGCCAATTGCTCTGCGATTGCGTTTCCACAAGACAAAATACGTCGCCAGCATCAACGCCGCAATCAGCACACCAATATCCATATACGCGAGCCATTCAGCGCGCGGCGGCGGGGTGGCGGTCACCGGCAGCTTGTGGCCGGTTGTGAAATCCGGCGGCGGGAAGTGCTGGACGGCATAAGCGGGAAGGCTTAGCAGAAAGCAGAAAGCAGAGAGCAGAGAGCCCGGAAGGGAGGCGCGACCTCCGGTCGCGGCTTCGGCATCAGGATACCGAAGCAACTGGAAAAGCGTGGTTTGGTTGCTTCGGTTGCATGCAGCCGAAGCCGGGTCCGCAGGACCCGAGGCAGCTTTGTTGGGAGCAATCAAAGATCTAATCATGCATTCTGCTCCTTGTTTTTGAGCAGATATGGCTTGTCGGCGGGCACACGGCTTATGGCTTGCGATGGGCATGATTTTGCAATCGCGCATTCATTGCAATTAATGCAGCGGTCGTGACGAATTTGCATGAAAAGCGAGCCATTGCCGAATGCTGTACACCCTTTCACGCAGACCGCGCAGCCTATGCAGAGTTTTTCGTCTATCACATATTCATAATATGGATCTTCAACATAAGTTCTTTTGATTGCGCCCATGGGGCACTGCTGGTTTTCGGCGCCTTCATTGAGTTCGTTAGGAGTTGGCATGAAAAAGCCCAAGCACAGCTTGCAGTAGCCGCACATGGCGTGAGCGTGAACGCATTTTGATGCCGAAGGCGATATCACGCATTCCAAGGCGCATTTGCCGCATTGGATGCACTTATTTGGGTCGATCTGCCATACCATGCGCTTCTCCGAATTGCCGAAAATCCACCCGAACACGCCCCCGAGACCGATCAGCCCCACAAACCACCCGCCGTTAATTATAAGCTGCCGTCGGCTTATTTTGTTGTCTTGATCGTTGCTCATTTAATGCCTTGAATCATTCTTATCACGAATCCGATTGCCTATAAGAAAGCGCTTGCGGTAGGCCGCAGGCTTTCAGGTCTGAACAATTGCTGCAAATGCCATCGCTCACGCAGGTCTCGATGGGTTTATCGCCTTTTTTCATAAGGGAACCGCCGCCGAGCACCAGCAGCCCAAGAGTGGCTCCGCGCCCAAGGCTGCGCAAAAACTCTCTTCTATTTTCGCTGTATTTTTTGCTCATGATTTGGTCTTCCCCTTAGCAATATATACTCGTATCGATTTGGACGCCGGGTCCAATACGTAAATATGCCCCTGAGCGTCTGCGGCCAAATCAAGGCCAACCACTTCAGGCTTGAATGTTTCAAAACCAGCGACTACACCCTCAAACTTGCCATCTGAGGCGTATACTTTCACCCTCGGAATGCCCTTTTCGCTGGTCGCAAACTTCCCGCCCGGCAGCAGCGCGAAATCCGTAGGGTTGCAGCAGCCGCTGAAGCCATCTATTGTAAACGAGTTCTTTCCCCACGCGCGTTTGAGCTTACCGTCGGCGGCGTAAAGTTCCAGCTCGTGCCTGCCGGGGTTTGCAACCCAAACCCCGCCGCCACCAGCCGAAGCAACGTCCAGATGCGGGCTCGGGACAATTATCCCGGGCGCACCGGTTGCGCTGTCTTTTTTGCCGACCAAAGCCATCACCTGGCCATCCGGGTTATACTTTAATATGACGCGATTACCGGCGTCACCTGCCCAAATTTCGCTGCCATTCGCAGAGATTGATGTTAGATATGCGTTTTTGCCGAGCGATGCCCAAACTGAAATCAGCTTGCCTGCACTGTCATAAACCTCGATATGATCCAGCATACCAACGTAAATCTTCCCATCTGGTCCGATTGACATACAATACGGCGTCCCGTTCAGCGTAAAGCTGGATTGTTTATTGCCGGTAATGCTATCGTAGACCTCTACGATCTTGTCGCCCGCGGCATAAAGCTTGCCGTCCGCGCCCAGTGCAATAGCGCTCGAACGCCGCAAGCCCAGCTGGATTCGTTTCAGCTCGCGATATGTCACCAATTTGCCCTCGGTCTTGCCGAGAATCGCCAAGCTATTATCGGGGCTGTAATCATTCGTCCCGCAGCCGGGGAGGCCGCATGTGCCCAAGATGCCGGTGACGCGCGCCGCCACGAATAGCGCAAAAATAACCGCGGCTATCTTGCCAAAAGTGGCCAGGCGCGAAGGTTTGTCTGTGGTTTCTTCGGGGCTCAATTTATCGCCTCCCAATATCAACACACACCATGCGCGTAAGGTTGCGCGCGATCAGCCTGCCGCCGGCAATCGCCATAGGCCCCCAGGAATCGGCGCCATTGAGGATTTTTGCCTGGGCAAGCTGCTTGTAGCCCGATGGATTTGCTGCAGCCAGCGTCAATACGCCGGAATCGTTCATAATATATATATTTCCGCCTGCAAGCGTATATGGCCCTATTCCAAACCTGGCCGCGCCGCTGTCCCACAAAACCTTGCCATTGAGGTCCAAACATACGAGCTGCCCGCCGGGCCTCACGCCGTAGATATACCCTTTGTAAAGGATAGGGGTCTGCTGGTCCGAGCCAAAAACGCTCGCTTTCAGGCTATATAGAGTCTCAACGCCAAACTTACCACCCTGCCCTTTAACGCGAATCATCATTGCGCCCAAATTATAGCCGCTGCAGAGGAAGATTCTGCCGTCGCCGATCACCACCGGCGTGGGGACGTTTGCGATCTTATTCTTCCACGCGTCTGTTTTCCATAGAATGGAACCATTCGCTGCGTCTACACCCACAACTCCGCCCGTTGAGCAATAGATATACATCTTCTTGGAGTTAAGGGTCATTGGCGCGATTGAGCTATGCGTCATTCCCCATCTGTCAGGGTTCGGGGTCTGCCATACAATCTTGCCGGTCGCGCAATCGACGGCTATCATAAGCGAGCTCCCGCCAGGCGCGATTATCGCCTTGCCGCCGTCAATAATCGGGCATTGGCCAGCATACCACTCGGGTACCACCGTGCCGAATTGCTTCACCAAATCCATCATCCAAAAAAGCTTACCGGTCTTCGCGTCTGCGCAAACTACATGGCACTTCGGCCCCAGGCTGACCACATACTGGCCGGAAACCACCGGGATTGTGCGAGACATTCCGTGGTTGCGCTTGATTGCAACCGGGTAAGAGTATCGCCAGAGCTCTTTAGCGTCTGCAAATGCAAGACATTTCAAAACATCTGCCTGCGCCGTGCGGTCGTAGTCCAAAATATAAACTCGGCTGTTTGCCACTGCCGCGGCCGCGTAACCCTCGCCGACATCGATCCCCCAGAAAATCTTAGGTTCACCCGCTGCCCATTTGGTGGAAAGCGGCGTGGTTTCGGTGTTGATGGCGTCAAAATTAGCTCCACGGAACTGCTGCCACGAGCCAGCAACGGCAGGCGGTTCGGCTGAGGATGTCGTCAAAGGGGTTCCGCCAGGAACATTCGCAGGAGCGCCGGGGACGGTTGTGATGGGAGTCGCCGGAGTTTGCCCTGATGCCGCCGCGGGCACAGGTTCAGGCACGCGCTCAGACACCATGCCCGCCCGCCTGCTGCTGCTGAACCAGAATGCAAGGGAGAAAACGCATAGCACGAGGATGATACCGGGTATTGCTTTGGCAAATGCCGTAGATTTCATATTAAACACGCTCCACAAAATGAGCTCTTACAATGCTAATACTAACTTGTGAGCGCTGAAGTGTCAAGTTTTTGAGCTGAGACGAAGATTGGGAAGGGAGTTTTTATCGCGAAAGCGCGAAATGCCGAAAGGGACGAAAAGGTCTAAGAAGATCATCGAAGATCGTCGGGGAAATCCGTTCCCCGACGCACGTTTTGCGGATATCCGATCCGCTAACTCACCTACAAGGCTATATTGGCGGAATAGATTTCCGCAACACTTACGCCCTGGAACAGATTTCCAGGGCGATCCAGACGAGATATTCCAGAGCGATCCAGAGTTTTTATCGCGAAAGCGCGAAAGGCCGAAAGGGACGAAAAGGGATTTAGGAATTTCAAAATAAAAGCAATTTCGGGCTTTCCTCCCTTTCGCGTTTTCGTGATTAAGAGAAGAAAGCTACTCAAAAAGCTCCTGCTCCACCATCAGACAGATAGTGTGATAAATTGGCAGGTGATATTCCTGTACTCGGTAGGTTTCTTGCTCAGGCGCTTTAACGACTATATCGCAGAGTTTTTCAAACTCCGGGTTGCCGGAACCTGTGAAGCCAACCGTCGGAATCCCCATTACTCGGGCCACTTTCAGAGCGTTGCAGACGTTTTTCGCATTACCTGATGTGCTCAAACCGATCAACATATCCTCGGGTTTGCCGTAAACATAAACCTGCTGAGCGTAAATCATATATGGGTCGATGTCATTCATGATGGCTGTCACAAGCGCCGTATGTCCGCTGAGCGAAATCGCCGGGACGCCACGCTGCAGTTTCTTGGAAAGAAATCCCCAATCGGCGAGCCCTGATTTGCTGAAGAGATCGGCGTGAGATTTCGGCATTTCCCGCTTTGAAAGAAAACCCTTCATCAGCTCGGCAACAATATGCTCGCTATCCGCCGCGCTCCCGCCATTTCCGCAAACAAGCGCCTTACCCCCGGCACGATACGTTCGGCAGATCAATTCAACGACCTGTGCCACAGCTTCTTTGGTATCAACAAGCTCAGGATTCCGCTCAATCAGCTCATCCAGCAATATCAGCGCGTTTTTGTTCAATTGAATATCTCCCAAATGCAATTTGATCGTCACTTGATCGTCCGGCAAATCCGTTGCCGGATGCCGTCTCGCGGATATCTGATCCGCAAAAGAACGTTTGCAAAGTATATAGTGGAACAGATTTCCACCAAAGCCACGCCCTGGAACAGATTTCCAGGGCGATCTAAAATTTCAAGGGCGATCTAAGATTTCCAGGGCGATCCCTCTGTTCGGGCGGATTTGTCTGTTCGGGCGGATTTGCAATCCTGCCCGCAACTCTATTTCAAACTAAAACACGCCAGCGCAGACTTATTCCTCACTATCAGCTTGCCGTTTGATATAACGGGGGCTGTCCAGCTTTGACCGCCCAGCGGTTTGAATCGGTCGAGCTCATGATATTTATCCGGCGAGAGCTTCACCAATACCAGGTCGCCGCTATTACCCGCAAACACCAGCGCGTTTCCATCTACCATTCCCGTCGCAGGTCCCCACTCAAAACCAGGCTGCTTCCACCGCACTTTGCCGCTCGCCGGGCTTATACAGACCAGGTTTCCGGAGTCTTCCGTGCAATACATGAACCCTTTGTAAAGCAGCGGCGTGCCGAACCTCGACTGTAAATCTTTATTTTCCCATCGGATTTTGGCGGAGCTTGCCGTGAACTCGACCAACCCCGCGCCATGCCCATAACCGCTGGTAATAAATGCTTTGTTGCCCATCACGATTGGTGTTGCGCCATTGACATCATAACTGGTGCTCCAGGGGATTCTCCAGCACAGTTTGCCGTTATTAGCGTTGACTCCAATCAAGCTGACCCCGGTAAAGACAACGTAAAGCTTCGTCCCGCCAACCTTCGCGGGAACAGGCGTCGCATAACCGGGAATGTCACTGCCGCCGCCCTGCCAGATGGTCTTGCCGGTGGCCTTGTCAATCGCCGCAACTGCCGCATTCGGGCCGCCCGGGCAGACAATTATCTTGTTGCCGTCTATAAACGGGGACATGGAATACTGCCACTTCGGCGCAACGCCATTGAACGTATACTGGAAGTTTCTGAACCATATTTTCTTGCCGGTCTTAATATTGACGCAGTGGAGCTGTCCCAGCCTCCCAATTGCATAGATCCTGCCTCCATCGATTGTGGGGGTAGACCTGGCGAAGCCGGAATTGGAACTGCTATTATCGCCATAGCTGAACTTCCAGACATCTTTGCCGGTTTTGATATTGATAGCCCGCAGAACATCGTTATTGCCCTGGTGGTCGATTATATAGACCTTTCCGCCCGCAATCGATGGCCCGGCATAACCATTATCGCTCAGAGACACTTTCCAGAGCATTTTGGCGCTCTTTAATGATTTAACGCCCATCTCCGGGGAAAATCCATTGCCATTGGGGCCGAGGAATCGAGGCCAATCCGCCGCATTAAGCACAACAGGCGCAATGGCCAGCGCAGTGATGATAAATAGCGTGGTCAGTCGATGCATAGTTTCTCCTTTGCAAAGCTTTGAAGTTGTCAATATCATCAGCATAAGGTTATCATCGGCTAGGGTTGGAAGTCAAGAGGTGATATGGCAGCCTGTCTATGCAAAGCGAATTTGACCCCTGTTAACTGCAAAGGGAAAATGTCCCCATGCAGAAAGAGGTTATAAAGATAAATCAGAAGGAAGCAACTCGTTATGATGTTCTTCGTCGTGTTTTGGATGGCGTAGTTTCTCTTG
>JAPLCU010000025.1 GCA_026392045.1 Armatimonadota bacterium
GCTGGATTGCAAATCCGCCCGAACAGAGCGTGGAGAGTGGACAGCTAAAAAGACAGATCCCCGTTGATCTGAGTGGCTGTTCTGATCAACGGGGAGCCTTGGGGTCCGAGAGAATGGACTTAGTTTTGTTATTACTGCAGCAGTCTCAAGAGAGTCTGCGGCATCTGGTTCGCCTGAGCGAGCATCGAGACACCCGACTGCTGAAGTATCTGGTTCTTGGTCAAATTTACGACCTCAGCTGCCATATCGGTATCTCTAATCGTGCTTTCGGAAGCCGATATGTTCTCTTTCGCGATGTTCAGCGATGTGATGCTGCTTTCGAGAACGTTCTTCTGAGTTGCGCCGAGCGCTGCTCTCTGGCTGGATATCTGCTGGATAGCATCATCCATGATCCTGATCGCCTTTTGAGCGCCATTGTTTTTTTCATCAGTAACATTGATCGTGGATAGACTTTCATCTTCCAGAGCGCCGCGTCCGAGTTCATTGGCAAATATCGAGCCGATGTTGACGTCTCTGAGCTGGTTATCGTAAGCGCCCACCTGGAACTTCAGCGTGTTCACGCCGAGGTTGAACTGTGTGGCGTAATCCATAGCAACAGAACCCATCGCTTCGCGCATTTTGATGGTGTTGCCCAGGCTATCTTTGAGTTCCAGACCAATGCCTGATTGCCAGATTGCGTCTGATACGCTCTGTTCGATGCCGTTAATAACTTTGGTGACTTCAGCCCGCGCATTCGCGCCATAGTCGTTTGCTGTGGATATGCCGCCAAGGAAGTCTGATGCAAGAGTCATACCGATCTTGGCTATCGAGCCATATTCATTGGTTTTGACATCGATTTGGCCGGTGACCTGGTTGTAGGTCGCAGCGGCTCTTGTCAGGTCGGTCTTGGCATTGATCTTAATGATTAGATCCTGGACAGAGTCGCCGGATGCATAGTCGACTTTTACACCATTGACATACATTGATCCGTTTCTTGTGGCAAAAGCGCCCCAATCAGTGCCGGTTCCATAGTTTGAAGTAGCGGCGAACAGCGTTCCAGCCGCAGTTGTTATCACATCAAACGTTCCCGCAGCGCCGATTGTCGTGCTCGTGAGATCAATTGCCCCAGTGGTAGTGTTGTATGTCGCTCCAACACCGGTTGTTGTTTTCACGGCTTCAATGGCAGTCAGAACGGTAGCCACAGTGTCTGCGGTTACGTAAGCAACAGTGGCGCCATTAATAAGCATGGTGCCCCAAGCTCCCATTACCGCAGTTGTATCGGCAAATGTGGCTAATGTGGCCGCAAGTCCGCTGGTCAGTGCACTATATGTTGCAGCGCTGGAAAGTGTTGCTTTCTCAGCAGCCGCAGTGATATTGATTTTGATAGCGACGCCATCGGTTAGATTGTTTGCATACGAGAAGTCACCCGTCATAACTGCACTGCCATCGATGTATGTCCTGATACCCGCAGTTCCGTCGAGCAGCTTCCTGCCGCCAAACATTGTTTCCTGGGCGATCTTGTTAAGAGACTGGATAGAGTTGGTGATCTGGGCTTGGTCTGCCTGTACGGCAGCCGGGTCGTTCGCACCTGTGTTGGCTGCATGGACCGCCAGGTCTCTCATTGACCTTAGGAGTCGGCTGACTTCACTGAGAGCGCCTTCTGCGGTTTTTACCATATTGACCGCATCTCCAGCGTTCTTGATGGCTTGTCCGATACCACTTACCTGGGCACGCAGTTTTTCGGAAATGACCAATCCTGCGGGATCATCGCCTGCGGAGTTAATTTTGAACCCCGAAGACAAACGCTCGATGGTCTTTGAGAGAGTTGTGTCCGTTTCCGACAACGTTCTGTGCGCGGTCAAAGCCGCGGTATTCAGGTTAATTCGTAGACTCACTTTTCAGTTTCCTCCTTGAAATCTTTCCACCTGTCCGCACAAGCAAGTCCATTGCATAACGGCAGATGTCAGTTCAATTCATATTCAGGCACATTAACCGGGTTTCTTTCAATACACATATCGACTGTGTTTTGAGAGGACATTAGTACTTTTTTAAGAAATCTGGGATTATTTTTGGAGTGGAGAGTGGAGAAGGGAGAGTGGAAAGCGGAAAGCGGAAAGCGGAAAGCGGAAAGCGGAAAGTGGAAAGTGGAAAGTGGAAAGTGGAAAGTGGACGGGCTGTCCCGATTAAATCGGGACGCCCGAACGAGGGCTATTGCCTGTTCCCTGTAACCTATTCCCTTCTTTTCCCTTCTGTAACCTGTTCCCTATTCCCTATTCCCTGCTTTTTTGGTATCCTATTACTCGAATGCATCCTCATCGGGAGAACATAACGATCATGAATTACCTTTTAGGCGTAGATATAGGCACCAGCGGCACCAAAGCGCTGTTGATTAACGCGAGCAAAGGCGGCGAGGTGGTGGCATCGTCTGCTAAGACCTACCCGCTCTATACTCCCAAGCCCCTCTGGGCGGAGCAGGAACCGGAAGATTGGTGGCAGGCGACTATAGCCGCCATTGCCGACATCATAGAGGCATCGGGCATCAATCCGAAAGACATCAAAGGCATGGGGCTTTCGGGCCAAATGCACGGCTCGGTATTTCTGGACGAAAACAACCAGGTCCTGCGCCCGGCAATCCTGTGGTGTGATCAGCGCACGCAGGCCGAATGCGATTGGATAATGGATACGGTGGGCCGAGAAAAGACCGTCGAGCTCATCAGCAACCCCGTGCTCACCGGCTTCACGGCGGGCAAGATAATCTGGGTTCGCAACAACGAGCCCAGGGTCTACGAGCGCATAAAGAAGGCGCTTCTGCCTAAGGACTACATCAGATTCAAACTCACCGGCGAGTTCGCAACCGAAGTTTCCGACGCCAGCGGCACGGCCCTCTTCAATGTTGCAAAACGCGAATGGGCGTGGGAAATGCTGGATGCCATTGATATCCCGCGAAATTGGATGCCAAAGGCTTACGAAAGCCCGGAGGTCAGCGGACGGATAACCTCAGACGCATCGATCATCACCGGCCTAAGGGAAGGAATGCCGGTTGTGGGCGGCGGCGGCGACCAGGCTGCGGGCGCAGTGGGCAACGGCATTGTAGAACCCGGAATCATTTCCAGCACGGTCGGCACATCGGGCGTGGTCTTCGCATTTGCCGACAAGCCGGTGGTAGACCCCAAACTTCGCGTGCACACATTCTGCCACGCAGTGCCTGGAAAATGGCATGTGATGGGCGTTATGCTCTCAGCCGGCGGCAGCCTCAGATGGTATCGCGATACATTCGCAGATTGCGAAGCGTCTGTTGCCAAGGCTATGGGCGAGGACACTTACGACGTCATGAGCCGGGAAGCGCTAAGGGCTCCGGCAGGCTCAGAGGGTCTTATATTTCTGCCGTATCTCACAGGAGAGCGCACCCCCTACCCTGATCCAAACGCTCGTGGGGCGTTCTTCGGAATCACTCTGCGAAGCGACAAAGCCCACTTCGTGCGGTCGGTTATGGAGGGCATCGCCTACGGCCTGCGCGATTCATTTGAAATTCTCAAGGAAATGAACATCCCAATGGAGCAAGTCCGAGCATCCGGCGGCGGCGCGCGCAGCGCGACCTGGCTGCAGATACTGGCAGATGTCATTGGCTGCAACCACTCGACCATCAACATAGACGAAGGTCCGGCGCTGGGTGTGGCGCTGCTGGCGGGAGTCGGCACTGGCGTTTACAAGAGCGTGGAAGACGCCTGCCGCACGGTCATCAGGGTTGACAACACAACCATCGTCAATCCGATCAATAAAGAGGTTTACGATACATACTACCCTCTGTATCGCTCGCTATATAAGTCGCTGAAAGATGATTTTGAGACGGTGTCGCAGTTGGTGAAAGAATAGCGGATAATAAAAATTGACAACCAGGTTAAGTGATGTATAATAAATAAGACTGCTGCGCGCATGCGAATGTGGTGTGCCTGCGGTTTCAAAATACAAAATCTTACTGAACTTGGGTAATTCTGAGGTCTGCCAGTTGGGGGGCCAAATTGCCCGCTGACTCTGAAAGGAGAACGAAATTGCTTAGAGTAATTGATATTCTACCCCAGCTTGAGCTTGCAGAGATAGATTATGTCCAGACGCTTATCGCCAACATGAGCGATGAGGATGCGCGGCGTTTTGCAGGCGTGTATTCAATTCGTCGGAAAGACAGCTCCACAATGCTGCTACTTGCGCTCCTCGGTTTTCTTTGGATTGGTGGTATTCACCGCTTTGTGCTCGGGCAAGTGGGCATGGGAGTCTTGTATCTTTTAACTGGCGGCCTCTGCTACATCGGCACAATAATAGACTTGGTCAACATCAAGCAAATGACCGCTGTTTACAACATGCAGGTCGCGCACGAAGTGGCCTTGATGATGAAGTAACCTTGATAATATAGTGCGCTCGGCAAAATTACAGATTTTGATGATACAATTAAATTAGCTTAAAAGGAGCACGAAATGGCACGAATTTACAATTTCAACGCAGGTCCCGCCTCGCTTCCCCTCCCGGTTTTGGAGAAGGCGCAGGCTGAGATGACGGATTTCCCGGGCGCGGGGATGTCCGTGATGGAGATGAGCCACCGCTCAAAGAGTTTTCAGGCGATAGTGGACGGTGCAGAAGCGAATGTCCGCAAATTGATGGGCGTATCAGATGATTATGCCGTACTCTTCCTGCAGGGCGGCGCGAGCTTGCAGTTTGCAATGATCCAAATGAACCTCCGCAGGCCAGGCAAGTCCGCAGATTACATAGACAGCGGCAGTTGGGCGAGTAAAGCAATCAAAGAGGCCAAAATCGGCGGCGAAACGAACGTTATCTGGAGCGGCAAAGAAGAGAAATACATTCGCATGCCCAAGGCAAGCGAACTGAGCTTCACGCCGGGCGCTGAGTATGTGCATATCTGCTCAAACGAGACCATCGGCGGCATCCGTTTCCCGAAATTCCCGAAAACCGACGCCCCGCTTATCGCTGACATGTCCAGCGAGATCATGAGCCGGGTGATAGATGTAAACCAGTTCGGAATGATCTACGCGGGCGCTCAGAAGAACATCGGCCCCTCTGGTCTGGCGCTGGTGATAATCCGCAAGGATCTCATCGAGCGCACCCCCGAAACCACGCCGATTTTCCTGCGCTACAAAACCCACGCAGATGAAGGCAGCCTCTATAACACCCCAAACACCTGGGGCATATATATCTTGAAACTAGTCACGGATTATGTAGAATCCCTCGGCGGCCTCGCGGTGATGGAAAAGATCAACACCAAAAAGGCAAACGCCCTCTACGGCCTGATCGATTCCTCAGATTTCTGGCGCTGCCCGGTAGAAAAAGAAAGCCGCTCGATCATGAACGTGGTCTGGCGATTGCCGAGCGAAGAGCTGGAAGAGCAATTCATAAAAGAAGCCAAAGCAGCCGGTTTTGAAGGTCTGAAAGGCCACAGATCAGTCGGCGGAATCCGCGCCAGCATCTACAACGCAGTAACCAAAGAAGCAGTCGATGCTCTGATTTCGTTTATGAAGGCGTTTGAGGCGAAGGCTTAGGGTTGTAGGTTTTAGGTTGTAAGTTGTAAGTTATAAGGGGGTGGCGGTTTTCGAATCGCCGCCCTTTCCAACACGAGCTTCTACGTTATAGGTAACTTTTATTTGATGTGCAAGATCGTTTCGGCAACATGTTTTCCGGAACGTAAGAGCTCAGTCTTTATGAGAATATACGCACAAACCAGCATCCTGAGCTCTGTCGAAGGGTGCGGTCAAGTCTAAACATGCGTATCTTCGCAGCCGCATACTTCGACGGAGCTCAGCATGCTAAGGCTGTACACATCATTAGTGAGCTATTACTCCGGAACACCGAAGGGGTAGCATTCAGACGGTTGTTATGTGTGTTATACTGATTGAAATACAAAGGGAAAGAGAATTATTCCAAATGCCCATTAAGGATGAAATACGGACGATTGCCAACCGCTATGCTGCGAATCTCAAGCAGAAAATGGAAGAACGCGTTGAGGCAATGCGCAGTGACGACATCAGCCACTATCTTATATATAGAGCGCTGGGTATCGCTCTGAAAGAAGGAGAGCAGATTGACATTTATCAAAACAAAGGACGGCTTCTTTACAATTCTGCCGGGAAATTCCTTGAAGAAGCGACAAAGTATTGCTTTAAATGCAAAGACAAGAATTCATGTCATCTAGCAATACCTAATACACGCGGAAAAAGGCCCAAAACATTTGAGATAGATTGTGTCTATGGGAATGACGCTATTGAAATCAAGTGGCGAGATGCCACAACAGACGGCGACCACATTACTAAAGAACACACCCGACTGAAGACTATCTCCGATGCAGGATACCATCCAATCCGGGTTATGTTCTACTATCCTAATCGAGAACAAGCAATAAAGATTCAGAAGACCCTGGAAACGCTTTACAATGGTGTCGGCGGGGCGTACTACTATGGCGACAAAGCTTGGAAGTTCGTTCAGAGGGAAACCGGTATTGATCTTCTGCAAATATTGACGGAACTTGCTGAGGAGCGAATAAATGCAAGCTGAAATGGAGTTGCACGTAGGCGATTGCCTCAATGTTATGAAGGGCATACCAACTGGAACGGTGGACTTGGTATACTTAGACCCGCCATTTTTCACTCAGAGAGTGCATGTGCTGGGCAACCGCACGCGCGATCTGGAGTTCAGCTTCAACGATCTTTGGCGTTCTCACTCCGACTACGCTGATTTCATACACACGCGCCTCAAAGATATTCACCGGATACTTCATAAAACAGGTTCCATTTTCTTTCACTGCGACCGCAATGCAACACATATCGTGCGCTTCTTGCTAGAGGACGTATTTGGTGAAGATATGTTCCAGTCGGAGATCATCTGGCATTACCTACGTTGGTCGAACTCCAAAAGAGGTCTCTTGCCTTCGCACCAAACCATCTATTGGTTCTCTAAAACCCGGCAATTCAAGCACAACCCGCAGTTCACCGAATACTCGCCGTCAACGAATGTAGATCAGATTTTGCAAAAGCGATGCCGAGATCAGCATAACAAGGCAATTTACGCCACGGACCTAAATGGAGATGTCATACTATCTGCGGAGAAGAAAGGCGTCCCGCTAAGTGATGTATGGGATATACCATTTCTCAATCCCAAAGCACGCGAGAGAGTAGGATATCCCACCCAAAAGCCAATTCTCCTTCTGGACCGAATAATCCAACTCGCGACGGAGCCTGGCGACCTTGTGTTAGACCCATTTTGTGGCAGTGGGACAACACTTGTCTCTGCATACTTGAATAAGCGGTGCGCAATTGGTATCGACATATCGAATGATGCTATTGCACTATCCCGCCAACGACTAGATGCGCCCATAAGGACAGATTCTGCTCTGCTTAATAAAGGCCGTGGTTCATATATTCAGGTTGATCAGAAGGCCGTCGCGATTTTACACGGCTTGGATATCATTCCCGTGCATCGCAATAGTGGTATAGATGCTTTCCTAAAAGAAACCTTTGATGGTACTCCAATACCCATCAGAGTTCAGAGGCAGAATGAGTCGCTACTTGATGCAGGGAGGGCGCTCTATGACGCGTCATGTGACAAAGGAGCGCGTATTATGATGTTGGTCACCGTTGGCGAAGGACTTGGCCTTGATGTGGCGTATCTCCTTCCCGCGCAAGTAATCGTCGTAAATAGCACTGCAAATGCGGTTAAGTCAGCGCTTAAGAAATTGACGGATTGCACGTCCAAGACACCTGATCCAGCATACACAGATACTATCTCCTCAAATGTGGTCAATGCCTGATTAGGTATCGGGCTTTTTAGCTATTTCGGAATTTGAGCGCAGCGGAAATCCCGAAACTAACCTTTCAGTTGTTTATCAACCACATGGAGCAACGGTTCCTTCTGGGCTTTCCGCTTTCCGCTAAACCAAACTCACGCTCAGCAACGAGTTTGTTTTGTGGAATAAAACTATAGCGCGTTGGAAAATACTATACCTATTGACATATTTAAGCAGCCATGTCAATATTACTGTAGTATATATACTCATTCGGAGGTTTCTCGATGTCAGAAAATGCCAAGGATCAGCTCGCGAAAGGTACGTGGCTTACGTACCGACCCGAGATTAAGATAATGGACTGCACAATACGCGACGGCGGACTTATCAATGACCATAAGTTCGAAGACGGATTTGTGAAGGCGGTCTACAAGACCTGCGTTGCTGCAGGAATAGATGCGATGGAGTTTGGCTACAAGGCTGATAAGAAAATATTTGCGCCAGGACAATTCGGAGACTGGAAGTTCTGTGATGAAGACACGCTGCGCCGCATAGTTGATGACAATCCCACCGATCTCAAAATTGCTGTTATGGCAGATGCCGAACGGACCAACTACCATTCGGATATTCTTCCGAAATCGGAGAGCGTGATCGATATTGTGCGAGTTGCTACATACGTTCATCAGATTCCTACCGCTCTTGAAATGATCAAAGATGCTCATGATAAGGGATACCGCGTGACGTGCAACTTGATGGCGGTTTCCACCATTCAAGAAAATGAACTGGGGGAAGCTCTTGAAGTTCTTTCCAACAGCCCGGTATGCGCCATCTTTATAGTAGACAGTTTCGGCGCCTACTACTCCGAACAAATACGCGCGCTGGCGCTGAAATTCCTCAGAGCGGTGGAAGGCAAGGGTATAGAGATAGGCATACACGCCCACAACAACCAAATGCTGGCCTATGCTAATACCCTGGAAGCGCTGATATTCGGCGCAAATCGTATTGATGCGACTATGAACGGCATGGGCCGCGGCGCGGGGAACTGTCCTCTGGAACTGCTGCTTGGCTTCCTCAAAAATCCGAAGTTCCAACTTAGGCCGGTTCTTGAGTGCATACAGGAGCATTTCCTACCGCTCGAGAATGCAGGAAACATGGAATGGGGCTATAGGATTCCGTATATGATAACCGGCCAGATGAACCAGCACCCGCGCTCTGCCATTAAGATGAGAGCCGGCAAGAATCCTGATGACTACGTAGCGTTTTACGACCAGATGATAGAAGAAGAATAAACCATCCGTGGCTTCGGTGCTTCGGTTCGCTTTTTGAGCCGAAGCAAACCAACGAAGAGTTGTGAGTTGGGGAAGGGACGCTTCCCTTCCCCAACACCCAACACCTAACACCCAACACCCAATATTGAAGCTATGGAGCTTCAATCCTCTGAGCTATTTGGTCTCGAACCGATGCGAGAGCGCTGGCATCGCCATTGTAGCTGTTCCACAGAGTCGCGATCTGATCTGTGTATGCTTTTACTCCCGCGCGGCCTATTTTCTGCTCAAGAAGCCAGAAGTATTGATAATCTTCCACGGAGTCTCTCAGGGTCTCCATGCGAATTGATGTAACCGGTCCGTTGATGCCCACCTGATAACCAGGATAGAACAGCGATCCCTCGCCATAGCGCCCATAAGTGTTGCCTACTCCCAGAGTATCCGCAGATGTCCAAGGATCAGGAACTGACGAAGACCAGAAATCGACCTTCCAATAGAGGAATCCTGTGCATGCATAGTGATAAGACTGCCATGTCAGCACGCGCAGATCCATCGGCTTGCTCTGGATAAAGAACTTAGGATCAAGCGCTGTGCAGCCCCAAAGCGTATCTCCCGCCTGGCGTCTTGCCTCAAGCGCAGGCGCCACGCGCGTCTCCCAGAACTTGATACCTATACACCAGAGGTTGGTATAGCCAGTGAGCTCGTCTATAATCTTGATCTGAGACCAGTATTGGTCTCTGTCCGCGCCAAGGACCGGCTCGCTTGCGGCGGAGGATGTGTGGGCGACCTTGCACTTGTAGAGATAGTCCTGCCAATAGTAGGGTCCCTCGTCGCCATGGCAAACAATTTCCCCAACTGCGTAGCTTCTGCCGGAAACCCATCTGGGCTCAGCGCTGGCTCTCGGGTCATCGACTACCGTAGCCATCGCCAGAGCAGCAGGCTTGATGCTATGCACATAGGTGCAATCATTCTTTACACTCGCAACATGCGCCATAGACCAAATCTCATCAGCGAGATAGAAATAGCCCTTATTGAGCACACCGAGTGATTCGAAGCGATTCATGCTGTTTGTCAAATACGTCGCATTGGTGGTCCACGGTATGAGTGTGGCAGATAGTCTCGGATCAGTGAGGTACTTGGCTCCATCAGCCGAGAAGATGTCAGTGCCCGTAGGAATAACAAACGGACAGACGCCATGGTTCAACATGAACTCGCTGTATATCTTTTCAAGATCAAAGCCCTGAGTCGAGTGGCGGTCGATCTTGTGCTGAATCGCCATCTCATAAGGATCGAACTGGAATGCGGTGGCGTATTTGTTCGCATCCGGAAGCGCGAAGTTATAAACGTGCAAAACGTAGGGAATCTCAGTCTTAGCGCCGCTGGCGTCAGTGATTGTGATCTTGCCAGTATAGTCGCCCTCGGCAGCAGTCTTCGGAACGGCTACGTCGAGCCAAATTGGCTTGGTCTCACCTGCGCCCAGCGTAAACGGCTTCTGGTAAGGAGGCAGCGCATCGGGATAGTCTTGCTTATAATCGGGCAAGTATATATACGAAGCCAGAAATACTGATACATTCGATGCCGAGATCGTGCTTGCCCCGGAGGTAAGGTCGCTCGCTGAGATTGTGACTGAGCTAACAGCGCTGGCTCCGCCGCGAAGCACCACCTGGAACGCCTCGTGTTCACCCTTCGCAGCCTTGATAACAGGCGTCTGCAGATTCTTGACCGGATCAGTCTTGAGAATTTTCTCCAAAGAAGTTGCTGTCCAAATCGAGCCCTGGAACAGATTTTCAGGACGATCAGGAGCTATCATATCACTGCTGGATTCAACCCTCAGAACCGGTATCGCTGCTCCCACGTCGTTATTCTCAGCGCCAACACACCCGATAAGCGTAAACTGGCCGCTGGTGTTTGTGTTTTCGGGGGCATAGACCTTGATAGCCTGCATACCATCCGTGAAATCAAGCGTACCCGAGGCGATATCAGCGGATGCAATTGACCCGGAGACTGACACAAGCAGACCGGTCATTGCCGCTGTTTCGAGCACAGATTCGATTGTGGATGATATAGCTGCAATCTTCATATTTGATGTCGAAACCGCCTGAGTATCAGCAATTATCACACGCTCGCCATTCAACGTGTCCAAAATGCCTTTAATGGCAATTTGCTGTCCCTCAACTGCGTTTGTCTGCCCAATGATACGAATACCCGAACTGCAGTCTGTTTCTTCTATATAATACCCAGTCGCAGCGATGCTTCCGTCCGCATCAAGCTCGTTGACCATCTTAGTTTGGGATTTGGGCGCCAATTGTACCAATGTGCCATCTTCAAGATTGGCAAGCTCAGAGATATTGGCAATGTTGACAACTGTCGGAGGTGGGGGCGGGGACGGAGGCGGAGGAGTAACCGCCGGCATATTAACTCTGGCTACACCGGCTATGTTCCATGCGGGGAGTATGTTATAGATGGTAACCAGCGAGTAAAAGTCAAAGCTCCCGTCTTTTGGAGGAACGTTGTACCATTGCAGCGGATGAATGGAGCTCATGCAGGTAACTATCTCGTCCACACCGTCATCATCCACATCGCCAATTACCGTGCTCCCTCTATTTACGGTCCATGGCCAGTGTGAGCCTTTGACCTTGGAAAGGTTCCAGTTTCTATCGGTGAAATAGACCGTGGGGTCATAATCATCTGAGGCATAAAACGCCATAACCCGCGCCGGAACGGTGGCATCCAACTTGCCGCAACCTATGGGAACCCAATCGGGATACGGAGCTTTATGATCATAGCCCGTGAAGCCGGCGCGCCATCGCATGCCTACGCCATTGGTCCACCAGACGAGATCAGACTTGATTCCACGCTGCCGAACGTCGGCAGCATAAGCCTTGTCCATCCAAACCGATACACGACGTTGCGTGCCAGTGGGGCTAATGCTGTAAGATTTGCGATAAATCTGCGAGGCATAGACAATTCGCCCGATTGTTCCCAATCCACCGGTTCGCAGCACAGTCAATGGAACTGCATCGATAGGTGTGTTGGGGATAGCATAATTTTGTTCGGGATGCCAAAGCCCATCGCCGGGAATCTTATAGTATCCCAGCTTGCCGCCCACGGCGCTCGAATAGACCATTTCATCCTCAGCGCCGTCGCCGTCCACATCCCCGATCACGACATTGTTCATACTCGCCGTCCCAGCGAGGGTGACCGTGTCCTTAGCGCTGGGAACATATAGTTGGTAGTCTGTGCCAGGAGCTGTCCGGAAGACAATAACCGGACTTACGCCAGCCAAAGCTGACGCAGACGCGATGAGCATTACGCCTAGCATAAATGCGATAAACAAAGCGCTATTACGCAAGCGCAAACCTGGCGTGCCTGGGCCAAAAGTGATGCCAAAACGATGTTTCATAGTGTCGCCTTTCTTGGTTATAGATGCAGTGAATAGATTCATCCTTGAATATTATTCCATAATTAACTGCAGAGTTATGTATAATTTTATGGCGTTCTTGTGTCACTGTATGACAGTCTGCTACAACCCTATTTTCTCATAAACCTGATTGGTTGGATCGGTTTACAAGTCAAATCAACCTCCTTTTACGCTTGGTTCAGCCAAATTCGTGCTGATAAAAGGATAGCACAGCTGCTGTATATAAGCAAGGGCTTGTATTATTATTTTGCAGACTTAACGCTTGCTTGTCACAAATTAACGGTCGAAAGAGTGTTTTTCGTGGTAAATGCTGGGTATAGTTATCCTGCATCCAGGCAGAGGAGGACAAAGAACTGAACGAAAAAGCCCTGAGTCAGAAAACCAATGTCAGCAGCCCGCCCAACCCCATGTCCATGAGCCTGCGGCACAACTTCATGTGGACGCTGGCCGGCAATTTGACGTATAGCGGGTGCCAATGGGGAATGCTTGTCGCAATCGCTAAGCTGGGTACGGTGGAGGGAGTTGGGTATTTCGGCCTCGCATTCGCAATTACAGCGCCAATCATCATTTTCGCGAACATGCAGCTTTGCGTAGTTGCGGGAACAGATACAAAACGAGATTACCTTTTCAGCGATTATCTCGGCCTCAGAATCATCACAACAATAATCGCGCTGCCGGCAATGATTGGGTTTGGGGTGATTTCCGGCTCAGATCGCGAAAGTGTGCTTATCATCATAGTGATCGGCGTTGCTAAAGCAATTGAATCTATGAGCGATATCGTCTATGGCCCCTGTTATCAACAAGAGAGACTGGAGCGAGTCGCGATCTCAATGATCCTAAAGGGATTGATATCACTTGCCACGCTCTGCACCGTCATGTATGTCACCCGTAGTATTCTATATGCTTCGATATCTTTGGCTATTTCATGGGCCATAATAGTAGTTCTTTATGACATCAAGAGCCCGGCCGTAATTGCCAGAATGGCACGAGAATCACATATTGCAATGGTCGAAGATCTAAATATGCATCCGCATTTTAATTGGCCAAAGCTTAGGAAGCTGTTGACGCTTGCACTCCCCCTTGGTTTCGTTACCATGCTCGGTTCTCTCACCTTAAACGGCCCGCGCTACTTCATTGAATGGTGTTTCGGCAAACATGATCTGGGTATCTTTGTGGCGTTGGCATATCTTATGGCGGCCGGAAACACAATATTCACCGCGCTCGGGCAGTCGACAATGCCCCGCATGTCCAAATACTACGCAGCCAAAGATTTCAGGGCTTTCAAAAAGCTTCTTGTAAAGCAGGTTGCATTCGCGGCAATGTTGACCGTGTGCGGAGTATTGTTAGTTTCAATGGCAGGCCAGTGGTTGCTGAGCGTTATTTATAAGCCCGAATATGCCACCCACCAAACAGAGTTCATTTGGTTGACCCTGGGAACTGGAATTGGGTTTATTGGCGGATATCTGGGGCAAGGGGTGACCGCGGCCCGAGCTTACAGACACCTCACGATATCATCCGTCACAATCACCGCTTCGGCCATTTTGATCTCGTGGATGCTGATACCGAAATTTGGAATACTGGGAGCAGCCTGGACTACCGGGTTGGTTGGGGTGGTGAGTTGCATAATGCCGATCATTATTTTGATCACGCTCCTGCGCAAAGAGGCATGTTCATGAGAAAGCTCCAAGATTGGTTACTAGCCGGATATATAATCCTGCTTCCTATTCAGTTCAAAATGGGCGACTTTGGCCGATATGCGCCTTCTGATACTTTTCTGTTCTTCATATTGCTGGGTTCGGCGCTTGGAGTGATGCGTTTGCGTATCAAACCTAATACCTGGAGTTTCTGGCATCTGGGATTGATAGCGGCTTTCTTGATTGCAACGCTTGTCGGTCTGGTGCGAACAGGCCGAGTGACACAATACGCCGTCATAAACAAAGACATCGGCTTGCTTGTGCTGTTTTCGGCTTATGCCGTGATGATCAACGCCGCCGACAGTTGGAAGCGCATCAGATGGATTTTGCGATTGCTGGTCTTGAGTGTTGCCATACAAAATGTTTTCTGCGTTTTGGGATTTCTTGCAGTCAGGACTATGGGGGCGCAGTTGCCATTTCTTCTCTCGGACAACACTCGCCTTAACGGCCTCCTGGTAGACCCAAATGCTTATGGCGGGCTGCTGGTCATGGCGATAAGCGTGCATATAGTCACCTATTTCCACCGGCAGCCTTTAGTGCCGGGGTTCGCAGGCGCCTTGGTAACTATAACGCTCGCAATGGGCGTGCTGCTCACGTATTCTCGATCAGCGTGGATAGGCCTTTTTGCTCTTATGCTGATAGTAATGGCGCAAGGCCCAAAAGCAGGGATTCGGCTTGCGCTGCTTGGCATTGTGAGTTTCTATGCCATTTTGCAAGTCATGGGGCCTCAATATGCCAATGAAATGAGCTCATTGGCATTTAGGCAGTCGCAGGTCACGGATCGAATCGAACTTATCCACAAGGCAATACTAATGTTCTGGCAGAGCCCGCTGTTCGGTATTGGGATGGGCGTATTCTGGGAAAAGTACGGCACCATCATCCACAACACCCCGGTCTGGATTCTCACTGAATGCGGCGTATTTGGATTTGTTATATTCGCCGGATTCAGCGCCTGGTTTCTGCTGAAAGGCATTCAGGCCTACAGGCTGGTGGGAAGGACAGAGAAAGCGCTGGTTATGGGTCTGCTGGCAAGCGACCTGGTCATGATGGGATTGTCAATGGGAATAGAAGCTACCTACCAACGGCACTGGTGGCTAGTTTTGGCGATGATAGCGGCATCTTATCGCCTATCGCGTGAAAAATCTTTGTTCGGGGGGATTTGCAATCCCGCCCGAAACGGTAGGCTTCGGCATCAGGATACCGAAGCAACAAACGGTAGGCTTCGGCATCAGGATACCGAAGTAACAAACGGTAGGCTTCGGCATCAGGATACCGAAGCAACAAGCTGAGGTGTTGAAATCATGAGAGTGGTGTATACCCTGGATCAGCGATACGATAGCACACCGGATGGAGCTGTGTGGGTGCGCGGCGGAGCGCCTTACGAATACTGGACTCGGTTTCTAGAGGTTTTTGATCAGGTCCTGCTGTTGGCGCGCGTGCGCCTGGTCGAAAATCCTCCGCCTGGGGCACATCGCGTTGACGGTGATCATGTGTCAGTTGCCCCGCTGCCGTATTACATCGGCCCCTTTCAATATCTCCTGCGCTCGCGACATATCACCCGAGCGGCTTTGGAGGCGATCAATTTTGACGATGCTGTTATCTTGTGCGGTGGTCAGATATGTGATCCCATCGCCGAAACGCTTCTTCGCGTAGATCACCCTTATGCTGTGCACGTCACAGGCGATCCGTTTGACGCTTTCAGCCCAGGCGCAATCAGGCATCCTCTGCGTGGTTACGTGAGATATCATGCGTCTGCATCTCTCAGGCGTTTGTGCAAAAACGCAAACGCAGCATCTTATGTGACGCAGAGCGCTCTGCAGCAGCGATATCCCTGCAACGGGTTCTCTATCGGCGTATCTGACGCGAACATTCCCGCCGATTTTTGCATAGCTAAACCGCGCCCAATTTGCGAAAATCCGGGAACATTCAAAGTGATCATGGTGGGTTCGCTCGCACAAATGTATAAAGCGCCGGATATACTCATAAAAGCGGTTGGGAGGGCGAAGCTCCCGCTGAGCCGTGGGGGGGGAGGAATGGATATTAGACTGACGATAGTCGGCGACGGTAAACATCGGCCTGCGCTTGAAGCACAGGCAAGCCGCCTGGGGATAGCAGACATCATACAATTCAAAGGGGAGCTGCCATCCGGGCAAGCCATTGTAAACGAACTGGATAAAGCCGATTTATTCGCGCTTGTCTCCCGCACCGAGGGGCTTCCGCGCGCGATGGTCGAGGCTATGGGGCGAGGGCTGCCGTGTATCGGTTCAAGTGTTGGCGGTATACCCGAACTGCTTTGCGCCGAAGACCTTGTTCCCGCCGGTAATTGGCAGGCTCTATCGGGCAAGTTACGCGAGATAGCCGGCGATCCTCACCGGCTGGCGCTAATGTCAGAAAGAAACTTAAAGAGAGCCAGAGCATTTCAAGATGATCTTCTGCGCGACCGGCGAGTGGCTTTCTTCTCTTACATCCGAGAAAGGACTGAAGAATGGCTGGCTTCGGCATCGGCATCAGGATACCGAAGCAACCAAGAATGGCTGGCTTCGGCTTCGGCGTCAGGATACCGAAGCAACCAATGGCTGGATTCGGCTTCGGCATCAGGATACCGAAACAACCAATGGCTGGATTCGGCTTCGGCATCAGGATACCGAAACAACCAATGGCTGGCTTCGGCTTCGGCATCAGGCTACCGAAGCAACCAATGGCTCGGCAGGAGCCTCGCCCTCCCCGGGAGCCTCGCCCTCCCCGGGAGGCTTGCTCATATAACTACAATTCCCAGCACGCTAATGTTCCTGACAGGACAGGTCGAATATATGCGCTCTAAGGGATTCGAAATACATACTCTGTCGTCGCCCGGGAAAATACCCGCCGAGCATGCTGAGCTCTGTCGAAGCACGCGGCAGGAGATATGTAAGCACCATACCGTAAAGATGACGCGCCGCATCACACCTGCGCAGGATCTTGTGGCGCTTATTGATCTGACTCGGATTTTGAAGCGAATTCGCCCGACGATTGTACACTCACATACTCCAAAAGCTGGTCTTCTGGGTATGCTGTCTGCATGGATAGCGCGAGTTCCCATAAGGGTCTATCACATTCACGGGCTGCCTTTTATCACAGCCACAGGCCATAAACGCTTCATTCTGGGCATCACTGAGCGCCTATCGTGCAAGCTCGCGCATCAGGCGCTGTGCGTAAGCCCGAGCGTGCGTGACGTGGTGATTTCTGAAGGATTCTGCCCGGCTGATAAGATCAAGGTAATAGGCTGCGGAAGCATAAATGGAGTGGACGCCGAGGGCGCATTCAATCCTGATTCAATGGGTGGATCCCGCGCGGAGGTGCGCAAGAAATATAATATTCCGCAAGACGCGGTTGTCATAGGATTCGTCGGTCGAGTCGTGCGCGATAAGGGTGTTGGCGAATTAGTTGAGGCTTGGCAGAACATCAAGGCTGAGTTTCCAGAGGCATACTTGATGATAATCGGGGATTTCGAAGCAGAAGATGCGATCCCTGTGAGCGCCGAAGAAGCGCTTCGAAGCGATGATCGGGTGCGCATAACCGGATTTCTGTGGGAGATGCCTCCGCTCTACGCCGCAATGGACATGGTCGTGCTTCCGACGTATCGGGAGGGTTTCCCGGTCGTGCCTCTTGAAGCTGCGGCAATGATGCTGCCCGTTATCGCCACGACCGTGCCCGGATGTGTGGATGCTGTGATTGATGGCGTCACCGGCAAGCTCATACATCCCAAAGACTCAAAAGCGCTTACGGAAGCCATCAGGAATTACCTCAAGGATGAGAATTTGCGATTGGCTCACGGACAAGCTGGCCGAGAACGAGTAATCACAGAGTTTCGTCCAAGAGACATCTGGGAAGCAACTCATACTGAGTATTTGCGGCTTCTGCGTGAAGCAGGGAATAGAAGGGAGGGAATAGGTTACAGGGAACAGGGAATAGAAGGGAGGCGGAGGTAATCGCAGTGATAGCCAAACGAATCATGGATATTGTTTCGGCAATATTGCTGCTTATCGTATTCTTGCCAATCATGCTGATCGCGGCAATAGTCGTGCGAATCAGCATGGGCAGCCCGGTGATATTCAAGCAGCGTAGACCCGGGCTTAATGGACGGCTTTTCACACTCTACAAGTTTCGCTCGATGACTAACGATTTTGATGAGAGCGGCAAATTGCTCCTGGACGAAGAACGCAATACCGGTTTCGGCGACTTTCTGCGCAAGTGCAGCATAGATGAGCTGCCTGAGCTATTTAATGTGCTCAAGGGCGACATGAGTATGGTCGGACCGCGCCCGCTGCTGGAGGAGTATCTGAACAGATATACACCAGAGCAGGCGCGCAGGCATGAGGTAAGACCGGGGATTACGGGTCTGGCGCAAATCAGCGGACGGCAAAATCTGACGTTCGGGCAACGCATTGCTCTGGATGTCTTTTATGTGGACCATCGCAGCTTGTGGATGGACATCAAGATTCTATTCATGACACTGCCGAAGGCGCTGGGGCAGCGAGGGGTAATTATTCAGCAGGAGATAGATGATGTAGATGACATAGGTCTCAACCCCGATTCAATACTCGGGCGCAGCAGAACCTTAAACAAGCAATAGGGATGTAACAGCTCACTCTCAATGTTTTGTCATTCCGAACTTGATTCGGAATCTAAGCCTTAAGCGTAACAGATCCTTAATCGAGTTCAGGATGACAAGTATGCTCACCAAGTCTGAGCTCTTACATAGGGATAGAACAAATGACAATAGTAGACAACAGATGGGAGCATGGGTCGTTTTTTCATTGGATGTCACCGAGCGCTGCTGAGGAAGCGGATTACCCTTGGGGGGAAGAAAGTGTCCTGTGCGGCTCAGGTCGGGACGCATTCAGAGTCCTCATCGAACATGGCAGGGCAAAACGTGGTTGGAAGAGGCTGTATGTTCCGTGCTACTACTGCCAGGAGGTAGTAGAGTCGCTGCTGTCTACAGGCATCGACGTGCGGCTTTATCCCGATGGTCCCCAGGACGTGATCGTCCGGGGAATCTGTCCCCGGACGGACAATGTCGATCTGCGACCCGGAGATGTTGTGCTGCGAGTAGACTTTTTCGGCATGCGAGGCTCGCTGCACACGGAATTGCTTCCAGGTATCGAGACAATTGATGACTTTTCCCACGATCCGTGGTCGTATGGCGCCTGGAAAAGCAACGCGGATTGGTGCGCGTTCTCCCTCAGGAAAACATTGCCTATTCCAGATGGCGGAGTTCTATGGTCACCGCGCAGCCATCACTTGCCGCCGCAGCCGCCAGTTACACCAGAGCATAGACTGATATCCCTGGAACGGCTGGCCGCAATGGCGCTTAAAACAGAGTATCTAAACGGCAAACCCATTCAAAAAAATACGTTTCTCGAATTGGCTATAGCAAGCGAAGTGAAACTTAGCAAAGGGACGCCGTCAGGTATGACCGAATGGAGCAAAGACTTATTGAATTGCTTCCCCACCCTCTCGTGGAGGCAACGAAGAAGAGCCAATTATGAGGCATTTGCAGAAGTGATTTCGGGCACGCCATGGTTGAGATTATTGCACTCTGCAGACAATAAGAAATCGTGCCCATTCTCTGCCATATTTATTTGTGACAACGTCGAACTGCGGAACCATATCCGCGATAGACTAATATTGCTCAATATCTATCCAGCAACCTTGTGGCCGCTCGATGAGCCAGCTATTTCTGGAATACCACAGGAATACTTGGATTTCAGCCGAAAAATGCTGTCCATCCAATGTGACGCCCGCTACACATGCGAAGAAATGCAAAGAGTGGCGAAAATAGTAATCAAATCTGGGGATAACTATCTAAACAAACACCAAGAACAACCTACTCAGCAGTCCAATCCGGTAAGCGGCGGAGTATAGAGTTGCATAATAATACACTGTTAACTTTAACAACCAAAGATGCGCGACTATGGAAAACCGCACTTGAACAGACACGGCCTTATGATTTCTATCATCTGCCTGAGTTTCATCGGCTGGCAGAAGGCAATGGTGAAGGCGACGCGGTCATGCTGGTCTTCACCCAAGAGAGCCACATGATCGCATTTCCTATGCTGCTTCGGAATCTAGATATTCCTGGTAAAGCGTATAGAGATGCGGGGTGTGTTCACGGCTTCGTGGGACCCTTGACCACATCCGGTGAAATACCAGAGCAAGTGCGGCGACATTTCATTGAAAGCCTTCAGGAATTCTATATAAGCCAGAATGTAATATCCGCTTTTAGCAGGCTGCACCCGCTCATTGATAGATCGACGCTTCTCAGCGGCTATGGAAATGTCATAGATGTGGGCGCTACTTTATCCATCGACCTCACGCCACCTCCCGAAGAGCAGCTAAGCCGATATAGAAGAAACCATCGGCAGGATATCAACCGGCTCAAAAACGCAGGCTACACTTGCCGTAGAGTTGGGCCAAAGTACCTAGGCGACTTTCTGCGCATCTATCTGGACACGATGGATAGAATACAAGCGGATAGCATGTACTACTATGACAACGATTATTTTGAGTATCTGTTGCGTGAGATGAAAGACGTCATACACCTCTTCGTATGTGAACTAGACGGCTGCATCGCCAGTGTTGCGCTATGCGCTTTTTGCAATGGCATAATCCAAGTTCATCTGGCTGGAACAGACGCTGAGCATAAGAAATTCGCGCCAATGAAGCTGGTCTTCGACACTATTCGAGAATGGGGCAACAAAAATGGCGCAAATGTGGTTCATCTGGGAGGCGGAGTCGGGGCAAGACGAGATTCTCTTTACAACTTCAAAAAGGGATTCGGCGCGAATGAACATACATACCGCATTTGGCAGCATATCGTCGACCCTGACGTTTATGAAACGCTCTGCAGCCAGGCGTTTGATGAATCGCGAATCGAACCAAGCGTGGACTACTTCCCGAAATATCGAAACCCGTGTCTTCGGGGAATAGGTCTTAGGTCTTAGGTTTTAGGTGTTAGAAGGGAAGGGATTGCGCGAGGAGGTTATGAGAAGTGCTTAGTAGCATCAGCGTAGAAATCCTCACAATCAGCAACTGCGAGCGATGGCGGGAAACTCTCAACGAGATTGGCGCTTATGACTTCTATCACCTGCCGGCATTTCATCGCCTTGCGGAAATGCAAGGAGAATGCGAGGCTGTGATGCCTGTCTTTCGCCGAGATCGCTATGTAATGGCATTTCCGATGCTGCTGAGGAATATGCCGGAATCTGCTCAAGTTGGCTCTGCGCTCAAAGACGCCACTTCAATCAACGGATTTGCAGGGCCTGTGGTATCTACGGTTAATTTACCTGAAGAAATTCGACAAGATTTTCAGCGCATGCTCCACGATTTCTTCGCGCAAAACCACATAGTGACAGCATACAGTCGGCTGCACCCGCTAAGGAGCAGTAATTTGCTCGGAGATGGGTTCGGGGAGTTGCGAAAGATCGGAGTTCTGCTGTCTATAGATCTCTCATTGCCTCCCGAAGCTCAATGGCAAAACCTCAGACGCGACCACAGAAAAGATATCCGCAGATTGCAGAAAAAAAATTACATTTGCGAAGAAGGCAGCCTTCGGGATTTAGATGAAGTCATTGCAATTTACCACGACACAATGCGCCGCGTTAAAGCCGATGCGGCGTTTCTATATGATAAAGCATATTTCGAATATCTGCTTACAGAAATGCCCGATGTAATGCACCTGTTTCTATGCCGACTGAACGGCACAATAGCCACATTCATGATCTTTTCTCACTGCGCGGGGATCGTGTCGCCATATATAAGTGGGACCGCAAAGGGATTTGTAGAAGACTCACCATCCAGGATATTGTATGATGCTTTGCGCATTTGGGGTAATGAAAATGGGGCAAGACGCATTCACCTTGGTGGAGGGGTTGGTGGACAGCGTGACCAGTTATACCATTTCAAACGCGGCCTGGCTACCGATGAACACGCATATCAAACTTGGAGGTACGTTGTGGACCAGAAAGTGTATGACGAAATCTGCCGAAATATCTGTAATGACGAGAGCAGCGAACTCCGCACATCTTACTTTCCCGCTTACAGAGACCCGGCGCAACAGATTTCGCATGCAGCATCAGCGGAGCATACCAACATATCAAGCGGAAGGTAGATTAGTACCCATGCATGAGCAGGTGGATATACTCACAACCAGGGATTTCGAGCCTTGGAAGCAAGCTCTGGAAGAGGTAGGCAACTATGACTTCCACCATCTTCCGTCATATCATCGTCTTGCAGAGATGCGCGGTGAGGGAGATGCGTTTATGCTAGTCTACCGAACAGCCGATTGCCTGATCGTTTTCCCTCTTCTTCTTAAGGAAATCAATCTACCATGCTCTAAATTGCGCGGCTTCAAGGATGCGACGTCCGTGCATGGTTACGCTGGTCCATTGTGTTCAAAGACTCATGTTTCGGAGGACATCAGTAATCGGTTCCTCCGAAACATCGGAGACTTTTACCGGTCAAACAACGTCGTGACGGCCTTCACTCGTCTGCATCCGCTTTTCGATCAAGCCTTCCTCCTGAGAGGTTGCGGAGAAATCACGGAAATTGGCGTTACAGTCTCGATAGACCTCACACAGCCTCCCGAAGAACAGAGATCGAGATATCGCAAAAGCCACCGATATGAGATCGAACGTCTGCGGAAAAAGGGGTTCACATGCTGCGAAGTCGGCCCAGAACGCACGGATGAATTTGTTCGAATATACAACCAGACTATGCTCGACCTGAAAGCCGATGATTTTTATCTATACGATCGTGCGTATTTTGACTATCTCATAGGAGATATGGCCGATGTGACCCATCTGTTTATGTGCTTAGACGGCGACAACGTAGCATGCGTGGGGCTGTTCGCGACTTGCCAGGGTATCATCCAGTATCATCTCGCGGGAACCGCGACGCGCTATCGAAAACTAGCTCCCATGAAGCTCCTGCTGGATACCGTTCGAGACTGGGGAAACGAGATAGATGCAACCACACTGCATTTGGGTGGTGGGCTGGGAGCGAAACGTGATTCGCTCTATGAGTTCAAAATGGGCTTTGGAAGTGTCGAGCATACCTACACCGCATGGAGAATGGTGATCGATTCAGCAATATACAGGGAGCTTTGCCACGATGCCCAAAGTATGATCGCCGAGGAACTCGACAACACCTATTTCCCTATCTATAGAAACCCGATCCTGCACGAAAAGACCTCGTAAGACCAAATCAGGGAGGCCATGCTTATGCCATCGATCTCAAATAAGGAACTCTTCCAGGGCAAAGAATACCGTGAATGGTCGACGAGAAACGATCTGGTAGAGGACGAAATCTTTGTATTCGATAGATACCTTAACCCGAACCTCAAGACAATTGAAGCAGGCAGCGGGGGGGGCAGAATCACTTACTCTTTGAAGAAAATGGGGTTCACTTCGCTTCATGGTTTCGATTTCGTTCCGGAGTTCGTGGAGGCGGCCAAGGCAAAAGACCCCACTCATAGCATTTCATTCGAGGTGCAAGACGCCACGCGTTTAGCCTACCCAGACAATAGCTTCGAGCAATTATTGTATCTGGGGCAAATGATCAGTTGCCAAGGCACAACAGAAGAACAGTTAAAGGTGACTCAAGAGGCCTACAGAATCGCCAAGCCAGGCGCGCTGCTACTCATCTCGTTCATGAGCATGGATAGCAGACTCGCGAGGCCGCTGCACGCCGCTTACACCGCATATTTAAGAGCATTTCGTGCGCTCAGAGGCTGCAACAAACCACTGCAACTGCAACCTTGGCTCAAACACGGCGGAAAAACAAACTTCGGCGCATTCAAAGATGCCTCCCCCTATCTCTACTACTTCAAGCTCTCTGAGATCGGCGACTTAATCAAGCGGCCCGGCTTTGAAATCGTGGAGATAGGCTCGACCTATCAGATCAGCCACCATGAAAGCATGTGCCAAAATATCGCTGAGCTATCAATGCGGCCAATATACGGGGCTATTTTCGCGGCGTGCCGCAAGCCTATCTACATAGGAAAAAGGTGATTCGTTACAAAACGCGGGGGGTATAGGTGAGAAGATACCAAGCAGATTATTACCGTGCTCACCAATTACTGATATGTAAACCGGCAAACATACAGGAGGACCCATGGTGGCTATCGGTCAATCTTCATTAATTCATCCAGTAATGAATCCTACATTGCCTGATCCGGAAGAGATTTTGGATGATCTTCGAGGCATTTTCAAATCCGGCCGTGTGACAATAGGCAAACACGTTCAAGCTCTGGAAGAAGAAATAAGCGACTGGATGGAAGTCAAGCATGCCATTGCGATGTCGTCGGGAACAAGTGGTTTAATGCTGCTTTTGCACGCTCTCGGACTTCCAAAAGGCAGCGAGGTAATCACCCCGAGCTTCACCTTCGCCGCAACAGCCCACGCTCTGTTGTGGAACGGCCTCAGGCCAGTCTTTTGCGACAGCGAACCCAGAACTTTCACCCTGGATGCCGAAGCAGCCGAAAAGCTTATTACCGAGCGCACAACGGCTATTTATCCTGTCTGCATCTTCGGTGTGCCTGGCGATATGGACGCCTATCAAAAGCTCGCAGACAATTATGATCTTGCGCTCATCTTCGACAGCGCTCAAGGTCTTGGCAGCCGCTTCAAGGGTAAAGCCGTCGGCAGCTTCGGCAACGGCGAGGTATTCAGCATGAGTCCTACAAAGGTAGTAACCGCTATGGAAGGCGGGCTGGTCACTACAAATGACGATATTCTGGCGCATCAATTGCGGCAGATGCGAGATTATGGCAAAGCGCCGGATGGTGAGGATATGCTTTGGCGGGGTCTCTCCGCACGCATGACCGAAGTTAATGCTTTGATTGCCAGATGGTCTTTCGCGCGCCTGGATAAGTGGATTGCAAACCGTTGCGCGATAATGAGCCTATACCAGGAGCGCCTGAGTCAATATCCCGGCGTCAGTTTCCAATACATCCCACCGGAGTGTGTATCGTCCAGGAACTATGTAGTAATACTCTTGGACCCAGCGATATGCCGCATCAACCGAGATACACTTTATGACTGGCTCAAGACCAGGAGCGTGCAAACTAAGCGATATTTCTACCCGGCTCTGCACAACCAGACGCTCTACAAACGCCTTGAACCGGAAACGCTTTCTCGTCTGCCGGTTTCCGAGCGAATAGCATCTCAAAGTCTTGCGCTGCCTATGTATTCGCACATGGAACTGGCAGAAGTGGATGTCATTTGCAACTACATCGATGAATGTTTTTTCCAGGCGGGAGTCATATTGGAATAAGTATAACTTTACCTGGGAATTCTAAAACAGATCAACCGAAATAGCTTACTAATGTTCGGTACAAGTTTGTTATGCACAGGTTATACACATCTGTGCATAATCCAGATAAGCTAAGCTCAAAGGGGGCCAATAAATTGTATAAGATTCGCAAGAATGGCTGTTGTATAGGTTTTATGCGCTCAACTTTTGCGGCGGCGATCATCGGAATAATGGCCGCCTGTCCTGCGCTGGCGATCGATGATACGGCTGCATATAAGGTTGCGGCCGATGACGTCGTAAATGTAAACGTGGCCAGACACCCGGAGTTCTCAGGCGAGTTTTATGTGCCGGCAGACGGCAATGTGTCACTTCCCGCCGCAGGGCAAGTTGCCATGAGCGGCAAAACTCTGATGCAAATTGCTGAAAACATAAGCGAAAAACTGCGCACGAGGTTGAGGAAGCCGGAAGTAACTGTCTCGCTGCGTACACCCAGCCGCAGACAAGTATATGTTCTGGGCGCAGTGACCAAGCCAGGCGCCTATGATATGAAGCAGGATTGGCGATGCGCTGAAGCTATTGCTGCGGCTGGGGGGGTGCTCGACAGCGCTCAGCCCGTGGAGTGCAAAGCTTCATTGCGTAAAAGTTTAACCGGGCAAACTTTAACAATAGACCTACCAGCACTACTGCGTGGAGATTCATCGGCTAATCCGATTGTTGAAAACGGCGACATCATTTCGATTGATGCCCCGGAGATGATGAGCGTGTATGTATCCGGCAAAGTTAAGAACCCCGGACTCTATAAAATTCGCAAAGATAACGGCACCGTCCTCGAAGCGCTGGCGCTGGCGGGTGGAGAGCAAGACAACTCCGCCACAGACCGCATCGCCATCACTCACACATCAGGCGCCACGGATATCTGCAACCTCACACAATCCATCAAAAGCGGCATGCCATTATCGATCCCAAAACTGCAGCCGATGGATGTGATTCTTGTGCCTGAAGAGACCGCACGTATTGCAGTGATGGGATATGTGAACGCACCGGGATTCGTCCCATTCAACAGCGCCCAAAAAACGACTCTTATCGATGCATTGAGCACTGCGAAAGGAGCCGACACCCGAGCAAACATCGGATCAATTGCATTGATACGCACTGAAAACGGTCAGCAGAAAAGAGTTATATATAACCTGAATAATTACTTCAAATCTGATGATGCGTCCCAAAATCCTGAATTAAAAGCAGGGGACGTGGTTTATGTGCCACAGGCGAATAAGTCGAATCTATACGAGATATTGGGCTCCGCAGCCGCCCTGGCATTGGCTATCAATCCATTCTTGAGAAGGTGAGAGAATATGATGCGTCGAGACCACAACAAAAAACAACTCAGGCAAGCCCCAGGCCCCGACACAATAATCTGGGAGCACATGCAGGCAGAAGAGGACGAGATCGACCCTCGAGATTTCCTGGCAGGATTTTGGCGCAAAAAATGGATATTTGCGCTTGTAATGGCTGTGTTCGCAGGAGCAGGCATTGCCTACTATAAAATGCACAGGCCTATGTACGAATCTTACGCCGATATTGTGGTCGTCAGCTCAAACCGCAGCGATCTCGTCGCACCCGAGAACGATATCCCGCTAATGACTGATCTTCGAGCTCTTACACGCAGTCGTTCATTGAATACACAAACCAAAATCATATCCAGCCCTGAGGTGATTGACGAAGCATACAGCAGCCTGGGAACCGAAGCCGTAAAGCGCGGGTTTGCTTCAGAGCAGGCCCCTGAGTGGTCATACAGAATAGACAGCATGCCGGATACGGATATTATTCGCATCACCGCACGCGCCTATACGCCGGCAGCCGCAGCAAGATTCGCCAACAGCATCGCAAACACATATTTCAATCGAGACTTGCTGAAAAACACGCAGGCCACCCGCAAAGCCCGGCAAACCGCTGAAGCGAGAATGAAGATTGCAGAAACAGCTCTGACGGCTGCAAATAATGCTTTGACGGATTTCAAGCAGCTAAGCGGCTTTATATCTCCAGACACGCAGCTCGGCAGAATGGTCGAACGATCAGCCGAACTGTCAATGAGCCTGGATCAAGCAAAAGCGCAGGCTGCGGCCGATGAGCAAAGTGTCTCTTCCATGCAAAAACAGCTTGCCGCCCAAGGCCAAACGGTGGAAACAAGCCGAAATCTAATGCTCAATCCACGTATCACAGCAATACTCACGCGTATCGACACTCTGAACAGCGAGCGTATATCAATTTTGCAGGAGTTCACTCCAGAATCTCCTGAGGTCGCCAGGATAGACGACAGTATCAGGCAGGAAGAAGCTCGGCTAAAAGAGATGGCCGAAAATGTGGTCGAATCCAAGACTCTCTCACGAAATCCCGTCCGTGACACGCTCATTACCACATACGCGAGCAGTATTGCCGCACTTGCAGCTAGCTCTGCTCGCGAGCGCGCAACCCAAGCCGAATCCTATGAACTGCAACAAACGCTTCAGCAATTGCCTGCGCAAGAAAGGCAGTATTTGGACCTTGCCCAAGAAGCATCTATAGCCAAATCAACATTCGAGATGCTTGCCAATAAATACCGCACCCTGCTTTTAAGCGAGCAAACGATTATGCCCAAAGGAATGCTGATTTCGGCGGCGCGCATGCCATCATCCCCACAGTATCCTGAAAAGAAGAGTGTCTTGATGGTATTTGTGCTCCTTGGTGTGATGGCGGGCATTGCAGCGGCTTTAGGCGCCGACCGGCTGGATCAGCGAACGCATAACAGGCAAACCATCGAGCGTATTCTGGGATTGGAGACACTGGCGATGTTGCCGGATATACCGCGAAGATCACCCAAAATATTAAGCATCGATGGCCAAAACCCAATTCTGCTGGAGAAATATCGCATGCTAAGAAACTCGATCAATCTTTCAACGAGCGATGAATCTCCAAGAATAATCGCGGTCAGCAGTCCCAGCGTGGGCGACGGCAAATCGACTGTCTCAATCAACCTTGCCGCTGCCATGGCTTTGGACGGTAAGAGGACGCTCCTGGTTGACGCCGACACGCGCAATCCATCACTCCACAAGCTGCTTTCTACAGCGAATGACATAGGGCTTATCGATGTCCTTCGCGGCGAGCTTGACCTTGACGAGGCGGCAATTCCTGCCCGAATCGATAATGTTTCATTCTTGCCTGTGGGTAAGTTTGCTAAAGATTCGCCCGAATTGTTGAACTCAACCAATGGCCGGGAAGCATTCAAGAAAATGCGGGTAAAGTATGACATAGTTATACTCGATTGCCCACCAAGCGCGGGGTTGGGAGATATGCAAATCATATCGACTATTGCAGATGCGGTTCTATTGGTTGTCTCGATAAGATCTGCCATAAAACCACATCTCAAGACAGCGGCAAAGTTCCTGGAGCAAGCCGGCGCCAATCTTATTGGCCTGGTGATAAACAGAACGCGATCCAAAGCCTGGGAGGACAACCACATCAGTTCGTACCGTATGCGATCTGATATATCAGACACAACCGAATCATCTGAAAACCGAACGAAGATAAGAGTTCAGAGTTAATTAATGACCTTGGGCGAGGTAAATATGGAACAGGATTTGAGCCAACGTCTTGGCCTGATAAAGGCGCGATTTGTGCTGTCTATCTTCGTGCTGGCTGATGCGGCAGCGCTGCTTTCTTCCGTCATAATAGCGTTTCTGCTGAGGTTTGATTCTCTGCCTTTGGCGGAAATCAACCAGCGTTATCTGCAGCCACATATTATAAGCTCACTGCTGGCGATGGCGATATATTCGTATGCGTTCTCCTTGCTGCGGTTATATAGATGTGCATGGCGGTTTGCCGGGCTGGAGATATTGTGGTCTGTAATCATGGGAAATACCATCGGCGTTACGGGGCTGTTTGCGCTGCAGCGCTTCCTGGACGGCAGCTCGTTCCCAATATCTGTAATCATAATACTCTGGGCAATAGGCATTCTGCTTACCGGAGGCCTGCGAGTAGCGCTTCGAATGCTAAGCGCCGCCAAGCGCCATAACAGAAACACACGCTATTGCGCGAGATATCAGCATCCTCGAAGAGTAGTAATTCTGGGCGGCGGGGCCAATGGCGCACGAATATTGAAATCAATTCGCGAAGATCCTGAGCTGCAATACGATATCATAGGATTTCTGGATGATGACCCCGCAAAAAACGGTGTCTACATCCGAAACGTCAAAGTCCTGGGCCCGATTGATTCTTTGGAAAGACTTCTGAGCGAGCGCGCAGTTGATGAAGTCATAATCGCCATACCAAATATGGACGAAAAACGCCTGCGCGAATACGTGATGGAGTGTCGTCATCGCAAGCTGCCCGTAAAACTGGTCCCGCAGCTTAGTGATGTTCTCAACGGCAAGCATCACCTTCAACTGGTGGATTTCGATGTTGAAGATCTCCTGCGGCGCTCCCCTGCCAACACCAACATCAGCGCTATGGGCAAATATCTGACCGGAAAACGCGTGATGATTACGGGGGCTGGCGGATCGATAGGCTCAGAACTTTGCCGGCAGATCATTTCGATGGATCCATCGGCCATCTTTCTGCTCGGCCACGGAGAGAACTCGATCCATCAGATATTCATGGAGCTTCAGCATTCGTACCCATATATGTCTGAACGGATCCACTGCGCGATCGCGTCGGTCGCCCACCAGCAGCGCGTGGAACAGGTAATCGAGGCGTATAAGCCCAATATCGTATTCCACGCCGCCGCGCATAAGCATGTGCCGATGATGGAAACTAATGAACAGGAAGCCGTGCGCAATAACGTTTTGGGCACATATCACATTGCCGAAGCCTGCGGAAAGTTCGGCGTAGAACGAATAGTCCTGATTTCGACCGACAAAGCCGCCGACCCATGTTGCATAATGGGCATAACAAAGCGGCTCTGCGAAGAAATATTCCGCTCAGCAGCGTCGTTCTGGCCAAAGACGTGCTATGTTACGGTCAGGTTCGGCAACGTGCTTGGCAGCCGTGGAAGTGTGGTGTCGATCTTCAGACAACAGATCAAACACGGCGGGCCTGTCACGATCACCCACCCTGAAATGACCAGATATTTTATGACCATCCCGGAATCTGTGCGGCTCGTATTACAGGCGGGTGGAGTCGGCGGATCAGGGGAACTCTATCTATTGGAAATGGGCAAGCCCATGCGTGTGCTCGATCTCGCAAAGGATATGATCCGGCTCAGCGGCTATGAACCCGATGTAGACATCAAAATTGAATATTCAGGTATTCGCCCTGGCGAAAAACTGCACGAGCGGCTTGCATCAGAAGAGGAGCAAATCGAACCCACACCGTGGGAAGGGCTTTCTCTTGTTCGCAAACCAATGCAGATTGGCGCTAACGAGATGCTGAATGCCATCGTGCGCCTGGATCACATCACCAACTATGGAAATGGGTTCGATACACGCAAACTCCTGCGGGAACTCGTGCCGGGCTGCGCCAGCGGCACGGAAACGCAAGCCGCATCAGAGTGTAAGCTGGAGGTCGTTGCCGCAAAAGTTCGCGGTGAGTGACGGGAGGGCGAGGCTCCCGCCGAGCCTAGTAGCTGCGAAGAACGGCTCAGGGGGACCTTCGCCCTCCCCTGTAAATACGCCGAACCCGGAGATGCTCTGATGTCATCTCCGGGTTCATTGCGTTGCGGGCTGCGTTACCCGCCGTGCCTGGTTTCCCTCAGCGATCTTTCGCTGATCTGCAGTAAAAACCCTCCCAAATGCTTTACCCAACTCACTTCACGGGCGCGCGATAGGTATACCCCGCCTACTCGCCACACGAACCGTCAGCAATGAAAAATAGGACTAAATAAAGCATATTAGCGTAAGAGTTCAGTCTTAGTGTATTTGTCATTCCGAACTTGATTCGGAATCTAAGCCTTAAGCGTAACAGATCCTGAATCGAGTTCAGGATGACATGTAATTCCCGCAAGACTGAACTCTCTCATATTAGCCCTTCTTCTGCGTCTTTATCTATAAATGGTATATAATTAATCGGTAAGCGCAATTATATCGTAGTGCATAATATCCAGGAGGATATCAAATGTTTTCTCCCCGTAATATCAGATATTTTCGCTCCAATGGCAGTGCAGCTTGGAAATTCGCTGCCACCGCTGCGCTTGTAGTGGTCATTGCTCTTCCAATCGCAGGCCTTTCGGCTTTGAAATCCAATGACGAGAGATCCCACCCCGCTTACTACGTCAAAAAGCAGACTGCCCGCGAGACGTTCACGGCAACGATGCAAGAGATCACCAGCAACAGACCCAAACTCGGGCCTTGGTACTACATCGGGCCATTCAATAATGACGACTTCAAGGGCGAAAACAGAGAATACGGGCCCGAGAAGGGCGTCGACCTCGATGCCGAGTATGCGGACACGGACGGAAAAACAGTCAAATGGCGTAAGGCGAATAGCTTCGTCGATGGCCAGGGCTGCGACCTGCGTGCTCTTATGGACTATGATTTTAAGGTCGCATATGTTGGACGCGAGATAGAGGCAAAATATGCTGAAGACTACAGGGTAAGCGCGTCTGCGGATGATGCAGTAGCCATCTGGTGCAACGGCGAGAGAATGGGTGATCCCGGAAATGCAATACTCAGACTCAAGCCCGGCAAGAATCAACTTGTGCTGAAGGTCTCGCAAGCCACTGCAGGCTGGAATTTCACGTTCAGGTCTCCCGACATCGAAGAAAACGCCAATAAGATAGTCTTATATAGAAAAGGCAACACTGTCTTGTCGGAAATATCCAAGGAGTTCCCAGCCTCTGAATTTCACGATGTCTCAATCTATGCGTCGAACTTGATGGAGTATGACGTGATTGCCACACAGATAGTGGTTAAGGCGAATATCAACTGCTTCGCATCGACGGCGCTGAACCCGCAAGCATTGATCGCCGAATCTGACAAAGACCCCGCCGACGTAGCGCTCAGGAGAACACGCGCACTTCTGAATGACCTCAAGAGAATGGCGCCCAACAAGGACTGGAGCAGCCTGCAAAGCCAACTGGCAAAGCTCGAAGGCAAAAATGGGACAGTCGATGTTACAGATAACGCTGCCCGCTTGAATCTCTACATGGAAGCCTGCAAAGTGAGAAGAAAGATAGCATTTTCCAACCCGCTCTTGAACTTCGACAAGCTTTTGTTTGCCAAACATAGTATGTGCACCCCCGAAAAAAATGCCGGTCACATGTGCTACCAGTTTTACGGCTATAATGCAACGTCAGGCGGTGGAATCTTTGTAATGGAGAACCCATTTGGGGCCAACCCGGCGCTTAAAGATGTGCTGGAGAATGCTGTGGTTGAATCCGGCAGGCTCAAAGGCACAAAACTGACACAGCAGGGCTCATATCTCTCGCCATCGCTGTCTTACGACGGCAAGACCATATTCTTTGCATACACGGAAAGGAGCGGAGGCGCAAACTGGTCACCCGGTATGTCGTGGCACATTTTCAGGGTCAACGTAGACGGGACCAAGCTCATGCAGTTAACCGATGGCTCGTGGAATGAATTCGACCCTTACCAGATGCCGAATGGTCGAGTGGTCTTTATTTCTGAGAGACGCGGCGGCTTCGGACGATGTCACACCGCGCCGTGCCCCGTTTTCACACTTTACACTATACAACCTGATGGCAGCGATCTCGCCTGCATCAGCTATCACGAAACCAACGAATGGCAGCCGGCCATAAACAATGACGGCATGCTCATCTATACCAGATGGGACTATGTTGACCGCGGTTTCAACCAGGCGCATCACCCCTGGATTTCCACTCCTGACGGCAGAGACGCGCGCGTCATACAGGGCAATTATCCCGAGAAGCTTCAGAACCGCCCTTGGATGGAAATGCACCTGCGCCCCATTCCAGGCTCTCAGAAGTACCTGGCTGTTGCCGCCGGGCACCACACGCAGGCCTATGGATCGCTGATCTTGATCGATCCTCGCATCCCTGATGATGACGCAATGGCCCAGGTGCGCCGTGTCACCCCGGAAATACCGTTCCCGGAAGGCGAAGCGTGCTCGTGGGCTGGCCAACTGACCTACGGAGCCACCTGGCCTTTGTCTGAGAAATACTATATTTCGTGCTATGACCCCGCGAACGACCTCCACGGTTTGTGGCTCGTAGATTGCTTCGGCAACCGCGAACTCATTTACAGGGACCCGAGCGCGGGCTGCCTTGCTCCGACGCCATTACGGCCAAGAAAAGCGCCGCCAATCGTGCCCGATATGGTCAAACCAGATGATCCTAAAATTGATACGGGCACTGTAGCTCTAATGAACGTGTATGATTCTTTCAAAAAATGGCCGAAAGGGACGAAAATAACGGCTTTGCGTATTATAGAAGTGCTGCCAAAAACCACTTTTTTTGGTGACAGCCCAAGAATCGGTCATGCTTATCAGAAAAACGCTCGAATGGTGTTGGGAACCGTTCCTGTTGAAAAAGACGGCAGCGCATACTTCACTTTACCAGCCAAAAAGCCTGTCTTCTTCCAGGCGTTGGACGCGAACGGCTTGGCGGTGCAATCTATGAGATCTGATACTTATGCTCACCCTGGCGAGCGATTAGTATGCCAGGGCTGCCACAACCAGGTTAAGAAATCTCCAAGGCAGGCAAAAGCAACTCCTATAGCATTGCGCAGAGCGCCATCATATATCAAGCGAGATGTTGAAGGCTCCTATCCATTCAATTATCCGCGGCTGGTTCAGGGCGTGCTGAATCGAAACTGCGTGGATTGCCATTCAAAGAACCCGAATTCCCCTGATCTTACAGGCGCTGACGGTGGACAATTCGGTTGGTCCAAGTCTTATTTCAGCTTAAAAGACTTCGCATATTTCATCGAGCCTTTCGCGGAAACTACGTCCAGAACGATCCCTGGCGAGTTCGGCGCAAAAGCCTCGCGTCTATACAAAATGCTGAGCGAGGGCCATCACGATGTCAAACTCTCCAAGCAGGATATGCACAGAATAACTCTTTGGCTGGATTGCAATTCGGACTTCTACGGGTCTTACGAAAACACTGAAGCACAGAGAAAGGGCGAGGTGGTCTGGCCGACTCTTTATTAAACGCAAACCTAGTTACTTCGGGACACCTTGTCCGGTAATCTCTGCGCACGCGGCGGCATCGGGACAAGGCGCACCGATACAACAATAGAACAAAAAAGGGCAGATAAGCCTTTCTACTGCGTCTTTAATTGTAAAAGGCGCATAAATATTCGGTAAGCACACTTGCATCGCATGTGCAATATCCAGGAGGGTATCCATTTGTTTTCTCCCCGTAATATCAGATCTTTTCGCTCCAATGGAAGCGCAGCCTGGAAGTTCGCTGCCGCAACTGCGCTTGTAGTGGTCATTGCTCTTCCAATCGTAGGCCTTTCGGCTTTGAAAGCCAAGACAGCCATATCCGAAGATTTTCCGGCCCCCGAGGTTCATAATCTCTCAATAGATACCGCAAACGCTTCAGAGTATGAAGTGATTGCCAAGCAGATAGCCAACAAAGATAGCATCAACCGCTTTGCATCCACCACACTTGACTCTGCGGCATTGATAGCCGAGTCTGATGAAGACCCCACGGATGTGGTAATCAGAAGAACACGCGCGCTTCTGGCAGATCTCAAGACCATGGCACCCAGCAAAGATTGGAAAGACCTTCAGACCCAGCTGGACAAGCTCGCCGCGAAGAATAAGATAATTGATATTGAAGATTCGGGCGCCCGCTTCGATCTCTACATGGAAGCCTGCAGAGTTCGCAGGAAAATAGCATTTTCGAACCCGCTATTGAACTTCGACAAGCTTCTCTTTGCCAAGCACACAATCTGCGGCCCGAATGAAGGCCTGGGTAATCATATGTGCGACCAGTATTTTGGCTGGAAAGCCGTGCCCGGCGGCGGAATATTCGCGCTGGAGAACCCATTTGGAGCCAATCCTGTGCTCAAAGATGTGCTGGAGAATGCTGTGGTCAAATCCGGCAGGCTCAAAGGTCAAAAGCTTACTCAGCAGGGCTCATATCTCTCACCATCGCTGTCGTACGACGGCAAGACCATATTTTTTGCCTACACAGAAAAAGGTGAAGGCGATCTCTGGTCGCCGGGCAAATCATGGCACATTTTCAAAGTCAATGTGGATGGCTCCAACCTTGTGCAGTTAACCGATGGCCCCTGGAACGATTTCGACCCTTATCAGATGCCCAACGGCAAGTTAGTATTTATTTCCGAAAGACGCGGCGGCTACGGCCGCTGCCACGGCAGACCGGTTCCCGTTTACACACTTCACACGATGAAGTCCGATGGAAGCGACATCACCTGCATAAGCTATCACGAAAGCAACGAATGGCACCCTGCAATCAACAACGACGGCATGGTCATTTATTCGAGATGGGACTATGTCGACCGCGGCTTCAACCAGGCGCATCACCCCTGGATTACCACCCCTGACGGCAGAGACGCGCGCGTCATTCAAGGCAATTATCCCGAAAGGCTTCAAAGCCGCCCATGGCTGGAAGTGCATATGCGCCCCATTCCAGGCTCTGCGAAATACGTGGCTGTGGCAGGGCCTCATCATGGACAGGCGTATGGATCACTTATCCTCATCGACCCTAAGGTACCCGATGATGGCGCGATGGCTCAGGTGCGCCGCATTACCCCGGAAGCAGCATTCCCGGAAGGCGAAGATAATAGAAGATACCCCTACGGAATGGTCTACGGCGCTACCTGGCCGCTTTCTGAGAAGTATTATATTGCGGTTTATGACCCCAAAAGCGCCATTCACGGAGTTTGGCTCATCGACTGCTTCGGCAACCGCGAGCTTATCTACCGAGACCCAAACGTGGGCTGCCTCGGCGCGATGCCTTTGAGACCCAGAAAAGCTCCGCCGATCATTCCCGATATGGTCAAGCCAACTGACCCAAAGACCAACACAGGCACAATAGCCTTGATGAACGTCTATGATTCTGTCAAGCAGTGGCCGAAAGATACAAAAATCACAGCCCTGCGAATCATGGTAATCCTGCCAAAGACAACTCCTAATGCCGACAACCCAAGAATAGGTTATGGAGCGCAAAAGAGCGCTCGAATGGCGCTTGGGACAGTTCCCGTAGAAGAAGACGGCAGCGCATACTTTACTGTGCCCGCAAAGATGGCTGTATATTTCCAGGCAATAGATGCGAGCGGCATGGCGGTGCAAAACATGAGATCTGATACTTACGTGCAACCTGGCGAGCGATTGGTATGCCAGGGCTGCCACAATCCTGTCAGAAAGTCTCCAAGCCGCGCCAACGCAACGCCTACGGCGCTGAAAAGAGCTCCATCCAATATCGTTAAGGATGTTGACGGCTCCTATCCATTCAGTTACACTAGACTGGTTCAGGATGTGCTGAATCGAAATTGCGTGGACTGCCATTCGAAGAATCCGGAAGCGCCTGATGTTACAGGCGTTGACGGCGGACAAAACGGTTGGTCGAAATCTTATGTCAACTTAAGGGACTACACGTTCTTCTTCGACGGCGCGGCTGAAACTTCGTCACTATCTATCCCAGGCGAGTTCGGCGCGCGTGCCTCGCGATTATACAAAATGCTAAGCGAAGGCCATCATGACCTCAATCTCTCCAAGCAAGACATGCACAGGCTGACTCTTTGGATGGACTGCAATTCGGATTTCTACGGGTCTTACGAAAACACCCAGGCTCAAAGTAAGGGCGAGGTGGTCTGGCCGACTCTTTATTAAATGCAAACAAGCGCTTTAGTTATTTCGGGACACCCTTTGTCTCGAAATATGTATGCTCGGCAGTATCGGGAAAAGGGTTTCCCGATACAACAAGGATTACCGATTGAAATATTCATTCCGTGGACGGCCGGGTATATTTAACACCTCTTCTGGATAGTGACTTACGAGAAAGACTCTCCAGCCGGAAGGTCCTGCATCTGAATTGTCGTTAAGTCATCTCTGGTCGGGTTCGGAATCATTGCCACCCTGTCTGAGTTCCTGGCAAGCGTTCGCTCGAAGAAGTTGCGAACCATTCTGCCATTGCCGAAGTTGATTTCTCTCATGTCGTATTGCGAATCGAGAAGACTTCGAGCTAGTCTTGCCGCCTCTGGAGTAAGCCTATACTCATGTTTCTCGCACATGCCAACGAAGATAGTGTTGAGTTCGTGCGGGCCATAGTCTTCGAAATGGATGAATTTGTTAAACCGTGATCTCAAACCGGGATTGCCTTCAAGAAACTCTCGCATTTTGTCAGGATAACCAGCTGCGATAACAACCAAGTCACTTCGATTGTCTTCCATAATCTTGATAAGTGTGTCGATGGCCTCTCTGCCGTAGTCACTAATGTCGTGTCCGGCCACCAATGAATAGGCCTCATCAATGAATAACACACCTCCCAACGCAGACAAGGCAACGTCCTGGACTTTGAGAGCTGTCTGTCCCACATATCCACCAACAAGCCCAGACCTATCCGTCTCCACAAGATGACCTCTCGTCAACAAGCCCAAGGAGCTGTATATTTCTGCTAGCAGTCTTGCCACGGTAGTCTTCCCAGTTCCAGGATTACCAGTAAATACCAGATGCAGGGACATAGGTGGTGAGTTAATGCCCTGGGCCTCACGCATTTTCCGTATCTTGATAAGATTAGTCAAGCTATTAACATCTTGCTTAACTTTGTCAAGCCCAACAAGCGAATTTAGTGTATTTAGCAGTTCCGCAATATCCTTCTTCACCACAGATGTTGGTGTCTCTTTGACCCCGTGAGTGACAATTTCTCTATCGTTAGAAACGGGCAATACGGTCTCTAAATCATCGGATTCTAATTCATCGTCCTCATCAGGGGCATAGGCCAAGACTCCAGATCGTCTCAAGTAGGAGCGCAATGTAGTCTCGTAGTTTGCCAGTGTCTCGCATTCGGCATACGTTTTTTCTTCATCTGACATGATGATCGTATCTCCACAGCCGATAACGCAATCCACCATTAGGGCAGCTAAACTCGTATTAGTTGTTTTGTCTATCTCAACGGCAGCCTTGATGCATTTTGGAATCTGTTTGAGAAAGTGTGGATTTTCTTTCAACTCAAAGAGCACTCTCTCGAGAACACCATCATCATCGATATCGCGCTGAAGGGCATAATTGAACAAGAATGCCTCCTCGTCGGCAAGCGTTCCATCCGTCAAGGCGAGATGGGCGAATAGGCTGTAAAATGTATCAAACACATCTGTTATCGCATCACCTTCGTACGGCCACGCTTCATTCTGGTCTATCATGCTGGCCAGTCCGAACCATGAATTAAAGAACTTTTCTGCCAATTCCGCAATTTGATGAACCAACACTTGTGCGACCTCCAGATTCTCGCAACCAATAAACTAAGAGGCGTAATGGGGAAGTTTGTGGATGAACACTATTGTTCATAGGCACAAGTCTACCCTAAGCCACTAAACATATTATGAGTTCGCACAGGCTTTTTGTCAACCCCGTGATGACCGTTTTATGGCTCAGTTATCCTTCTTTCGGTCTTTCGGGATTTGAATGAAGCCGCAGGCGGAATGGAAATCCCAAAAGCAGAAAGGGTTTCCCAAAACAACTAACAACTAAAGACACCCACCTCGACATTACGCCAGCAATTTTTCCATCTCGTCCGTCAACCCGGTGATCTCCCAGCGGATAAGGGAAATTGGGATGAAGCCGGCGCCCAAGAAAGCGGTAAAGCAATCCTGGAGCGAGAAGTCGGCGCCCTTGATCCGCGAATAATCCGCAATCAGTTTGTCCAACTGAACTTTGCCCATCAGATAGCCCGTTCCGTAGCCGGGCTGGCGGATGTAGAGCTCGAGATCGTCCCACAGAAGGAACGTGTCTGCCCGGCTGTAGCCCCTGGCCGTAAAGTGGGCGGCGTAATCCAGCCCGCCCTTGAAATCCAACTCGTGGCAATGCATCTTTAGGTCTGCCGCGGCGCGGGCGGCCCGGAAGCTGAGGAGCACGTAAGTCAGTTCGCGCGCGCGCGGTCGGTCGTCGAGCAGCCCCAGGTGCGAGAGGATCTCCTCAATGCCGGTCGCCAGTCCCTCCGCGCGCAGACCGGCAATGTGATAGGGCCGGTCCGCGCCCCGAATCGAGCGAATGTCCCCCGCGTAACGCCGGTCGTCGTGCGCGTGGCCGCAGACATCATGGGCATGCAGGGGCAGTACGTCGCGGCAAAGGACCTCCTGGAAAAAGTCCATCTTCGCCGGATCGTAGGGCCAAAATCTCTCGGGCCTGCGCTTCGGTTTAAGGAACTCCATGTCCTTGAATATCAGCGTGCTTTCCAGGAAGCTCATCAGCCGTTCCATGCCGCCGTCGAAGAGCGCCAGATGCTCCTCGGTGGACTGTGCCGGGACCAGTTCGGGAAGGTCCCGGTTATGGTGCTCCTCCAGGCGCATGCATAGCTCCGCGCGCTCCAGTTCGCGCTGGACAATGGCATGCGATTCTTGCCACGTATACGGGAAGAGGTACACGTTCTTCATGAACCAGTTCCAGTTCTCTTCGCCTAAGCCAGCGTTCGGCAGAAAACGCTCCTGATCGGCCTGCAGCCAAACGCTGAAATCATCGATCGCTTCCACGATGCGCGAGACGTCTGGAACCAGTTCGGGATGATGCTCGCTGGCCTTCTCCGCGAACTTGCACCAGGCGTCACGCTCACGCTTTTTCATCCGCAGCGCCAGCGTGGCGAAATCGGCCGCGACCTCCGTCAGATTGTCTTTGGCCTGGGCCAGCAGCGCCGGGAGTTTGCGGATCGCGCCCTGGAACGCCTCAAGGTCATCGGTCGGGAGCGGCAGGTTTCTGGGAATTTGTACGGCGCCCTGCATGGTCTCTTCGAAACGCGGCGTGGTGCAATAGAACCCGGGATCGCGCGACCAGGGTCTGATCACCCGATGATTAAAGTCGAGTCCGTTCATTTCCGCGCGGACGATGTGGTAGTCCACCTGTTCGCTCACGGGCCAGCTCCCGATATCCATGGCCGCCAGACGTTGCTGGTACAGCTTGAGTTCTGCATGCTGCGCATTCATTCTCGCCGCGGTATAGTCGGGGATGCCGTCGCATGATTTGGGGGGTCTGAACTCGCAGAATTCACGGAACAGGTTGACAAGGTCAGTGTGGGTCGCAGCTTTGCTCACGGTTTCTCCTTCTGATGCATGTTTACACAATAATCGCAAATCTTCCATCATTGCGCAAGGCGATAGAGCCTGTCCCATCCGTAGTTGGAAGTGGTGGTGGCTCTAGCTGAATGTTACGCTGCTTTTTTCTCTTTGTCAACATCTTCGTCAAGGGCAGCTTTTAGCATCCATAAGTCCTTATCGGTCTCTCGGGATTTGAATGGAGCCGCAGGCGGAATGGAAATCCATAGAGGTAGGTGTGAGTCACGGCTCACACCCCCTCCCCGAACCGTACGTGCGGTTTTCCCGCATACGGCTCTCCACGTAACTCTCGCCGCAAGGCATGCGCAGGCAGTTGC